>CAZNRP010000030.1:0-29134 GCA_964575555.1 uncultured Thiohalophilus sp. | reverse complement strand
AGCTTGTCGAAGGAAGCTTGTCGAAGGAAGCCTTGATTAAAAAAACCGTAGGATGGGCAAAGCAACGCGTGCCCATCAAAATCTGGAACCCAATAAATTTAAACAAAAGATGGGCACGCTTCGCTTTGCTCATCCTACTTGTTAAATCTGAACCATCCACGGAACCACAACAAGCTGACGAGGTATTGGTGCTAACCTGCTAGAACAGTGCCAATTGATAGTCACTATGGAGGATGGAGGATACCCTCACTTTGCTGGAGTTGCCGCTCAGGCCATCACAACATCTGCCTTTGTTCAGAATATCTTGTTGTCAGGAATACTTGCATGTTTTGTCGGGTAAATATTTCAGCCTTACCGCCGATAGTAAAATGGTCCACCAAGAAAATATCGGGTAGTGATACCAATAGTTATCAATGGATCTATTTATGAACGATGTCAGTATTGAACTCTATCACCAGGTTATGAAAAAGCCGTGTAAGCGGGGCAAAACTATTTATTCACTAAACACGCAGTGGAATGCTCCCTGCTACGATACTTTCACTGGAAGAGATGAACATGGCCACTAACCAACCGCAGGAACAAAAAACCATTCTGCTCGTCGATGATGAGACAAATGTGCTTACCGCCCTGCAACGACTTCTGCATCCCTTTCCATATAATATCATCACCGCCAATAGCGGTTCGCAGGCGCTGGAGGTGATCCGCGCTCAAGCACTGGATCTGATTTTTCTTGATGTACGCATGCCCGAAATGGATGGCTTCGAATGCCTGCAGATTCTGCGTGAACAGAACCTGACTCAGGCACCAGTGGTTATGCTCACTGCCGAAGATGAAGTGATGAAAGGCTATCTGTCAGGCGTGGCGTATTACATCTCCAAGCCGTTTGAAAATGAACACGTGACCAACATCATTGAATACCTGATCGGCGACCCTTCAAAAGAACGCAAAGCATGGCTAGAGTTAAGAATATAAATCGGGAAGCCATGCAGACAGGCAAGATTGCCGGTAACCTGGGACTCACCCTGTTGCTGTTAAGTCTGGTACTGCCTTTCCTGGGCGTGAGCTATCTGCTCAATGCCGAACTCGATACCGAGACCCGATTTATCACACGGCAAAAGGCAGGTTTCGATTACATTGATAGCGTGCGCACGTTGCTGGAACATATCCAGCAGCATCGTGGCATAGCATACGCCCATCTCAATGGCGCACACGAATTTGAATCCCGGTTACCCGTACTCGCCGCACGCATCGATGAAGATGTACTTGCGGTTGAAAGGCGGCATGTCGCATTCGAATCCATGCAGCAAACCAGTAACGGATGGATAACCTGGCGCAAGGACTGGCTGAAGCTGCAACAGCAGCATCTGCAAATGTCTCCCGGTGACAATTTCGACGCGCACACCATGTTGATCAACGAACTACTTTTATCCATCCGTGAGGCGATCGATGTTTTCCATCTGGTACTCGATACGCAATTGGACAGCCGTGCCCTGGCAACAGCGATCATGCAGATGCCCTGGCAGCTGGAAGATATCGGTCAGGTGCGGGGGCTGGGCTCGGGCATCGTCGCGCGTGACCGTATCGGTGCCAATGAGAGAGTGAGACTCAGGGCGCTTGGTCAATCTATTAGTGTGGGGTTAGATGATCTGGTTCGCAATATGACCGTGCTCTTTCAGCGAAATCCTTCACTGCAATCCCGCCTGTCCGCCGAGCTTGATGAGTCCGTTAACAGCATAAGCCGCTTTCTGGGCATGGTGCATAAACAGATCACGAACTCTGCTGCACTGGATGTTTCTACTGGCGCATATTTTAACACTGGCACCATAGCGCTGGATAATTTTTTTCATCTGTTTAGCACCATCGAGAGTGAGCTTGATAGTTTGCTCATGGTGCGGCTGGAAGAGACACAGCACAAACGAACGCTGTTGCAAGTGAGTACGCTGCTGGTTCTGGCAGTGACCATTGCAATTTATTTCATATTTTTACGCCACCAGGCAGCGCTTGCCGATAGCAAGCAAAAGATCCAGGCCATTGTTGAGAACGCTGCCGACAGTATCGTTACCATAAATGAGCAGGGGGTAATCCTGTCGTTTAATCCCGCGGCGGAAAAAATCTTTGGCTACAGCGCCAATCAGGTAATGGGACAAAATGTCAGTTGCCTGATGTCCGAAGCAGATCGCCAACTGCATGACCGTTATTTGCATCGTTATATGGAGTCTGGGCAAGGCCATATTATTGGTGTAGGTGCGCGAGAAGTGGAGGCTCGGCACAGTGATGGTCATATCCTGCCTATGGATCTGGCTATCAGCGAAATGCAGCAGGCCGGTGGAAGGCATCTATTTGTCGGTATCCTGCGTGACATCAGCCAACGCAAGCAGGCTGATGCAGATCTGCGCGCCAGTGAGGAGCGCTTCACGCTGATCACCCGCGGCACCCGGGATGGCATCTGGGACTGGGATCTGACCACAGGCCAGATCTATTTCTCGCCGCGCTGGAAAACCATGCTCGGTTACGATGAAGCGGATATCGAAGATAATTTTCTGGCTTTGCAGGCTTTGATCCACCCAGACGATTTGGGCACTGCACTGAATGACTGGATGTCCTGCATGGAGGGAGAAACCGATAACTTTGCAATCGAATACCGATTGCAAAATAAGCAAGGCAGTTATACCTGGATTCAGTGTCGTGGCATGGGGCTGCGTGATGATACCGGCCAGCCTGTCCGCATGGCGGGTTCACACACGGATATATCAAACAAGAAGCAGGCTTTCATTGTAATGGAACACATGCACAATGAATCGCAGGCCAGGGCTGAGGCGCTGGAACGCAGCAACCAGGAACTGGATCAGTTCGCCTACATCGCTTCCCACGATCTCAAGGCACCGCTACGTGCCATCGCCAATCTCTCTCAATGGATCGAAGAGGATCTGGAAGAGGTAATGACCGACGATACCCGCAAGCAGATGAATCTGCTGCGTGGACGCGTGTCGCGCATGGAAGCCCTCATCAATGGTGTGTTGCAGTACTCACGAGTGGGGCGTATCGACATGGAAATCGAGGAAGTGGACGTAGTGCAGCTACTGCACGAAGTTCTCGATGGACTGGCTCCGCCGCCTGGTTTTCAGATTGATATTGCCGCCGATATGCCTACTCTGTCAACGGCAAGGGTGCCGCTGTCCCAGGTATTCGCCAACCTGTTGTCCAATGCCATTAAGTATCACGACCAACCCGAGTCGGCGCGGGTTACGGTTTCGGTGCAGCCGATCAATGATGCAATGTATGAATTTTCCGTGGCCGATGACGGTCCCGGCATTGCCCCCGAATACCATGACAAGATCTTCAAGATATTCCAGACCCTGAACGCACGTGACAAGGTGGAAAGCACCGGCGTGGGGCTGACGGTGGTGAAAAAAATTGTCGAGGAACTAGGCGGGGAAATCACTCTGGACTCAGAGGAGGGGCACGGCTCAACTTTTCGTTTTACGGTACCGAATAACAGAAATGAAGAACAGGTTACGAGTAGCTAGCTACTCGTAACAAGCCATTTTGAACACAGGAGCCATAAACCATGCTGGACAACAATGTTTCGATTCTTCTGGTTGAAGACGATGAAGTGGATGTGATGAATGTGCAGCGCGCCTTCATGAAGAATCATATCAATAATACCGTGCATGTGGCCGGTAATGGTCTGCAAGCACTGGCCATGTTGCGCGGTACCGATGGTGAAGAGAAGCTCAATCCAGCGCCAAAGATCATTTTGCTGGATATCAATATGCCAAAGATGAACGGCATCGAGTTTCTCGGAGAATTGCGTAGAGATGCAGATCTGCGTGCCATCAGTGTGTTCGTGCTCACCACCTCTGATGAGGAAAAGGATCGCATGGCTGCTTACGATATGAACGTAGCTGGCTACATACTCAAGCCAGTGGAGCCGGGCAAGTTCATGGAAGCGGTCAAGACCCTTGATGTGTTCTGGACATTAATTGAGTTGCCTTGAATATAGTGGCGAATGGCGAATGGCGAGGTCAAGTGGTTTTTCTCGTCCCTCGTCCTTTTGAGGAATGACAATGACCGATGAACTGAAAATTTTAATCGTAGATGACGATGACGTAGACCGCATGGCAGTGCGTCGTGCATTGAAGTCTACAGCCGTCGATGCCGGTATTGAAGAAGTTGCCAGTGCCAGTGAAGCACTTGAAGCCCTGCTTAATGGAAATTTCGACTGTGCATTGTTTGATTACATGCTTCCCGATGGTGATGGCTTGTCATTATTGCGCGACACGCGCACGGCGGGTATTACCATACCGGTGGTGATGCTCACCGGCCAGCGTGACGAGCGGCTCATCGTGGAACTGTTGCGTGCCGGGGCTTCGGATTACATCTCCAAGGAGGATCTCAGTAGTGAGTCGTTGTGCCATGCGGTGCAAACGGCTATCCGCCTTTACCGTGCGGAAAAGGAACAGCTACGCGCGCATGTCGAACTGGAAGCGGCGCACCGCGAATTACAGGCGTCCCACGAGCAACTGCTGCAATCAGAAAAACTGGCTTCCATCGGCCAGCTCGCCGCCGGCGTGGCCCACGAGATCAACAACCCGGTCGGTTATGTCTATTCCAACCTGGGCACTCTGCAGAAGTACATCGACAACCTGTGTCAGATGCTCGAAGGCTATGAGCAACTGGAAGCACAGGTGGGTGAGGATCACGCTACGGTCAAGGCCGTGCAAGCACTCAAGCAAAAACTGGATCTGGAATATCTCAAGCAGGACGTGCTTGACCTGGTGAGTGAGTCCCGTGAGGGCATCGCACGGGTCAAGGGCATCGTGCAGGATCTCAAGGATTTCTCCCACGTGGATGAGGCCGAATGGCAGTGGGCCGATCTGCATCGTGGCCTGGATAGTACCCTTAATATCGTCAACAACGAGATCAAGTACAAAGCCGAGGTGGTCAGGGAATACGGTGAACTGCCTGAGGTGGAATGTCTCGCCAGTCAGATCAATCAGGTGTTTATGAATTTACTGGTCAATGCCGCTCATGCCATCGAGGAGCGTGGGGTGATTACCATTCGCACCGGCCATGAGAATGACAAGGTTTGGGTGGCCATTAGTGATACTGGCAAAGGCATCAGCCCTGAACACATGAACAAGATTTTTGATCCCTTCTTTACTACCAAAGCCGTAGGTACGGGCACCGGACTGGGTTTGTCACTGTCCTACGGCATTGTGCAGAAACACGGCGGCAGTATCAACGTGGAAAGTGAAGTGGAAAAAGGCGCAACCTTTACTATTCACTTGCCGGTGAAGCAGCCCGAGGCACAGGCTGAAAAGACCAGGACGAGTAGCGAGTAGCGAGGAAATAATGGCTGGTTCCCACGGTCTCCGTGGGAACCCATACCTCACTTCATGCGTCACCGTATGCATTCCCACGCAGGAGCGTGGGAACGAGGTAATCCCAACCTGCACACTGAAAAAAGTGAAGATGGTTCAGGAACAAGGAATGAGGCAAGAAGATGAGTTTAAACAGCAACGCTGAACAAGTGCAAAACAACCCTGTCGCCACGTTATTGTTCGTCGATGATGAGGCCAATATTCTGAGCGCGCTGAAACGCCTGTTCCGCCCATTGGGATACAGGATTATTACCGCGCAGAGCGGTCGCGAGGGGCTGGAGATCCTGCAACAGCAAACGGTGGATCTGGTGATCTCCGATATGCGCATGCCGGAGATGGACGGCGCGGCTTTTCTGGAACAGGTGGTGGCGCACTGGCCGGACACAGTACGTATCCTGCTTACCGGTTATGCCGATCTCACTTCTACCATCAAGGCGGTCAACAGTGGACAGATCTATCGCTATATCAGCAAGCCGTGGGAAGAAAACGACATTACCCTGAGTGTTAAACGTGCACTGGAGCAGAAAAACCTTGAGGCTGATCGTGACCGTTTGCAGGCCCTGACCCGAAAGCAGAACGAGGAACTCAAGCAACTGAATGCCAGTCTGGAGGACAAGGTTCGCGCCCGCACCGGTGAGTTGCAACAGACTGTCAGTTTTCTGGAGCTGGCCCAGGAGTCTCTCGATAGCAGTTACCAGACCACCGTAGAGTTGTTTTCCAATCTTATCGAGATGCGAGAACATCGCGCCGGACATGCTCGACAGGTCGCTGAGCAGGCGGTGCAACTGGGGCAATTGTGCGGTCTGGATGAGACTGATCTGCGCAATTTGCGTAACGCTGCGCTGTTGCGCAATGTCGGTAAAGTTGGCCAGGCGGACAGTTTGCTGAACAAGCCGCTGAGCACCATGAATGATGCAGAGCATAAAACCTTTACTCGTCATCCCATCATTGGCGAAGGTGTGCTGATGGCGCTGGAACCCCTGCATGATGCAGCCCGTCTGATCCGCCATCAACATGAGCAGATCGATGGCAAGGGTTATCCTGATCACCTTAAGGGTGAAGCGATTCCATTGGCGGCGCACATTCTGAAAGTGGTTGGTGACTACCACGATCTGCAACACGGATTAGTGTTGTCCGCACATCTTGATGCAGCTGGCGCACGTGATTACCTGATCGAACAGCGGGGTAGTCGTTACCATCCCCAGGCACTGGATATGTTCCGCAAACTGCTCGGTCGTCAGGCTGAGCAGGTCAATACGGTGTCGGAACGTTGTGTTAAATCCAATGGTTTGCAAACTGGCATGGTGTTATCACGGGATCTGATATTGGGCGACAAGGTGTTACTGTTATCGAAAGGTTATCCCCTGAATGACAGCCTGATTGAGCGTATTCACCATCTGGAGGAGTCCATCGATGATGATCTGGATATTTATATTTTTAATGACGGGGTGAACCAGTAATGCATCAATTAATGATC
The DNA here is from genome assembly GCA_964575555.1 of uncultured Thiohalophilus sp. Taxonomy (GTDB): domain Bacteria; phylum Pseudomonadota; class Gammaproteobacteria; order UBA6429; family Thiohalophilaceae; genus JAADGZ01. The sequence continues at coordinate 22,273 of CAZNRP010000030.1, read as the reverse complement.
GTGGATGATGATACAAATGTGTTGAGCGCCCTGCAACGAGTGTGTCGGGGGCAGAAGCAATGGGAGATCGAAATCTACAGTGATCCACAGGTGGCGTTAAAACGCGCCCAGATAGCCAACTTCGATCTGTTTCTTTCTGACTATCGTATGCCGCAGATGAATGGCGTGCAATTTCTATGCGAAGTAAAAGAACTGCAGCCCGATGCCATGCGCCTGGTTCTCAGTGGCCAGACCGATCGTGAGGGTCTGCTCAATGCCATTAATGAGGCGGAAATTTATCGTTTTATCGACAAGCCGTGGCAGGATCATGATCTGCTTGCCATTCTGCATCAGGCGCTGGACTACCACGATATATTTCTGGAAAACCGCATTCTCGCCAACCAGGTTCGTGAACAACAAAAAGAACTGGATCAGCGCAAGCTGGCGCTGGAAAAGTACAAGGTTCAGCATCCTGATCTGTTTAAAATCGCATGGGCTGAGGACGGCTCCATTGTACTGGATGACACGGAATAATCCCCAATGGAACGCAGCCTGCTACTGGTCGATGATGAACCCAACGTGCTCAGCGCGCTCAAGCGCCTGTTGCATCCTGAGGGATATCAGGTATTGACCGCTACCAGTGGCGCCGAGGGTTTGCAACTGCTGGCGCAGCACAAGGTCAGGGTGATCATTTCCGATCAGCGCATGCCCCACATGACCGGGGTGGAGTTTCTTGGTCAGGTGCACGAACGTTGGCCTGACACCGTGCGCATTGTGCTCTCCGGCTATGCTGACTTTTCTGCGGTTACCGGCGCTATTAACGAAGGGGCTATTTACAAATTTTTCACCAAACCCTGGGACAACGCGCAGATGCGCGCCAATGTGCATGAAGCTTTTCGCCATGCGGAGCTGAACGAGAAAAACGAACAACTGACCCGTATTTTTGAAAGCACACTGGAAGGCATTTTGATCACTGACGAAAATGGCGTGATCCAGTCGGTCAATCCAGCCTTTACCCTGATCACCGGCTACAGTGCCGCCGAGGCCATTGGCCACACTCCCGCGATGCTCAAATCGGATCGTCACGATGCGGATCTCTTTCGCGCTATGTGGCAGGCGCTAGTACAAAACGGTCAATGGGAAGGCGAGGTCTGGAACCGGCGCAAAAATGGTGAGGTCTATCCGCAGTGGCTGGTGCTTACTGCCATTATGGACAATGAGGGCAATCCCAGTCAGTACGTTGGTTTATTCAATGATATTACCGAGCAAAAAAAGAATGAAGAACGCATTCGCCACCAGGCCTACCATGATGCCCTGACCGAACTGCCCAATCGCCTGCTGTTCAACGACCGCTTACAAGTGGCGCTGGCCCAGGCGCGGCGCACGGATGAACAACTGGCCATTATGTTCATCGATCTGGATCGTTTTAAAAATATCAACGATAGCCTCGGTCATTCAGTGGGCGACCAGTTGCTGCAAGGCATGGCTCAACGTCTTCTGGATTGTACTCGTGATGAAGACACCGTTGCGCGCATGGGCGGCGACGAGTTCACGGTGATGTTGCCACGAATCAAACAGCCTGGCGATGTGGATCAGGTGGCGCGCAAGGTACTCGATGGCTTAAGCCAGCCGTTGCGGGTGGAAGGCCACGAATTGGTGGTCACCGCCAGCATCGGCATCAGCCTCTATCCTGATGATGGTAAGCAGGCGGAGGCACTGATGAAAAATGCCGATAGCGCCATGTACAGCGCCAAGGAACAGGGCAAAAATAAATATCAGTTTTATAGTGCCGACATGAACGCCAGCGCGATGGAACATTTTACTCTGGAAACCCAGTTGCGTCACGCCCTGGAACACGAGGAGTTTTGCCTCCATTACCAGCCGCAGGTGGACATCAATAGTGGGCAGCTGATCGGTTTTGAGGTGCTGGTGCGTTGGCAGCACCCGGAGCTGGGGCTGGTGCTGCCGGGCAAGTTCATCACCTTACTGGAGGAGACCGGCCTCATTGTACCGGTGGGTGAATGGATACTCAACCAGGCCTGCTGCCAGAATCACGCCTGGCGTGAGGCGGGGCTGGGGCTGGTGCCGGTGAAGGTGGCGGTTAATTTCTCCAGCCACCAGTTCCGCGAGGCTCCCATTAGTCAGGTGGTGAAGCAGGCACTTAAGGACAGTGGCCTGACGGCCGATGGTCTGGAAGTGGAGATCACCGAAGGTGTGCTGATGGACGATATAGAACAGAGCAGCAAAACTTTACAGCAGTTGCGCGACATGGGCGTGGCTATCGCCATTGATGATTTTGGCACCGGCTATTCTTCATTGAGTTATCTGAAGCAGTTTCCTGTCGATATGCTGAAAATTGACCTGTCTTTTGTACGCGACATTACCTGCAACCCGCAGGACATGGAAATTGTTACTTCCATTATTACCATGGCTCATGGTCTGGAGCTGGGCGTGATCGCCGAAGGAGTAGAGACCGAGGAACAACTGCAACTGCTAAGTGAATTGGGTTGTGATCAGATCCAGGGTTATCTCACCGGAAGGCCGTTGGCTACCGAGCAGGCCACCGAGTTGCTGTTAAAACACAGTCGTAAGGAGCCGGGGATGAGAGACTAAATAAGCGTTCCAAATACCAGTACAGTTTTGGAAAAACCGTTCGTCCTGAGCTTGTCGAAGGACAAACAGATTAAGCACTTTATTTACAGTGTTTCCACGTTCATGGTTCGACAGGCTTACCACGAACGTGGAAACTCGAAAGTGTACTGGTATTTGGAACGCCTATTTAGCCCGGTAGGCTGGTGAGAGTTATCTTTATTATGAATGGAAATTATTTAATTTTATTTTGTATAAAAACATTATGAACACAGAACGCACATTATTACTGGTTGATGATGAGGACAATATCCGCAAGGCACTGACGCGGGTGTTACGCCGTGACCGCTACACTATCCTGCAGGCCGACAGTGGCATGCAAGGGCTGGCAATGCTGGAATCAAACCCCGAGACCGGGGTTATCCTTTCCGATCAGCGCATGCCCGGGATGACGGGTATCGAATTTCTTTCTCGAGCTCGTGAACTGCGCCCTGATACGGTGCGCATGGTACTGTCGGGCTATACCGATCTGAAGACCGTTACTGAGGCCATCAATCAGGGTGAGATCTATAAATTTCTTACCAAGCCATGGGAAGACGAACTGTTGCGAGCCAATCTGGCCGAGGCCTTCGAGCATTATGAGCTGCGTTTTGAAAACGAGCGTCTGGCGCGTGAGTTGCAGCAGATAAATGCGGAGCTGGAACAACGGGTCGAGCAAAAGACCTGCGAAGCGCTGGTGAACATGCATGCATTGCAAATTTCCCAGGAAGTGCTGGAACACCTGCCTGCTGCGGTGCTGGGTATCGACGAAGATGGCCTGCTGGTGCTGACCAACCACCAGGCCGAGGCGCGACTGTCTCATGATGGCTACAGTCTGGTCGGACAGGCGGCTGATGAAGTTTTACCCGAGGCATTGCTCGAACAGATCAAACACACCTTGCGGGGTGAAGTCCCTGCTCCCATCGATATTCGTTTGGGTTCCAACACGCTGCATGTCCACTGCGGGCGCATGGGACAAACTTCCCATGCCAAAGGCGTGATCGTAGTGATGGTGCCTAAAGAAAGGGACGAGGGGCGAGGGACGAGGGACGAGGAAAATCCCTGATCCCTGGCTACTCGTTACTGGATCGACATGGCTGAATCTCGCCGCTTGCAGCGAATGTAGATATGGCTGTAGCCAGGTAGAGTGGCACGGGTTTTGTGCACCACAGGCACTTCCTTCGGTCGCCCACGCGGAAAACTCATACAAGAGGCAACATGAAAGTAAAAAAACAGATAAAACTGGAACAAGCTGAGGCTGGTCAGAGTCTGGCCGACGATGTATGCGATCCGCAGGGCAACTGCCTGATGGCTGCCGGTGTGGAGTTGAACACGGCGATACTCAAGCGTCTGCAAGATCGGGGTGTTGAGATACTCATGGTATGGGAAGAACAAATGCTCAGTGAAACCGAGCTTGCGGAACAACAGCTTGCCATCAAAGCACGTCTGGCGCACCGTTTTCGCCAGATGCAGGATGACCCTGGTATGCGCAGGTTGCACGATATGCTGCTGGCCTGGCGCATGGAGAGTTTCGATGAACGAGGGGGGCGTGATGAGCTCGCCAGTGCCGACATGGATAGCCGTGTAGACACCCCAGTGGATAATGGTGGGTATGAGGGGGAATATGAAGACTTTGACGCCGGATAACATGGAGCGGAAAGTCCAGCAGTTGCCTTCGCTGTCGGCCATCGTCACCCGACTGCTTGGCCTGTTGCAACACGAGGATGTCACGATGGCGGCCCTGATGGTGGAGATCGGCAATGATCAGGCATTGACGGCGCGTATCCTGCGTATCGCCAACTCGCCTTTTTATGGACTGTCCACCCGTATTTGCAGCCTCCAGCACGCGGGCACCCTGCTTGGTTTGCGCACCCTGCAGGGGATCATTACCGCCGCAGGTATCATCGGTCACTTTCCAGCGCAGCAGGATCCAGGTTTCGATCGCCATTCCTTCTGGTTACATGCCATCGGCACCGGCTGTTGCGCTCGGGTGTTGGCGCACCACAGTGGGCTGGATACGGAACAGGCGTTTACCGCCGGTTTGCTGCACGATATTGGCAAAGTGGTGTTGGCCGCCTATTTCGAGAACGACTTTGCTCGCGTGCTGGTCTGGCGGGACAAGCATGACTGCCTGATCCGCGAAGCGGAACAGGCCGTGCTGGGTTTCGATCATACCCAGATCGGCACTCGGGTGGCGCAGCACTGGAAACTGCCAAAGTTGCTGGTTAACGCCATCCGTTTTCACCACTCCCTGCCTGGCGAGGCTACCCCACTGGCAGAACTGGTGCATGTGGCGGACATCCTCTGCCGCGGGCTGGATATTGGCCACGGCGGTGACGATTTGATTCCCGCCCTGCACCCGGACGCATTGCCGAGACTGGGACTGGACTGGCCCGACCTGTGTGCGGCCCTGCCCGAGATAGAGCGCCTCAATACCAGTGCTGGGATGTTACTGGATGATGCCTGAGTTCATGTGAATTAACATCTGATTTGCAGGACTCTCATCAGGGCAAAATCATTAAAATCACAAACTACACAACACTGTGTATTCCGGCCAAATTAATTACCCCAACGAAATTAAAATCTCTACCACTTTTTCTTCAGCGTCATCATTTGGCCTTTACGCTGAATCTCCACCCGATCTAAAAATGACATACCAAGTAATATTTCGGTCGGTGAGTTCCCTTCCAGCACCGCTGCTTCAACGTGATGCAATTCGATGTCGCCCACTTTGACACGATCGAGATTAATCACAAATACCTGAGCATAGCCACTTGCCGTTGATACCGAGCTGCGCTTACCCGATACCCTATAATCCAGTCCGATACGTTTCGCATGTTTGCTATTCATAGAAATCCAGGTCGCACCGGTATCCACCATGAATTTAACCGGATGACCATTAATCACCCCGGCAACCTTATACATACCGTGCACCGGCCAGATGTTGGCCTCGCCTTTTATTTCGGTTTTTTTAAAATGACTGCTAACGTGCTGACCGAGAAAATAGGTGTCTTTTTTGCCTTTAAATTCCAGTACTGCTTTTTCACTGTCGGCTGCGATTAGTTTTATCCCTTCAGGGCTACTCTCACCAACCCGTAAGATGTGCTGTTTTCCACCAATGCGAATAATAGCCCGGTCTTTAAAGAGTCCAAGCACTAAAATTGTTTCACTATCATTTTCCCCTGCAACGACATAACTTACCGGCATAAATGACATTATAAAAACAATAAATAGTAAAATGATTTTAGTTGACATCATAATTCCCTGACTAAATATCCCTGTAGCAAGCGACGGGTAATTCAACCGGTGCTGTTTACAGTATAGCGCACGCCTTTAGATTTTCTTAAATCAATACGTAGGCGGTCGGGACTCCAACCATGTTTTTTATCATGTGCTTCGATATAAATAATCAGGATGGAGGCAGGAATAATAATGCCCGCTAAATTACGGGTAAAAGGCTGTTCATTGTCATGTGGATGATGCAAAGTTCGAGTCGCAATCAGCCGGCCTTTTTCATCCACTATACGCCAGGCATCCGCATAATGTTTCCAGCCTTTATCCTCATGCTTGAGTGTCACTCGTACAGTCCACTGACCGCTGTAGTGTTCCAGTGTTGCTTTAATAATACTGACATCACCCGCCCATGCAGGCAATGTCAATAAATTTAACAATAGAATTAAACTGAATAATCGAATGATTTTCATAACATTCCCTGCGTAAGAGGCATCACTATAAAATGTAGAACCAACGCTGCAAAAACCCCGGCAAGCACATCATCCAGCATAATCCCCAGCCCGCCTTTGATTCTGCGATCCAGTACCCGAATTGGCCAGGGTTTGAGAATATCAAAGAAACGGAATAACAAAAATCCGGCTACCACCCATTCAAGCTTTACCGGTACCGCAATCATGGTAATACAAAAGCCAGCGATCTCATCCCAGACTATCGCAGGATGATCGCTCCCGCCCAACTCACGAGATGTTTCACCACAGAGATAAATGCCAAGCCCGAACATTAAAAAAGTCAGGCCCAGATAAAATGGCAGTTCCAGTTGCGCCATTAAAAGATATACTGGAATTGCGGCTACGGTTCCGGCTGTGCCGGGGGCACGGGGAAACAAACCCGAACCAAAGCCCAGACTTAGAAAATGAATTGGGTTAATTAATAATTTAGCGGATAGACGAGAAGCTGTTAGTTTCATATATTTTCTGCAAAGTGATCATAATTGTCATTACCGGGATTAAAATATTTCCCCTGCGCATTTACTATCTGCAAAGTATTACCCGATATTATTTCACCAATATGGCTTAGCTTGCAGTTTGATTGTTTTGCGATATGCTCGATCTCAGAACAGCTTTCAGCTGGCACACAAAAACATAGTTCATAATCATCACCACGATTATAAATTAACTCCAGACACTCGGGTTTGTCAGAAATAAATTGCTTAGCCTCGGCCGAAAGCGGGATCTTATCCTGTTGTACTATCGCCCCCACCCCGCTGGCCGCTAATACATGCCCTAGATCGGCAAACAAACCATCTGAAATATCAATGCAGGCACTGGCCAGACCGATGAGTCGCTGTCCTAACTCGACGCAAGGCTGGGGTCGATTCAGGCGTTCAATTAAGCTTAATGCCTCATCGGTAATTGAATGCTGTGCGGCATATAAACCCAGGGCGGCATCACCGATAGTGCCACTGACATAAATCTTGTCACCCGGTTTAGCGCCTGAACGTAATAGCGCACGGCCAGTTTCGATATGGCCTGCGATCTGAATCGTTATGCTTAACGCACCCTGAGTGGTATCGCCGCCCACCAGAGGGATATGATAGGCGCTAGCAATTTCAACAAGGCTTTGACTGAATTCATGCAACCATTGATGATCAACCTCGGCTAAACTTAGGGCCAGGGTAAACCAGGCAGGCTCGGCTCCCATGGCAGCAAGATCGCTCAGGTTAACCGCCAGAGCTTTATAGGCAATATCAGCGGCTGAGGTTTGGGCGGGGAAATGCACTCCGCTGATCAAAGTGTCAACGGAAACCAGCAATTGTTTATTTACAGGTATGGAAAGTACCGCCGCATCATCGCCGATGCCAAGTATAATATTCTCGTTATTCGCTATCCGGTTAGAAAAATACCGGCTGATAATATCGAACTCGGAATCAGGCATAAATATCTCTTTACAGCGGGCGTTATTAAAAGCATATATGTAAGTTGGGTTGAAACCCTGCCACGTACCTAGGTTTAAATATTTGGCTTTTTTACCTGTACTTTTTTACCTGTACTGCGTGGGCACAAAAATCGTGCCCACCCTACACGACTGAAGTCGCACCTACATATATTCCAGTACGGTTGAAACCCTGCCACGTACTTAGGTTTAAATATTATTGTTTTTTACGTGCCGCTACTTCGACTGTCCGTAGCTTAGCCGCTAACTTGTCCATAATGCCATTGACATATTTATGTCCGGTTTCAGCCCCGTAGGTTTTTGCCAGTTCCAGCGCTTCATTGATCACCACCCGAAAAGGGACATCGGGGCGTTTCGCTAACTCATAGGTTCCGAGACGCAATATGGCCGACTCCACCGGATCAATCTCATCCATGGGTCGATCAACATACTCGGCAATTAACTCATCCAGCACATCAATTTCTTTCGGTACATTATGTAATAACTCTCGAAAGAGTTTTATATCGATATTTTTAGCCTTTTTATCAACCAGTAGTCGGGTTTCAATTTCACCGATATTGTTGCCTGACATCTGCCATTCATAAATACCCTGCATGGCCAAACGACGCGCCTGTGTACGACTGTTTAACTTCATAATAATTTATTTAATTCCAGCCGTGCTAACTAATTTGATTCAGTAAATTGACCATTTCGATCACCGAAACAGTCGCTTCCACACCTTTGTTACCGGCTTTGGTTCCCGCCCGTTCAATGGCCTGTTCGATAGTATCCACGGTCAATACGCCAAAGGCCACCGGGATATCTTTTTGCATCATTACCTGAGCCAGGCCTTTGACACATTCACCAGCAACATATTCAAAATGTGGTGTACCGCCACGAATCACTGCCCCTAATGCAATGATAGCATCGTAGTTACCGCTGGCCGCCATCCGTTGCACTACCAGCGGTAATTCAAACGCACCGGGGACGCGCACGATTTCAATATTTTTTTCATCGGCTCCATGACGGTTCAAGGTATCAAGTGCGCCATCTAGTAAGCTCTCAACCACAAAGCTATTAAAGCGTGCGACGGCGATACCGATACGCGCACCTTTAATAACCAGATCACCTTCAATTGTTTTAATATTCTTCATTTTATTCACCAGAAAGATTTAAATTTTAAATAGGAATTTAGTCCTGCACGTAATCAACCACATCCAGACCAAAGCCGGAAAGGCCATGCATTTTCTTCGGCGCACTGAGCACGCGCATGTGAGTAATACCGAGATCCGTTAGAATCTGAGCGCCAATGCCGAAGGTACGTAAATCCTCACCCGAATCACTGCGGGGTAAATCAGTGCCCTCGTCCTGCAAACTATAATTTTTAATCTGCGTTAACAGGGTATCTGATTCATCGGCCAAACGCAGGATGATCGCAACCCCAACTCCCTCTTTTGCAATACGCTTCAATGCATCACGTAAAGGCCAGCCGCAATCATGACGCTGGCTGCCAAACATATCGCAGAGACTGTTTTCCACATGCACGCGCACCATGGTCGGTACACCCGGCTCAAGGTTGCCCTTAACCAGGGCCAGATGCACCTGACCATCGATTAAGTTGCGATAGGCATGCAAATGAAAATTACCAAACTCAGTTGGCATTTCACAACGAGAAACATGCTCAATGGTTTTTTCATTCAGCAGGCGGTATTCAATTAAATCGGCAATGGTGCCAATTTTTATATCATGCTCGGCGGCAAACTCTTCCAACTGTGGTCGCCGCGCCATGCTGCCGTCTTCATTTAAAATTTCAACGATCACCGAAGCAGGTTCCAGTCCGGCCAGACGTGAAAGATCACAACCCGCTTCAGTATGCCCGGCACGGGTTAAAACACCACCAGGCTGTGCCATTAATGGAAACACATGACCCGGTTGCACCAGATCTGAAGGTTTTGCATTTGCAGCCACCGCACGACGAATCGTCACCGCACGATCCGCTGCCGAGATGCCGGTGGTTACGCCTTCGGCGGCTTCAATCGAAACCGTAAAATTAGTCGAGTGGGCATCATTATTATCATTCACCATCAATGGCAGGCGTAGGCCTTCACAACGATCCTTGGACATGGTCATGCAAATTAATCCACGACCGTAACGAGCCATGAAATTAATATCTTCTGCACGTACATGATCTGCGGCCATGATCAGATCGCCTTCGTTCTCACGATCTTCATCATCCATCAGGATAACCATTTTGCCCTGACGGATATCTTCGATAATTTCTTTTATGCTATTCATTGCCATTGTTTCTACACCAGTAAATTTATATCAGGCTACGCCCGATCATTTCATAAAACCATGTTCGGCCAGCATCGATGCGCTGATACCGCCACTGTCTGTCTCAGCCGCCTTGTCGCCTAACAGCATGCGCTCAAGATAACGGGCGATAATATCCACTTCCAGATTCACCCGTGTTCCGACTTTGTAATCATCCATGATCGTTTCCAGCAAAGTATGCGGGACAATATTTAATTCAAAAATAGCCCCGTCAACCTTATTCACCGTCAGGCTAATACCATCTACACAGATGGAACCTTTCTCAGCAATATAGCGTGCCAGTTCATCGGCCGCCTTAATGCGAAAACGGATCGAACGCCCGGCCGGGCTGCGCTCAACTATTTCACCGATACCATCCACATGTCCGCTAACCAGATGTCCGCCCAGTCGTGTGGTCGGGGTCAGGGCTTTTTCCAGATTAACCCGACTGCCTTCTTTGATATCAGCAAAGCGAGTACGGGTTAAGGTCTCACCTGACACATCGGCCCAGAAACCCTCGCCGGGTAATTCAACCGCAGTCAGACAAACTCCGTTAACGGCAATGCTGTCACCCAACTTTACATCGGATAAATCCAGTTTGCCGCTGCGAATTAAAACTCGCGCGTCACTGCCTTTGAGATCAATCGTGGCGATCATACCAATTGCTTCTATAATTCCAGTAAACATATTTAATCTCGGGTTGTAATGGCTAGCCCTGTCGGGCCAGATTTATCCGGCCCAGGCAACACCAATGCGACTGGCGGGTTGAAACCCGCCCTACTCATCAGTTTTCATTTTCACCTTTGCTGTAATTCGCCAGTCTTTGCCCACGGCGCGTACATCGGTAAATTCAAGCTGGATTTTATCGGCCATCTTTTCCAGCCCAGGCAGGTGGAATAATCCACGCGCATTATCTCCCATCAACACAGGAGCCATGTAAATAATCAACTCATCGATCAGTCCCTGCTGCAACATGGCACCACTTAAAGTGGCTCCGGTTTCCAGCAGGACTTCGTTAACTTCCATTTCAGCCAGCGTGTCCATTACGGCTTCCATGCTGACATTGCTACTGCAATAAGGCATGAGCTTTACTTCCGCCCCAGCCTGTTGCAAACGCTGAGCGGCAGCGGCATCATCACTGCAGGTCAACACCAGGGTCTGTCCAGGCAGCGACAACATTTTCGCACTCTCCGGCATACTCAAATGAGTGTCCGCCACCACCCGTAAAGGTTGTCGCTCGATGCCATCAATGCGCACGGTCATAGAAGGATCATCCGCCAGCACCGTGCCAACTCCGGTGAGTATGGCAGAGCTGCGTGCACGCAGTCGTTGCACATCTTCACGCGCAGCGGCCGAGGTGATCCATTTACTTTCACCCGAAGCCATCGCCGTGCGTCCATCCAGACTCATGCCCAGCTTGCAGCGTACAAAAGGCCGGCCACGCTGCATGCGTTTAATAAAACCGGGATTAAGTGCTGCCGCCTGCTCCGTCAGCAGATCGACATCCACCTGAATACCGGCTTTGCGTAATTGTGTAATCCCACCGCCATTCACTCTTGCATGTGGGTCCTGCATGGCAACCACCACCCGCGCAAGTTTGGCTTTAATCAGCGCCTCACTACAGGCGGGGGTCCGTCCCTGATGGCAGCAAGGTTCCAGAGTGACATAGGCCGTTGCTCCAGTAGCCTGATCAGCGGCTGTATTCAGGGCATGAACTTCAGCATGCGGCTCACCGGCACGAACATGCCAGCCTTCACCCACGATCTGCCCATTCTTAACAATGACACAACCCACCCGTGGATTGGGATCAGTGGTATATAAACCTCTCGCAGCCAGGCGCAGAGCGCGTGTCATATATTCATGATCGGCGGTAGTAAAGCCAGTCATTATAAATCGTCTTCCGGCAATAAAGATTGCTGCTGGCGTTTTTCCTCGGGCGAAGGAACATGCTTCAAACGCTCAATTTCTTCGGCAAACGCACTCACGTCTTCAAAGCTACGATAGACTGAGGCAAAACGCACATAGGCCACCTGATCCATGTCGCGCAACTCATCCATCACCCATTCGCCAACCTGTGACGACGGTAATTCCCGTTCACCGGTAGCCCGCATGCGTTTCATAATTCGGTTAACCGCCTTATCAACCGCCTCAATATCCACCGGCCGTTTTTCTACCGCGCGCAGAATCCCGGCACGTAATTTCTCATCATCAAAGGGTTCACGTTTACTGTCATTCTTCACTACGCGCGGCATCACCAGCTCAGCCGTTTCAAAGGTGGTAAAGCGTTCACTGCAACTCAAACATTCCCGCCGCCGCCGAACCTGCGCACCATCAGCAGTCAGGCGAGAATCAATCACCCTGGTATCATCGGCCGCACAGAAGGGACAATGCATGGGTTTTAGTAGCGAGTAGCCAGGGGCGAGTAGCTAGAAAAACCAGAAGCGGGTAGTTGTTGTTCGTGCACTGTCACTCATTCCTCATTCTTGACCACTAGCGTTTCTAGCCACTAGCTACTTAGTATAAACGGGCAAACGCCGACACACTTCCAGCACCTGAGCTTTAACTTTATCAATCACCGCCTGCTCACCGCGCGAGTCAATCACATCGCACATCCAGTTGGCCAGATCACGGCACTCGGCATCTTCAAATCCGCGTGTAGTAGCCGCCGGTGTACCAATGCGAATGCCACTGGTAACAAAGGGAGACTGGGGATCATTTGGAACCGCATTTTTGTTAATGGTAATATTGGCCGCGCCCAACCAGGCATCTACGTCTTTGCCGGTGAGTTCCTGTTTAATAAAGCTCACCAGGAACAAATGGTTGTCAGTGCCACCGGAAATGACTTCAAACCCACGTTCGATGAACACCGCCGCCATCACCTGTGCATTGCGGACTACCTGCTGCTGATAGGTTTTAAATTCAGGTAGCAGCGCTTCTTTAAAAGCCACCGCCTTGCCGGCAATGACATGCATCAGCGGGCCACCCTGGGTGCCGGGGAATACCAGTGAATTCAGCTTCTTCTCAATTTCCGGATTGGCTTTGGCCAGAATAATGCCGCCACGGGGGCCGCGTAGCGTCTTATGCGTGGTTGAGGTGGTGACATCAGCAATGTGCACCGGACTGGGATAAACACCGGCGGCAATCAATCCCGCGACATGGGCCATATCGACGAACAGATAGGCTCCGACTTTATCGGCGATATCACGAAAACGCTGCCAGTCCACCACCCGTGAATAAGCACTAAAACCGGCAACAATCATTTTTGGCTTGTGTTCCAGCGCCAGCGCTTCAACCTGCGCATAATCTATTTCACCGGTTTTCTCGTCCAGTCCATACTGAAAAGCCTTGAAAATCTTGCCCGAAAAATTAACTTTGGAACCGTGGGTCAGATGCCCGCCGTGAGCTAGACTCATTCCAAGAATCGTGTCGCCCGGCTGTAGTAAGGCGAGGTAAACCGCAGCATTGGCCTGAGAACCGGAATGAGGCTGAACATTGGCATAATCGGCTGAAAACAGCTCCTTTACCCGATCAATGGCCAGCTGTTCGGCAATATCGACGTACTCACAACCACCATAATAGCGTTTTGAAGGGTAACCTTCGGCGTATTTATTGGTCAGAACCGAACCCTGAGCTTCCATCACTCGTGGGCTGGTGTAGTTTTCTGAGGCAATCAGCTCGATATGCTCCTCCTGCCGGCGTTTTTCATTTTCCATCGCCTGCCAGAGTTCATTATCAAAACCGGCAATTTTCATATCAGTATCAAACATAGAGCCCTCAAAATAATCACGTTAACTATCAATAAGATATGGACTCAGTATTCTGCTGGAATGCTGGTCACAAGCAAGGTAGCGAAGCTTACCTGATCCAGAGAAAAATTTCATTTATGCGGGACAGTGGACGGGAATCCCCGATCCCATTTCAATTTTTTAAATGTCCGGGAATAGTGAAACAATATAAATTTTTTACCGCAAAGGACGCAGAGGGACGCAAAGAAAAACAAAGTCTAATTAGCTCCTTTGCGTACCTTTGCGGTTCAATCTCGTAAATCTAATCAACACCGGGAATCCCCGGCCCCGTTTCAACTTATTACATGCACGGGAAAAATAAAACAATATAAATTTTTTACCGCAGAGGACGCAGAAGGGCGCAAAGAAAAACAAAGTCTAATTAGCTCGGTAGGGTGGGCACGTTTTTTGTGCCCACAGGCACTTCCTTCGGTCGTCCACGCTGTATCAAATTTAAGTATTTTCTTGTCAGCATATCCGCAGCGGTGAGCATATACCCCATGCCCACCCTACCTATACCTGCATCATTCCCTTGCTCAAGAAAAATAAGCTAAAAAAAACCCTCTTCCAAATATTATTTGAAAGAGGGTAACTAAATACGCTGAGAAGTGTCCGGCTAGAAAACTGCCTTTACTTTTCTCCTTTACGGAGAAAACTCCTCATAGATATTGTTGTTTACTAGCTGCCATTACCAGCGGCGGCTTCCAGAGTTGCCTGAATGGCACCGGGTGCACACATGATGCCGGCAAAGCTGTTGCTACCAACCATGGCCAGATCAGGGAAGCTGATGGCAATGCGGAATTCAGCCGGCAGGGCATAAGCTACGCCATCTTTAACCACGATTTCATAAGGAAGATGACCTGTTGAGCGGGTATCCTTGAAATCAATGCTGTCCATGATGTATTTGTCACCTGCACATTCTTCAGGTGTGCCGTTCATGGCAACACCAAAGACAGTCGCTTCCTGTCCGGGAACATCGATGCGATAAACTTCAGCAGTCCCGCCCTTGCCCGCTTTCAAGTTGGCTTCAATGGCACTAATAGCCTTATTCTGGCTATCATATTCAGCCAATTCCAGACGATCAGTGAAATAAGGCATCAGCCATTTATACTGGTAATCACCAAGATCATCGGCACTCAGACCGGATTCTGGACCATAGGCACCTTTATTACCCAGTGCCGATGCCAGCTTGGCACTCACACTGCTTAGATCACTTTCCATACGGAAAACAGCACTGTAATAATCAGGGTTAGTATAAGCAACCTGGATAGTGCCATCTGTACCCTTGGTAATAGTCACGCGACTTGCAGCGCCAAATGCACCAAAGTCAGTTTTAGCGGCCGCTGACTTCAAAGTGTCATTTGTAATGACAATAATGGTAGCGGTGTCATAAGGTGAATACTCACCGGCAATTTCAAAACCTGCTGCACTCAATTTTTCTTTCGTAGCTGATACAGCTGAAGCGATATCAGAACCGGCTGAATCACCCATTATAAATGGTTTCAGATCGCCTTCTGCATTCGCGGTTCCCATAACAGCAGTAACGATTGCAGCACTCAAGATAGTACGGATTGTGGTCATGTTTGACTCCCTCCCAGGATTTAATGTCTGGACGATTTATTAGAATAATATTTATTAAGGGTCATTACCTATACTCCGGTAATGACCCTCGCTCCTTATTACAACATCAGGACTTAACGTCTGATTCCCTCGATATTGTTTGTCACTAGTTATAATCCAGCTGGGTCTTTGATGCCAGCTTTTTTTTAAAATTTCCAACCATAAGCAACGCCTAATGACATCTGGCTCATAGTCAGGTTGGCTTCGCCGCCACCAAAGGAGGCGGGGATTGAATTGCTGCCACTAACAGTATTTTCCATTGCGTATAAAAAGGAAAAGGTCAACTCGGACTGATTCTGCAAAGTCCAGGTGGCACCTGCAGTGATGTGATCTTCCACTACGCCCGGGGCGAGTAGATTAAAGAAGGTCTCACCGTTTGGAATAGGTTGACTACCGTGATTATAGCCAGCACGCAGTACCAAATTATTTGATGTCTGCCAGTCCACACCCAGTTTATAAACCGTCATATCTTTCCAGGCAAACCCGGCTCCATCACTGTTACCGAGTGCTGAAGACGAGAGGTTCGGCAATAAGGGGTTCGATATAGAGTTCACCTCTGAATAATTTATTTGAGTAATATCAAAAGCCACATTTACTTTCGGTGTTGCCTTAATCTTAATGCCCACTCCATAAGTTTCAGGAATGTCGAGATCACCCTGATCGGCAAACAAGCCCTTATACTTGTCAAATTTACTCATGTTACCCTTATTCTGATAAGTCGCACCCAGCGTTACCTTGTCGGTAATCTCACCTGTCCAGCCTAAGCGCAAGCTAAAACCGGTAGAGGTATCCTTACCATTATTTGTCACGCTACCCGGAGCACTACTGAAAGTAGTGTTATCAAAATTCTCCAGACCTTTGGCTTCAAAAGTCTGATAGATCAAATTCAAAGCAACCCCAAAAGAATGTTTATCATTCAACTTCATGGAAAAAGTCGGGGAAATAAATAACTGTTCCAGATTAACGCCGGCATTCGTTGAACCAAACAGAGCAATGGGTTTTTTATAACTGGTATTCATACCACCATTGCCAAACACTGAAATACCGAAGGACATGGTATTGCTGATCATCTGGTTATAACCAAATTCCGGAATAAAAAAGATATCATCCGCATTCGGATCATAAGTCACTTTGTTACCTGCACCACCATTATCAACCACTTCCGTTTTCCGATCCGGAATAAACACATCTAGCCCAAAATCAACCCGGTTACCCACCCGTACCATATTAGCCGGGTTAGTTGCTGCTGCTAAGCCATCCTGACCATACGCAATACCGGCACCACCCATGCCTTTTGCTTTCATGCCATAACCGTGGGCAAAATAACCATTTGTTGCCATTGCTGATAATGGAGCCAGTAAACCGGCGACCAACGCACTCACTACAAGATTTTTTCTTTGTTTAAACATTTCATACTCCAGGGTTCTGTATCATACTTATTTAATATTTTATCGTCACTTATACCGCTTAACTTTAGTCGATTCTAAACAAAAACCTAGTCAACTCATTACTATTAATATACATAACCATGCTCTAAGTTATCTATCTTCAAACTTTACTAATGAACTCGCTGACTTTTAGAACGGCTATATATTAGTATTTAATTATATTAGGAATATATGTGATTGAGTGAGAAAAATAGACTACTCGCAATATACATTTATTAACAATCAGAAAATTATAAGTCGATCATAGGTTAAATTTATCACGTATTAATATTGTAATAATCCTGTACAGAGGCAGTATTTGCTTTTAATCTGCACATATTAAAAGTCTGAATGACTAATGTCTGCCATGTCCATGTCAACAGAATAATTTTCAACTCAGCGGGGAAAGATAACAATGAAAAAAACAACTTCAATTCGTTCTAAATTTCAGCCCAGGCAACTTGCTGCCCTGACGGCTGGACTATTAATAAGTTTACCGACTATACAAGTACAGGCTTCCGGTTTTCGTGTACCAGAAATTTCAACCACCGGCATGGGTTTATCGAACGCTCTGGTTGCCAATAAAGATGAAGTCGGTGCCATAGCCTATAACCCGGCCATTATGGCTTTTCATGAGGGGCACACTTTCCAAATTGGCGCCACCGCGATTGGCTATGAGCTCAGTGTTAATCCGACCGGTGGCAGCCAAACTGACAGTACTGCCAAAGATATTTTTTTAATTCCCAATATGTTTCTCTCAGCCCAAACCAGTGAAAATATCACTTTCGGCCTGGCAATGAACTCACCGTTTGGTCTGGAAACCCGTTGGCCTAAGGATACATTTCCGGCTTTTAGTGGTAGTGGATTACTGGATGGTGCAGAGCCCGAACACAGTAAAATCAACATGGTTAACGTCAATCCCAGCATTGCAATAAAACTGGGTAAAAAAACCAGCGTCGCAATGGGTATCATGTTTTACGATGTCAACTCTCTGGTATTTAATACTCAAAGTATTAATATAAATGGATCAGGAAACGGTTATGGCTGGAACCTGGCTATGTTGCACACAACGAAACGCGTCGATTTTGGCCTTTCATACAAGAGCAGTGTCAATACAAACCTAAAAGGAACCGTTGCATCCAACCTGCTCGGTGGCAACCCCGCCCGAGCCAATCTGGAGTTTCCTGATATGCTGCAAATAGGCTTATTATATCGAATCAATGACAAGTTCAATGTGGAATTTGACATTGAACGAACCGGCTGGAATGTATTCGACCAAATCGTAATAGAATATGATAATGCTGCTCTCGGAACCCGAACCATAACCAGCACCAATAACTGGGATAATGCTACTGCTTACCGTCTGGGTGCGACTTATCAAATATCAGACAAAACAAAACTAAGGTTCGGCTATTCCTATGATGAAACACCCCAGCCTGAAGTCACATTTTCTCCCCGCGTCCCTGACAATAACCGACAATTATTTAGTATCGGTGTAGGCCATGATTTTGGCGGCTGGATGCTAGATGCAGCATACATGCACGTAGTCGTCGATGATCGCAGCGTCGCCGCCTCTACTTTCTATAACGGCACGTATGAATCAAGCGTTGATTTATTAGGGGTGGGTCTAAGTACGACGTTCTAAGCGAAAAGGTACTAAATTAAATATTCCTAATTCCAGAATATTTGCAAATTTCCACGTTCGTGGTAAGCAATGTGTATGATATTTGGAACAGCAATTTAGATACAAGGGGTGAACCCCCTTGTATTCAATTTATTATTATATATACAGGGTGATATTGGCATCACCGGCAAATTCAAAGAATGTCGCGGCACCACCAAATTCGATACCATCAATGAACTCGGATGGATTCATATCAAACAAATCCACCGTCATCTGACAGGCTACCATTCTAACTTCGGCTTCTACGCAAAGTTCGCGTAGCGTTTCCAGACTGGCAACACCTTTGGATTTCATTTTCTGCTTCATCATCATGGTCATCATGCTTTCCATACCCGGAATCGCAGTTCCTAGAACAGGAAACCATTTATCCATGCCCATAGGCATCGGCATACCGGGATTACCCAGCGGACTCACTTTAAGATTCAATTTTTTCTTCAACATCTGCAAGCCATAAAATGTGAAAAATATTTCCACATCATAACCCAGTGCAGCGGCTGTTGATCCTAAAATAAGGGGGGGATAGGCCCAATCAAGGGTACCTTTGGTTGCAATAATCGCAAGTTTTTTTCCAGACATTTTTCACCTCTTAAAACGAATAACAGCCTCGCAGAGAGGCTGTTATTTAGTACAACATTAAGAATGCAGTTCTTTAAACTATGGTTTAGTTTTTCTTGATAAGAAAAGTAAACTTGCCGCCTTCTTCGTTAGACTCAACCAGATCGTTACCGGTCTGTTTTGCAAAAGCTTCAAAATCTTTCACTGAACCTGGATCAGTTGCAATGATATGCAGCACCTGACCGGCAGTCATACCATTCAGCGCTTTTTTAGCACGCAAAATTGGAAGGGGGCAGTTCAAACCGGTTGCATCCAGTTCTGTATCGAAATTGGCCATTAATCTCTCCTCATCTAAACAACGTTTAAATTAAACATTAGGTTTCTAAATTAGCAATCAAGCTAACACTTATATGTCATGTCGTTATAGATCTCAACTCTTTTTCACTTCGTCACAGTGATGACTGGACTGTACTTGATATAGCACAAGCCCCATCACCTGCCACTCAAAACGCAGAGAACACTATAAACAATTAACTTAACTAACTGATATTTTTTATAAAATCACTAGATTAAGGCTAACTTTCTCAAGAGCATAACACTAGATCAGCATTAAACCGCATTTTCAACAAAATGTCATGCTGCTGTCACGCTTATCTCACTAAGCTCAGGCCACCTGAAGGCCGCTTTGCATCCAGGCATGGATACCCCCGCGCAAATTATGGACATGTTTAAATCCATTTTCGAGAAAATACGCACAGATCTGCGCTGAACGAATGCCCACCTGGCAATAAAAAACCAGCGTTGCATTTCGATCCAGCTCATCGATTTTTTCCGGTAGAATATACACTGGCAGGTTTTCAGAACCCGGAATCGCCCCCTGGTCATACTCACTAGTATTTCGAATATCAATCAGTTTTACCTTATCCCTGTCCTCCTCAAGCAAATTAAACAAATCAGCGACTTCTATTTCCCTGAACACACGCATACTCACACTCCTGAATTTACACCACAACGTAACTTTATTTTTTAAAATCTCGACGCCTTAAATCTAAGCTGAAGAATCTAAGCGAGCCATTTTTTATTGTTCTTCTATTTTACCTGCAAATCTCCGTTCCGAGAATCAAATATTTGAAGTAGATTGCATTTTTCCAACGTCTCTCAGGGCATGTCCATACTTTTTACCGGCTATTAAAATAAAGAATAGCGTCATTCCGGCAGGGTTTTAGCCGGAATCTAGTAACTTAAAACTCTGGATTCCGGCTAAAACCCTGCCGGAATGACGATGCCGCAGAAAATGCTTCCACAATAAACAACATTATGAACAAGTATAATTTTGCCCTGCACATCCCCTTATTAAAGTCAGCGTCCTCAGATTAAGCTGTGCAGTGGAGAGATTTTAAGCAAAATTCTATTTTCAATAGCCTGAACAAGTCACATCAGGTAGCATTACAGGACGAACTTTTACTGTTTTTATCTGTCTTTTGCCATACCTATTAACCCCAATTGACATCGCCATGACTGGAAGTACTTTTTTGCCCTATCCCACATTTCAGCATGCGCTACTGCTCATTTTATCCACCGTATTTTTGCCTCTGCACTTGCAGGCTCAACAGATTGAGCTACCGGAAATTGGTGCCAGTGGTGCGGCCAGTGTTACGCCAGTAGAAGAATATGAAACCGGCAAGGCCGTAGTGCGGAATATTCGTCGTGGCGGTGGGGTACTGGATGATCCGCTGATTCATGATTACATCAACAACCTGGGTTACTCCCTGATTGCCAATAGTGATTCGACCATGAAAAACTTCTATTTTTTCATGGTCAATGATGGACAGATTAACGCCTTTGCCCTGCCCGGCGGCTTTATCGGCATTAATTACGGCTTGCTGCTAGCCAGCGAATCAGAGAGCGAACTAGCCTCCGTCATCGCCCATGAAATCGCCCACGTCACTCAGCGCCATCATGCCCGTGCCTATGAGCAGGGTAGCGGCAGCAATATCCCGGCCATGGCCGCCTTGATCGCCGCCATTATTCTGGGCGGAAAAAATTATGAAATTGGTGAAGCCGCCCTCGCCACCATGGCTGCCACCTCGATTCAGAGCAAACTTGATTTCACCCGAGCAAATGAAAAAGAGGCGGATTATATCGGCATCGCCCTACTCTCAGATTCCAACTACAATCCTTTTAGCATGGCCAGTTTTTTTGAGAAACTGGATAAAAATTCCAGACTCTATGGTGAATCGGCTCCCGAATTTCTGCGTACCCATCCGGTCAGCAAAAACCGGGTAGCCGATGCCCGCAACCGTGCCCGCACCCTGCCCCGAACGCCACAAACCGAGCAAAAAAATTACCTGCTCATTCGCAGTCGCCTGCGAGTATTGGCTAGTAAGGATAAAGTGAAAACACTGGGCTATTTTAAGAATAATCTAGCGGCCAAAAACTATCTGGACAGGGATGCCGAAAATTATGGCTACGCCCTCAGCCTGATTGAAAATAAACAGTTTGCCCGCGCCCGTAAAGTCATCAATAAATTGTTAAAACAGGATCCTCATCGCATTGCCTACCTGCTAACCCAGGCCAATCTGGAAACTCGCGCGGGCAATTTTAAAAAAGCGGAACAGCTATTCGAAAATTCGCTAGCTCTATATCCCAGCAACCTGCCCATCACTCAGAATTATGCCGAGGCTCTTTTAAAAGCGAAAAATTACACCCTTGCACGTAAAATTTTACGCGAGTATTTACGTACCGATCGCAGTGAGCCCATGCTTTATAAATTACTCGCAGAGGCGGAAAATAAACTTGGGCACAAAGCCGACTCAATGGCGGCACGGGGCGAATACTACTACCTTAATGGCCAGCCCCATCAGGCTCTGAGCCAGCTGAAAGGAGCACTTAGAACCAAGGGGCTCAGTTTTTACGACAACGCCAGAATTGAAGGCCGCATCCAGCAAATGCATGAGGAATTAGCTTTGTTGAATGAGATTTTTAGCGAATGACAGTGGCGGAATTCGCCCGGCCTCGCGGGCAGGTTAAAACCCGCTTTTGGGTACCATTGAATAATATTGAGCAGAGTGTAATTTGTGTGTTCCCCGCGTGGGCACAAAAAACGTGCCCACCCT
>CAZNRP010000029.1:0-29757 GCA_964575555.1 uncultured Thiohalophilus sp. | reverse complement strand
GCGGCATGGATTTTCTCACTCGATTCAGTGAAGTCAATCGGCGCATGCATAACAAGTCGTTCACTGCAGACAGCCAGGCCAGTATTATCGGTGGTCGTAATATTGGTGATGAATATTTTCAGGCGCGTCCCGATCTTGAGTTTGGTGATCTTGATGTTATCGCGATAGGCTCGGTTGTCGATGAGGTTTCTCAGGCTTTTGATCTGTACTACAACAGCGAGACCGTTATCCCCATTTCATCCTTTGATAATAATACGGCGACAGATGCGGATCTTGAGATACTACGCAGGGGTCTTGAAAAATTTTCCCTGGAAATGAAAAGCTCACAGTATGCTGCGCGTTTGCGCAAGAGTGAAATTGCAAAACAGTTAGTCGATGGAGATCTGCCGTATTCATGGGGACAGGCGCATATCATTTATGATCATCCGGACAAGGCGCTGGGCAAGTCGGCGGAGGAAACGGACTACCTGCTAAACCTGCTGGCGCCGGTATTGGAAAGGGTAGAGCATGAGTTACTGTTGATCTCTCCCTATTTCATTCCTGGTGATGAGGGCGTGGTTTTTTTGAGTTCATTGGTAAAACGCGGAGTACGGGTGCGTGTCTTAACTAACTCACTGGTGGTAAATGATGTGAGCATCGTGCATTCGGGATATAGTCGCTACCGCATGGCGATGCTTGAAGCCGGTATCGAACTGTTTGAACTGAAACCGGGTGCGAAGGCGAAAAAACGGGAGCACAGTAGTCTGGGTAGTTCATCCCGCGCCAGCCTGCATGCCAAGAGTTTTGTGTTTGACCGAAAACAGATATTTGTTGGCTCCCTGAATCTTGACCCACGTTCAATTGAAATCAACACAGAAATCGGGCTGGTAATTGAAGTCCCTCCGCTGGCGGCGAAATTTGGTCAATGGTTTGATAACGAGATGCCAAAGGAAGCCTGGCGTCTTCAACGAGTAAGATTAGCTGCGAGTGAAGACGAAGGCCGGGATTTTGATGAGTATGTTATTCACTGGCTGGAGCAAAAAGGTGATGAGCAGATAATTTATGATAGCGAACCGCAGGTGAGTGCGTGGAAGCTGTTTACGGTCTGGCTTTATTCTTTACTGCCAGTAGAGTCACAGCTTTAGAGGAGCTCTACCGCGCTTGACTTTCTTTGTGCCATTCATGGTGAGTAACCCGTAGGTTGGCGCAGAGCAACGCGAAGCCCAACTATCGAATAGCCTGTTAAATTACGCCTGTTGGGCTTCGCGGTGCTTAGCCCAACCTACATATAGTAACACTACGCTAATGAGCTTTTCATCTTTGCGAGAATAATGAAATATGCTTTGTAACTTTCATTTAGAAATAAATTTCATAAAAAAAACACTTACCTTACTGTTGCTGTTGAGCCTGATCAGCGTTTCGTTTGCAGATAGCAAAATAAAAATCAATGCCTCGCAGGGTGACATTGTTACCTGGAGTTTTGAAGATATTCAAAATAGTCGGCTTATCTATTCAGCCGTTAAAAACCTGTCAGCCAAACCGACATGGGAAGCTGATCCGACGAATCTTTTTACCGTGATTGAAACGGGTGATCACCATGCCACTATTCTGGATGGTGATACCTTTGCGTTGCTTCATCGTCTGCAAACTCGTGCCGGTTTGTATGGCGCGCCTAAATACTCGCCTGATGGTCGCTATATTTATTTTGGCACACGTGACGGCTGGATCAGTCAATATGATCTTTATAATCTGACCTGGGTGGCTGAAGTGCGTGCTGGCGTCAATATGCGTAATTTTACTGTTTCCAGTGACGGCCAGTTTTTACTGGCGGGGAATACCGGGCCACGTACGCTGGTTGTGTTGTCAGCTATTGATCTCTCACCGCTTAAAGTGCTTGAAGTCAAAGACGAACAGGGTGAAACATCACGGGTGAGTGCGGTATATGATGCCGGAGGCCGGCATAGTTTTATTGTTGCGCTGAAAGATATTAACGAAGTCTGGGAAATTTCCTATGAAATACCCCCGCCAATGGGTTTTGGAAAATGGATGCATGATTATCGGGAGAAGGCCGGTGAAAATAGCGGGCTTGATCGGAATAAAGATTTATTTCCCGTTCGGCGTATAAATCTCAGATCGCGCCTGGATAATTTATTTTTAAATTCCACAAATGAGTTAATGGTTGGCTCATCACGTGCGGGAACGCTACAGATTATCGATCTTGATCTGGGGCGAGTTATGCACGTTATTGATCTGCCGGGGATGCCCCATCCCGGTTCGGGTGCAAGCTGGATTTATCAGGGACGGATGATATTGGCCATTCCTAATTTAAAAGAAAGCATCGTCAGTATCCTTGATCTGGGAAAAGGAACGTTGATCAAACAGATCAAAACGCAGGGCCCCGGTCTGTTTATACAAACGCACGAAAATAGTCCCTATGCCTGGGTGGATACCTTCTTTAGTGCGAACAAAGAAAGCGTACAGATTATTGACAAGCAAACGCTGGAGATCGTGAAAACATTAATACCGGCTCCCGGTAAAACAGTTGCGCATGTGGAGTTTGATAAACAGGGCAGACATGCCCTGCTCAGCGTCTGGGACACTGAGGGTGCGGTGATTGTTTATGACGCAAAAACATTGATAGAAATAAAACGGGTGCCGATGAAAAGCCCCTCGGGAAAATACAACGTGCATAACCGGCTTCCTTAATATATTTCCGGCTCCCCCTCAGGACGGTGACGAAAGCGATTGTACCCCCACCAGTATTGTTCCGGGCGTTGAAGTATCAGTTTTTCCATATCGTGATTCATGCTCGCTGCGCCGACTTTTACATCCTGGTCATAAAGTGCATCACCGGCAGCGGCGAGGTGCAGGTGATAGCCACGGCCGAAGCTCAGGCGTTCAACCGTAATAATAAAAGCAGGAGCCTGAGTGCGACGGGCAAGGCGGGTGGCAAACACCGGGGTATTGGCGGCAATGCCGAAGAAGGGGACGTAGACACCGGCTCCTGCACCGGGATTTTGATCCGGTAACATGCCGATGGTTTTCTTTTCACGCAGGTGCTTCAGCATTAAGGCCAGGCCTTTACGGTTTGCTGGGACTAATTGTCCACCAAAGCGTTTTCGACCCTGGCGAATAATCTCATCGAGTTGCTGATTTTTTTGCGGTCGATACATGATCACCATGGGTAAGTAGCTGGAATAGGCGAGCCCGGCCATCTCCCAGTTGCCTAAATGAGGGGCAAATAGAATCAGGCCGTTACCTTCAGCCTCTGCTTGCTTCACGGCATCAAGCCCATCAACCTTGCGCACCAGTTGCAGTACTTTATCGGCATCACCCAGCCATAGACGGGGTGTTTCCAATAACGTTTTTACTAGTTCAATCAGACTACGCATCCAGATCCATTGTCGTCGCCAAAATGAATATTGTGGCAAACAGATACGAACATTGATGCGGGCGCAGTGGCGTTGTTTGTTGGGAATGAGTATTAGCAACAGACCCAGCGGCCAGGCAATGAAATGAATCACTGGTAGCGGCAGGCGCGCCATAATTTTCATTACCGTCAGGATCATTTATTGCGCATCAGTTTTTGACAGTAGCGGGGTCATGGCGGTGAGCAGACTTTTGAACAGGGTTTTGTTGTGTTGTTCTTCTGTTGCCAGTAACTGCTTCATATGTTCGCGCTCGGTGGGCATACCAAAACAGGCGGGGCAGCTGTCGGCAATAATGGGTAGTTGTACTTCGTCGGCAAAGGCTCGCGTCTGGCGCTCGCGCACGTAGATCATTGGTCTGATTATACGAATATCACCCTCGCGGTTAAGATAGTTTGCTTTCATGGTGCGCAACTGACCACCGCGAAAGGCCGACATCATAAAGCTCTCGGCCAGATCATCCAGATGCTGGCCCAGCGCCAGCACGTTATAACCTTCGCGGCGCAGGCTGCTATACATAATGCCGCGCTTCATGCGTGAACAGAAAGAACAGAAGGAGTCGTTCTTAAGCTGGCTTTCGGCCTGCTCGGCAATGGCCTGGGATTCATAAAAATAGGGAATGCCCAGATCGGCTAGATAATTTTTTAGCTGTTCAGGGTTGAAGCCCTCGATTTGTGGATCCACCGTCAGCGCGGCCAGCTCAAAATGAATCGGCGCATGGCGCTGCAGGCGGCGCAGAGCGTGGAGCAGTGTCAGTGAGTCCTTGCCACCGGACAGTCCCAGCACGATGCGATCCCCTTCGTTGATCATCTGATGATCGGCGATGGCGCGACCAATGGGACGCATCAGCGCCTTGGGCATTTTTATTAGTTCGGCTATTGATTCGGGCATGGCGGGCAGTGTAGCGCGAGATGCGTTCCAATCAAAGATACAGCATAGAGTCTGTTTGCTTCTAGCTTAGCTGTAGTTGTGTCGTAGTTGTGAAAGTAGCGCCGCAAAAGGGATTGGGCGGCTGAAATAAAATCCCTGACCAATCTGGCAACCGGCCTGTCGCAGGTAGTCGAGTTGCTCTTTGGTTTCGATGCCCTCGGCGATGGTATCTAGTTCCAGACTTTGTCCCAGATTTATAATGCCCCGCACCAGTTTGGCTTCACTGGGTGAGCTGGCGATATTTTTGACAAAGGCACGATCAATTTTCAGGGTGGTGATGGGGAAGCGTTGCAGGTAACTCAGGGAACTGAAGCCGGTGCCGAAGTCATCGATGGCAATATAGAGGCCGAGGGCGCGCAGAGAATCAAGATTTTCACCGTGTTCGACTATGCTGTTTTCTGTGATTTCCAGCTCCAGTGCCTTGCTGGATAGATCATAATCCGTCAACAGCGTTTCGATATAGTCGGAAAGGCCGGGAGAGCGGATTTGCAGGGAAGAAACATTGACGGCCATGCGGAAGGTTTCTGACCACTGTTGTTTCAGATGATTTAGATCCTTGCAGGCCTGTTCCAGTACGAATTGTCCAATTTTATTGATCAGGCCCGTTTCTTCGGCAACCGGGATGAATTCCAGTGGCGTGATTTCACCCAGCTCTGGGCTACGCCAGCGTATCAATGCTTCACAGCCGCAACAGCGGCTGGACTCAAGATCTATTTGCGGCTGGTAGAGCAGATAGAGTTCGTTCTTCTCCAGAGCATGGCGCAGGGCAGATTCCAGTTGCATGCGCCGATGAGCTTCCTGATTCATTTGTTCAGAATAAAAACAGTGCGTATTGCGTCCCTTATCCTTGGCTTTGTAGAGGGCGGTATCCGCGGCTTTGAGCAAGTCGGGCGGTGCCTGGCCATCATCAGGGTAGAAGGACAGCCCAATGCTGCAAGTGGTGTAGATTTCACAATTATTAATGGTAAAGGGCTGTTGAGAGAGCTGGTATATTTTTTTGATAACCATCTCGACGGTGGCTGCATTACGGGCACCGGGAAGCAGAATCAGGAATTCATCACCGCCAAGGCGGGAGACAGTGTCACCTGAGCGCAGGATTTTACTCAGGCGTTGGGCAAACTGGCGCAGTAACTCGTCACCGGTAATATGGCCGAAGCTGTCGTTGATGCGCTTGAACATATCAAGATCGATAAATGCCAGAGCAATATTCTCTTTTTTACGCTTAGCGATATTCATCGCGTGGTTCAGGCGATCCATTACCAGTAGACGGTTGGGCAGACCGGTGAGATCATCATACTGAGCCTGATGAATCAGCTTTTGTTCGTAATCACGTTGCTGGCGTGCGGAAACACGGTAGAAAGTATAGCCGCTGGCTGTGATGACAAGGAAAATCATCATCGGCAGGAGCATTGCCTTGCGGTATTCCGTTGCAATGGCACGGTTGTCCCGAGTAATCAGGGTATAAATATTCCAACGAGGCAACCAAGAACTGACTGCCAGGCTGTCATTGATATAGAAGGTGCGTCGGTTGGCTCGTTGGTGCTGGCGCTTGAGCAGACGGACATCGCCAGGGTTGGCAGGTTGGTTATAAACCGCTTCTCTGTCCTTGACGGCCAAGGGTGACATATATTGCCAGTAGCCATCCTTGCGTAAAATACGCAGAGTTGTGCCGGGTTCGGGTTTCAGCACATTCCAGGTGGTGGTGGGGGAATCCATATCAAGGCCACTGGCCATGACCATTGAGGCGGTGTTGTTGGCATCGCGGATGGCGATACGCAGCGGTACTATCCAGCTATTTAGCAGTGGCTGGTAATAGGTGCGACCGGTGACCATTCCCTCATTTTCCAGTGCCAGTCCAAAACTGCTGTCGGCATTGGGATTATGTAACAGATTGGGCAGGGGAACCCCCGGTGGAACATGGGATATCAACACCATTTGGCCATCGGTACGAGCCAGCCCAAAGCCCGCCATACTGGGGTTTAAACGCAGCATTTGCTCGATCAGTTTGCGGCCTTTTCCCGGGGCTTCCATGGCACCGATTTCCTGCAGGCGCTCACCGAGCAGGTGCAGCATGGACTCATGATGAATGAAAATCTCACGATTGGTCTGGATCAGCAGGCGATCCATGAACTGCAGTTTGGCTTCGGCTGTTTCGTGGATATGGTTCCAGGTGTTGTAGGCGTAAACTGCAAACCCGGCGATCAGCAGCAATAGCAAAAAACCGAACAATAGCTCGAAAGGAGAATTTTGAAAAAAATTATGCCGTGTTCTATGCACGTTTACCTGATGTTTTTTTGATGAGTTCTAAATGTTATTTTAGTGAGAATAACACTATAAAGTGTTTATCGTCTCTGTGGATAGAATCTTGATATACGGCTGCCCATTACTGTTTATAGAAAGCCTGCCTGATTCGGGTGGAGAAACGCTAACAATCTGTTTTGGCTTGATTAATATCAATATAAAAAAGAATGGGTTGCTGTATGTATTTACTATAAACCATCCTAGTGAAGGCGAATTTATAAGAAAATAGTCACCAAAATATATTGCTTCGGAGGATTATCTCCACTTTATTGTTAAGCGGAGTGCTAACGTTTTTTTAGCCGGGGTTCGGGATATTGCGGCTAAGAAATTTAAAAGTCATATGGATAAAATCACTACAACAAACGGGTGCCCAGGTGGGAAATTAGCGCCGGATATAAGCAATGGTCTGAATCGTAAACGTATATTTGATGTACTGGATAGCGTGTCAGGGCAAGCAGTCTGGATAAACGGGCCACCAGGTGCCGGAAAAAGCTGGGCCCTGGCCAATTACCTGGAAGTGCAGAATGTCCGGCCACTCTGGTATCCGCTGGATAAATGCGATCATGATCCGGTGTTTTTTTTCCAGAATTTTGGCCGTGTCATAAAAGAGTTTGCTGGCCATAGTGAGCAAACATTTAATTATCGGCTGGCATTATCAGATGATATTGACCGTTTTGCGCGCCGATTTTTCGAGCAGGTCTATGCACGGCTGAAATTTCCCCTGGTGCTGGTATTTGATAATTATCAGACACCGTCAACAGAAACTTTTTTGCCGAAAATTTTAGAAATTGCCGTTGCGTCCCTGCCTGAAAATAACCGGCTGTTTATTCTCAGCCGTGAAAATATTCCTGCTCAATTCTCCTCACTACTGTTGAACCAGTCTATCGTCAGGATAGCTAATCAGGTACTTGAATTCACTGAGGAAGAAACACTCGAACTATTGCCTGTACTGGGGTATGAAGAAATTTCAGCCAATATTGCCCGTGCATTAAAGCAGCGATTTCAGGGCTGGGTAGGCGGCATGGTATTACAGCTGCAACAGGGAAGCGATCCTGTTATCAACGCAGAACTTTCAGGAGGGATAGTCAATTACTTACAGTCTGAGATTTTCAGTCAGCTATCAGAGTCGCAACAGGAGGTACTAATAAACTGTGCCGTATTAAATGAAATCCCGGTGGCCATGCTGGAAGAACTAACGAGTAACGAACAGAGTATTGAGTTGATGTCCACATTCAGTCAACGAGGATTCTTCACTGGATACCAGTCACAGCCCTATCCGAGCTATTTTTTCTCTCCGGTATTCAGGGAATTTTTGCTGCAAAAACAGCGAAATTATTTTTCTGCCGAACAGCACCGTGTATTGCAGAAAAAAGCGGCCATGCTATTAACCGAGTTGGGCCTGCTTGAATCTGCCGTTGAACTACTTCAAAGCATTGATGCTTTTAATGAAATCGAAGTTTTAATTATGCAACATGCTCCCTCGTTGCTTGAGCAGGGGCAGTTTCCACAACTGCAACAATTGATCAACAGCATACCCATAAAGCAACGCTCCGCCTGGATTATTTACTGGTCAGCCACTGCCTCCCTACCGATGGATCCCCATGGCGCAAGAGATCTTTATGAAACTGCATTGGAAAGGTTTAATCAGGAACAAGATCGCAACGGCATTTATATGAGCTGGGCAGGTATCGTGGATAGCTTTATCTTCTCCTGGGATGATTTCAAACCCCTGGATCACTGGATAAGCTGGATGGAAACCTTCATGGGGGAGGCTCCTGAATTTCCCTCAGCAGAGGTTGAAGCACGAATTACTTTCGCCATGTTTTGCAGTTTGATGTACCGGCAGCCTCAGCACCCGGCGATGCCGCGCTGGTCACAACAGCTTGGCCACATGCTGGAACATCTGCCTGATAAAAACAGACGCATTGCTATTGCCACTCACTATGTACTCTATCTGGCATGGATGGGTGAATTCGAGCAGGCCACGGCGGTGATTGAAAGATTACAAGCCTCGGCAACGCTTGATAAGGTACAGCCGGTTAACCTGATTGCCTGGCATCAAACGGAAGCCATGCACTTCTGGTTGACGGCAAACTTTGATAAAAGTCAGCAATCCGTACTGGCTGGACTGGCATTAGCGGATAAAATGGGTATACACCTCTGGGATTTTATTCTGCGCACCCAGGAGGCTTATTTGGCGCTGGAGTCATGCCTTGCCGAACAGTGGCCGAGCTACCTGGGAAATATACTCGCCATCATGGATGAAAACGGCAGACTTCATCAGGCGCATTATTATTATCTTGCGGCACTGGAAGCCTTGCGGCAAAAAAATCATGAACGCGCCCTGCTGCATGTCAGTCGATCCTTGCAGGCCGTGGTTGAATTGGGTACTCCTTATCCCGAAGCGCTTAACCGTCTTGCTATGTGCAGAATATTGATTGAATCTGGCAAATATGATGAGGCCGAGAACTGGCTGAATAAAACCACGATGCTGGCTGAACAGATCAACAGCAGCTTACTGAACTTCAATCTTCATCTGGCTCAGGCCGAGTTTTACTATGCGCGTGGTAATGATAATGCGGGATCGTCTACGCTGGCGCAAGCCATGAGTATCGGTGCAGAAAAAAACTACCTGAATACAGACTGGTGGCGACCCTCGGCTATGTGTGCATTATGCATTCGGGCATTGGAAAATAATATTGAAGCTGGCTATGTTCAGAAGCTAATACTAAAACGAAAATTAAAGCCAGACAGTCCGCCACTGCATCTGGATAACTGGCCCTGGCGAGTCAAAATTTATTCTCTTGGCCGTTTCAGTGTGTTGTTTGATGGTGTTGCTGTCAGTGTGAATGGAAAGGGACAGAACAAACCGATTGAATTACTCAAAGTGCTAATCGCCATGGGGGGCCGAGATGTCAGTGAAGTAAAAATCAGCGAAGCTCTATGGCCGGATGCCGAGGGGGATAGCGCCCATAGCGCCTTCACCACCACCCTGTCTCGATTGCGCAAATTGTTGGGGAGTGAAATATTATGCGTTCACGATAGCCGCCTGAGCCTCAATGATCATCTTTGCTGGCTGGATATTTGGGCTTATGAACGTAGCCTTGGCGAACTGGAGAGCATGCTTTCATCATCCGAGCTAGCGAAGCTGGAAACTGTTCAGCAGAAAATGCAGCGTATATTTAATCTCTATCATGGTGCATTTATGGAGAAGGAAACCCCAATGGGCTGGATGTTGGCGCAACGAGGTCGTTTGCAAACAAAGTTGCTGCGTAGCATAAAGCAACTGATCGGCTTCTATAGCCGCGCCGGGCAGTGTGCAAAAGTCATTACACTCTATGAAAAAGCACTGGAACTGGATCCGCTCTCGGAGGAATATTATTGTGGCTTAATGACATGCCATGCGGGACAGGGCAATAGTGCTGAATCGTTAGCGGTGTATAAACATTGCTGCAGCATTCTCAATGCCACCTTTGCGATGGAGCCTTCGAAAAAAACACAGCAGCTTTATCAACTTATTAAAACGGGCGATCAAAAACCCCTGAGTCGCGCCTGCGAACATTGCCTTCAAACAGCCCGCTAATCATCCTGCATCTGTAGTTCGATTTCAATCGAACGGGGCGAGGGAAACGGTTGGCGAGGTTTCGAGCTTGTACGACTGAAGTCGTAGCGACAACTGAAACCCCGTTTGCTTGTGGCTGGGTGATTCACTTTCTATTTTAACTCTCCTCAATTTTTTATCTTTTTTTCATTCCTGTGACCTGTTTGTGACTCCATGCGGCGTACTGTTTTAGTTACGAATAGCGCTGTTCTATGGTTCCCGCGTCATAACAACAGGATGTTTGTCATAAATGAAAAGCTTTCTTATACATATTTACCCCCGAGAGGAATCGGCTTGTGACGAACATCATGAGAGTGAGATTGTTGGGGTGGTAGAAGGCATGGACAGTGAGCAACAAAATGCATTTACCAGCCCGGAAGAGTTATGGGAAATTTTAAAAGGAAAACATCTGGCGAATCATTTCAGTAAAAAAAAACGATGACGTCAGGGAAATAACAGGCGTTTTAGCAATGTTGTTTATGCCACTTAGCGTTAAGGCAGATTTTGCAAAGGAGAAATGAGACATGATTAAAACAACAGCGGGTATAAAAAGAAATCTAAATTTAAAAGGAGTATTCATCATGATTAAGCAAATGTTCGTAGTTTTTATGATGGCCATATTTGTCATGTCCATGCCCACCATTGTTCATGCAAATTTTGCCTATAAGGCAAAGTTGTTAGCTTCTGATGGCGCAGATGCTGATCACTTCGGCTATTCTGTTGCCATTAGCGGCAACACCGCTATTGTTGGTGCGCGCTACGATGATGACAGCGGCCTTGGTTCCGGTTCCGCCTATGTGTTTGTGCGTGACCCGGCCACCGGCATCTGGACTGAGCAGCAAAAGCTGTTGGCCTCTGATGGCGCGGGGGCGGACTACTTCGGCTACGCTGTTTCGATCAGCGGCGATAGCGCTATCGTTGCGGCATATAATGATGATGATAATGGCTCTAATTCCGGTTCTGCCTACGTCTTTGTGCGTGACGCTAGCGGTGTCTGGAGCGAGCAGCAAAAGCTGCTAGCCTCTGATGGTTTGGTGGCTGACTATTTTGGTGAAGATGTTTCGATCAGCGGCGAGACTATCATTGTCGGGGCATTTTATAATGATGACAATGGCAATAATTCCGGTTCTGCCTATATCTTTGTGCGTGATGCTAGTGGTATTTGGAGCGAACAGCAAAAGCTGCTGGCCGCTGATGCTGCGGCAAATGATCGGTTTGGGAAATCTGTGTCATTAAACGGTAATACGGCTGTCGTCGGGGCAGACGGTGTTGATGTCAGCGGCGAAAGTTCTGGCGCGGCCTATGTGTTTGTGCGCGATACTGGCACCGGGATCTGGAGCGAACAGCAAAAGCTGCTGGCTGCAGATGGTGCTGCCTATGACTCATTCAGTGAAGAAGTTTCGGTCAGTGGTGACACAGTCATTGTCGGGGCACATGCTGATGATGACAACGGCTATGATTCCGGTGCGGCCTACGTCTTTGTGCGTGATGCTAGTGGCGTCTGGCGCGAGCAGCAAAAATTGCTGGCTTCTGACAATATGACCGGTGATCAATTTGGTATCTCGGTTTCAATCAGCGGTGACCGCGCTATCGTCGGAGCATATACAGATGGAGATAATGGTTATGCTTCCGGTTCTGCCTATGTCTTTGTGCGTGACCCTGCCACCGGTATCTGGACAGAACAAAAGCTGTTGGCCAATATTGGTCAGAGCAGGGATTATTTTGGCTATTCTGTTTCAATCAGCGGCGATATGGTCATTGTCGGCGTCTATGGGGATAATGACAACGGCACTGATGCTGGCGCGGCCTATTTTTATACTGAAGCGGGCGGGGTGGTCACGGCTCCGGAAATTACCGTGACTGACTCGGTCGCATCCATTAGCGATCTTGTTGTTGGTTTTGGTGATGTTACCGAATTGGCCTATGCTGAGCAGACCGTCACGGTAACGAATGATGGCGATGCCGATCTGGCTCTTGGCAATATCGCGGTGGCCGATGCACTGAGCGCCCCGTTTACGATTGAGATCGATAATTGCTCGACACAGGTGCTGACCCCGGCTGCCAATTGCATATTGACGTTACGGTTTTCACCTCCATCAACAGGAAGTTTCAACGACAGCTTTGATATTCCCTCGGATGATGCGAATGAAAATCCGGTCACGCTCAGTGTTAGCGGGACGGGTCTCGGATTGCCGGTGGCGGATATTAGCGTAACGGATTCCATCGCTCCTGTGGATGATCTTGCGATTAGTTTTGGCAATGTAACGCAGGCAACAACATCAGATCAGACGATCACCATCAGCAATGATGGCAACGCCAATCTGCTTATCGGAAATATTGCTACGGAAATCACACTGGCAGTGCCTTTCAGTATTCTGAATGATAGTTGTTCGGGAACAACAGTGGCGCCAGCCGCAAGCTGTACATTAACGGCCAGGTTTGAACCCACAGCTACGGGAAATTTCAATGACAGCTTTGATATTCCTTCTAACGATAGCGATGAAGCGGTGGTTACCTTTAACCTTAGCGGCACAGGTACAACGCCGGTAGCGGATATTACCGTTACCGATTCGATAGCGCCTGCAACTGATCTGCAAATTCCCTTTAGCAATCTGACGGTTGCGGGAAGCTCGGATCAAACCGTTACGATCAGCAATGACGGTAATGCCGATCTTGTGATTGGCAATGTTGCTCAGACCAATGTTCTGGCGACGCCTTTTAGTGTGGTGAGTGACAACTGTTCCGGGCAAACGCTGACCGCAGCGGCAAGCTGTACACTGGCAGTTCGTTTCGCACCCACGGCGGCGGGGATCTTCAATGACAGTTTTGATGTCCCCTCAAATGATCCTGACGAAAGCAGCGTTACGATGAATGTCAGCGCGAGAGGACTAACTGCTGATGTGAACAACCCTCCATCGAGTCCGGGACTTGTCTCCCCCGCAAATGGCGGACAGGGTATGGGAACCTCGGTATTGCTTGAATGGAACCCGGCCACCGATCCGGATGGCGACGGGGTTCGCTATGAGGTCTATAACTGTACCGATAGTGATCCAGTCAATAATTGCAGTCCCCTGACTGAAGTAGCGTCATTGAATCAGGAACTGGGCAAGGGTGTCTCCTATGCAAGTCTGGGTCTGGGAGGCGGGATGGTGATTCTGGGGATCACCTTTGCCGGGGGCTTACGAAACCGGCGGCAAACGGTATTGCTGATTCTAGCAATTGCGATCAGTTCGCTGCTGGCTTCATGCGGTGGTGGTGATGGTTACAAGACCTACAGAGTGTCGGGGCTTGACACAGGAACCACCTATTATTGGGCGATTGTGGCAAAAGATGGCAATGGCGGTGAAACATCCAGCACCGTATGGAGCTACAGTACACGATAAAAATATGACAGTTTGAGTTATGGCGTTTATTTATACCCCGCAGCTTGCTGCGGGGTTATTTATTTAAGCCTGTATAACTCAGGTATAGGGCTGTGCAAGTTGTGAGAGCAGTGCTTCAAAAGTAATTGGACGGCTAAAATAAAAACCCTGCCCAATATTGCAACCGGCCTGCTGCAGGTAGTCTAATTGCTCTTTTGTTTCGATACCCTCGGCAACGATGTCCAATTTCAGGCTGTGGCCCAGATTAATGATGCCGCTGACCAGATTAGCCTCGGAGCTTGAGGTGGCAATATTTTTGATGAAGCTGCGATCAATTTTCAGGGTGCTGATGGGGAAACGCTGCAGGTAACTCAATGAGCTGAAGCCAGTACCAAAATCATCAATGGCAATATACATCCCCAGAGCATGCAGCGAATATAAATGTTCGCCATGTTCAATAATGCTGTTTTCAGTGATTTCCAGTTCGAGCGCTTTACTCGGTAGATGGTAGTCATTGAGCAGGGTATTAATATAATCAGAAAGTCCGGGAGAGCGAATTTGCAAAGATGAAATGTTGACAGCCATACGGAACGTTTCTGACCATTGTTTTTTTAGCAGCTGTAGATCATGACAGGCCTGCTCTAATACAAATTCACCTATTTTCTTAATTTGCCCGGTTTCTTCCGCAACCGGAATAAACTCCAGGGGTGAAATTTCTCCCAGCTCCGGATTATTCCAGCGTAATAGTGCTTCACAACCGCAGATGTGGCTGGACTCAAGATCGATCTGAGGTTGATAGAGTAGATACAGTTCCCCGTTTTGCAAGGCATGGTGCAGTGATGACTCCAGCTGCATGCGGCGATGGGCTTCCTGATTCATTTTTTCAGAATAAAAACAGTGCGTATTGCGACCCTTGTCCTTGGCTTTATACAGGGCGGTGTCCGCCGCCTTAAGCAGGTCGAGCGGGGTCTGTCCATCATCGGGATAGAAAGACAGCCCAATGCTGCAGGTGGTGTAGATTTCACGCTGGTTGATAATAATTGCCCGGGATGAAAGCTGGTGTATTTTTTGGATGACCGCTTCGATGGCGGTGGTATTAGAGATTCCAGGAAGAATAATGAGAAATTCATCGCCCCCCAGGCGGGAGACGGTATCACCGACCCGTAAAATTTTACTTAGACGCTGTGCAAACAGACGTAGTAATTCATCCCCGACAATGTGACCAAAACTATCATTAATACGTTTGAACATATCGAGGTCAATGAAAGCCAGGGCTACCTTATCTTCCCCGCGCCGGGCAATATCGAGACAGTGAGTCAGGCGATCCATCATCAGTAAACGGTTGGGCAGGTTGGTTAGTTCATCATATTGAGCCTGGCGGATTAATGTATTTTCATAAGTACGTTGCTGGCGCATGAAGATACGATAAAAAATATAACTACTGGCAATGAGAACCAGAAAGATGAGAGCGGGGAGTGTCATTGTTTTATGGTATTCGCTGGCGATACTGCGTGTATCGCGGCTCACCAGGGTGTACATATTTAACTCCGGCAGCCAGGAACTGATGGCCAGTGAATCATTGATATAGAGTGTGGATTGCGGTTTTTTATTTAGCTGGTGCTTTTTTATCATGCGCAGATCGCCTGCATTCGCGGCCTGTCCATAGGTGCTGATTTTTTTACTTTCAGCCAGTGGATTGACGTACTGCCAGTAACCATCACTGCGCAGCAGGTGCAGGGTGAAACCCGGTGAAGGTTTGAGTGCGTTCCAGGTGGTGATCGGTGAATCCAGATCAAAACCGGAAGTCATCACCAGTGAAACGCTATTGTCCGGATTGCGGATTGCGGAGCGCAGGGGGATGACCCAGTTTTTTAGCAAGGGTAAATAATAGGTGCGACCGGACACCATTCTGTTGGTCTTGAGTGCTTGCCTGAAGCTGTCTGCCGTTTTCGGGTTGGCTAAGAGATTGGGGAGGGCGGTGTTTGCGGGAACATTTGAAACCAGAATCAGCTGGCCATTGGGTTTGGCGAGACCGAACCCGGCAGCACCGTGATTGAGATGCAGTATATGGTCGATTAGACTGCGCCCCTGCTCTGGCGCTTTTTCCACATTCAACTCCTGCAGTCGCTCGCCTAGTATATGAAGCATTGCTTCGTGGTGATGAAAGATTTCATGGCTGGTTTGACTGAGAAGTTGATCCATAAACTTCAGTTCAGCAACCGTGCTTTTGTGGATTTGCGCCCAGGTGTTATAGGCATACAGGCTAAACCCGCTAATCATGGACAGGATGAGAAGTCCGAACAATAATTCGATGGGGGAATTTTGAAATGGTTTCAGCCAGATCTTTTGCTTTTTAACCATTTTATTTGTCTGGATAATACTGGTCGCTTCCATATACTATATTTAACGGCTATTGTCGCGAATGCTTAAATTCCAGATTGTGTGGACAGGGCAGATTCAGGGTTTGTGTCATATTTTACATTGACAGGAAAATATCGGATTTAATAATGGCGTGTTAAAGTGCGCAATTTAATGATTAAGATGGCGGCTTGATGAAAACACTTGAACAGGTATTAAAAGAACGGATTCTGGTTCTCGACGGTGCAATGGGCACCATGATTCAGAGTTATAAACTGGGTGAAGACGACTATCGGGGCGAGCGTTTTGCCGATTGGGACAGTGATCTCAAGGGCAATAACGATCTGCTCACCCTGACCCAGCCGCAGATCATCAGCGATATTCACCGCGCCTATCTCGATGCTGGAGCCGACATTGTTGAGACCAATACATTCAATGCTAATTCGGTGTCCATGGCTGATTATCAGATGGAAGCGTTGGCTTATGAGTTGAACTACGAGTCCGCACGGCTGGCGCGAGCCGTCTGTGACGAGCTGGCCACGGATGACAAGCCACGCTTCGTGGCCGGGGTGATTGGCCCCACCAACCGCACTGCCAGTATTTCCCCGGATGTGAACAATCCCGGCTTTCGTAATATTAATTTTGACACCCTGAAAGAATCCTATCTTGAGGCAATTGATGGCCTGGTCAAAGGTGGCAGTGATATTCTGCTGGTGGAGACTATTTTTGACACGCTCAATGCCAAGGCGGCCTTGTTTGCGATTGAAACCTATTTCGAAGAACATGATCTGAAACTACCCATCATGATCTCGGGCACCATTACCGATGCCTCCGGGCGTACCCTGTCCGGGCAGACCGCCGAGGCCTTCTGGAATTCTCTGCGTCACGTCAAGCCCATTAGTTTCGGTTTTAACTGCGCGCTGGGGGCAAAAGAATTGCGCCAGTATGTAGAGGAGCTGTCCGGGCTGGCCAACTGCCATATCAATACCCACCCCAATGCCGGGCTGCCTAATGAGTTTGGCGAATACGATGAAACCCCGGCACAAATGGCGGCGGAAATTGAAGAATGGGCGAAAAGTGGCTTCCTTAATATCATTGGTGGCTGCTGTGGCACCAGCCCCGCCCATATCAGGGCCATCCATGATGCGGTGGCCAAGTATCCACCCCGTCAACTCCCGAATATCCCGGTAGAAACCCGCCTCAGTGGCCTGGAGCCCTGCAATATCGGTAAAGACTCGCTGTTTGTGAATGTCGGTGAGCGTACCAATGTCACCGGCTCGGCGCGCTTCAAGCGCCTGATTATCGAAGGCGACTATGATGAAGCCCTGAGTGTGGCGCGGGAGCAGGTGGAAAACGGCGCGCAGATCGTTGATGTGAATATGGATGAGGGCATGCTTGATGGGGAGGAGGCGATGGTGACCTTCCTGAATCTTATCGCCTCGGAGCCGGATATTTCCAGAGTGCCGATCATGATCGACTCCTCCAAGTGGTTCATTATTGAGGCCGGACTCAAGTGTATGCAGGGCAAAGGCGTAGTGAATTCCATCTCTCTCAAAGAAGGGGAGGACGCATTCCTGCACCATGCGCGGCTGTGTCGCCAGTATGGTGCGGCGATCATTCTCATGGCCTTTGATGAAGATGGGCAGGCCGATACCTGTGCGCGCAAGATCGAGATTTGTACTCGTGCTTATAATCTGCTGCGTGAAAAACTGGACTTCCCGCCGGAAGATATTATTTTTGATCCCAATATTTTTGCCATCGCCACCGGCATTGATGAACATAATAATTATGGTGTCGATTTCATCGAAGCCACACGAACAATTAAACAAACCTTGCCCCATGCCCTGATCAGTGGCGGGGTCTCTAATGTCTCGTTTTCTTTTCGTGGCAACAACCCGGTACGTGAAGCCATTCATGCAGTATTCCTCTATCACGCCATTCAGGCAGGCATGGACATGGGCATCGTCAATGCTGGACAGCTTGCCGTCTATGATGATCTGCCCGAAGAATTACGTGAGCGAGTCGAAGACGTGGTACTCAACCGCCGTGATGATGCCACCGAACGCCTGCTGGATATAGCTGATCAATTTCGCGGTGATGGCAGTACCGGTAAAAAAGTGGAAGATCTGGAATGGCGCAGCTTGCCGGTAGCGAAACGTATCGAATATGCATTGGTAAAAGGCATTGATGCGTTTATCGAGGAAGACACCGAAGACGCACGATTGCAGTTTGACCGGCCTATCGAAGTGATCGAAGGGCCGCTGATGGATGGCATGAACACCGTGGGCGATCTGTTTGGTGAGGGCAAAATGTTTCTGCCCCAGGTGGTGAAGTCAGCCCGGGTGA
This sequence comes from uncultured Thiohalophilus sp., assembly GCA_964575555.1. Taxonomy (GTDB): domain Bacteria; phylum Pseudomonadota; class Gammaproteobacteria; order UBA6429; family Thiohalophilaceae; genus JAADGZ01. The sequence continues at coordinate 11,452 of CAZNRP010000029.1, read as the reverse complement.
TGAAAAAAGCGGTGGCCTGGTTATTACCCTTTATTGAAGATGAAAAAGATGGCGGTGGTCGTCGAAGCAATGGCAAGATCCTGATGGCCACGGTCAAGGGGGATGTGCATGACATAGGCAAGAATATCGTCGGGGTGGTATTGCAATGTAATAACTTTGAAGTCATCGACATCGGCGTGATGGTACCGGCACAGAAGATTCTGGAAACAGCCAAAGAGCTTAATGTTGATATCATCGGCCTGAGTGGCCTGATCACCCCGTCATTAGATGAAATGGTACACATGGCCAAAGAAATGGAACGTCTGGGCTTTGATATTCCGCTGATGATAGGGGGGGCAACCACCTCCAAAGCCCATACTGCCGTGAAGATTGAAAAGCACTACCATGAGGCTACCGTCTGGGTGAAAGATGCCTCCCGTGCTGTGGGTGTGGCACAAAGCCTGATCAGTCAGGATCTGAAGCAGAATTTTGTTAATGCTCTGCGTGAAGAATACGAAACAGTGCGTGTCAATCATGCCGGTAGGCGGGCAAAAACCAACTGGTTAACGCTGCAACAGGCGCGAGATAATCGGATTAAAATCGACTGGGCTAACTACAACCCACCGCTGCCTAAAACACCCGGTATCCAGATCTTTGATGACATGCCCTTGTCCTTCCTGGTGCCCTATATCGACTGGACGCCCTTCTTTCATACCTGGGAGTTAAAAGGCAGTTATCCCAAAATTCTCGATGATCCAGAAAAGGGCGTGGAGGCGAAAAAACTGCTGGATGATGCACTGGCGATGCTTGCAAAAATAGTTGATGAACGTTGGTTGCAGGCTCGCGCCGTGGTGGGATTATTTCCGGCTAATAGTATCGGTGAAGATATAGAAGTTTATATCGATGACAGCCGTGAAGAAGTGCAACTGGTGTTGCACCACCTGCGTCAGCAAACTGAAAAACCCCCGGGCAAGCCGAACTATTGTCTGGCTGATTTTGTCGCGCCCAAAGAGTCGGGCAAAGAGGATTATATCGGTGCCTTCGTGGTGACTACCGGCCTGGGCATTGATGAGCATGTTCAGCGGTTTGAAGCTGAACATGATGATTACCAGTCGATCATGCTCAAGGCCCTGGCTGACCGCCTGGCCGAAGCCTTTGCTGAACACATGCATGATCGCATGCGCCATCTTAACTGGGGAATTGAGTCGGGTAGCTGGTCGCCTTCAATGGGCTTGAGTGATGACTTCGATAACCAGAGTCTGATCAAGGAAGATTATACCGCCATTCGTCCGGCACCGGGCTATCCCGCCTGTCCCGATCACACCGAAAAACCCCTGCTCTGGCAATTGCTGGACGCGCATACTAATACCGGTGTTGAGCTAACCGAAAGCAATGCCATGTGGCCGGCCTCATCCGTCAGCGGCTGGTATTTCAGTCACCCCGATTCACGCTATTTTGCCGTCGGTAAAATTAATCGTGATCAGGTAGAAGATTATGCACGGCGTAAAGGTATGAGTATGGAGCAGGCCGAACGTTGGCTCGCACCGAATCTGGGTTATGAGCCTGATTGAACGGAAAGGTTTTTTTAACCGCAGAGGTCGCAGAGAATGAAATTAAAAACTTCCGCTGCCCCAGTGATTCAAAAGTTACGTAAGGTGGGTACGGGTTTTACAGGCACGTCCTTCGGGCACCCACGCGGAGTCCTGAAGCAGGGATATATTCATGTAGGTTGGGCTGAATGCTTTCTATGAAGCCCAACAGGCGGTTTGTTGTTTAGCAACAATGCCTTTTCTTGTTTGTATGAGTGTAGAAAGCTCAGCATGAAGGTGAAAACTACCACGTTGGTACTACCGTTCGTCCTGAGCTTGTCGAAGGAAGCTTGTCGAAGGAAGCTTGTCGAAGGACAAGCAGATTAAGACTTCTATTTACAGCGTTTCCACGTTCATGGTTCGACAAGCTCACCACGAACGTGGAAATTTAGCACGTTCGTGGAAACTTCCACGCTCCGCGCCCTCGCGTTGAAATAAAACTATTCAACCGTCACCTTGGCCTCTTCAATAATCACGTCATAAAGATAGCCATAACCGAAGTCTTTATTGCGACTGAGCTTGCCTTCTAATAGTACTACATCACCTGGGCTTACCGTGGCATCGGTGGTCACGGTTAAATCTGTTCCGGTGCTGCTATCCTGAACGTGAATCCAGTTTTTGCCGAGTACGGCGGCGGTAAATTTGATGACTTTGCCTCGCACTTTGACCGTCTTGTCGGCGAGCGCATCTTTGTTGGCCATGATGTTCGCGATACTTTGTCCGCCTTCAGCTTTACTAATATTGGCGACGGGCATTGACTGAGATGATGGTTGTTCGGCAAGTTTGCCATGAGGCTCGGGCATGCGAGCCTGGGCCACGCCGGTATCAGTAGTAAAGGCATCGACAAAGTAGAGCAGCTTGAAATTACGATCCAGTGATTTACTGTGAAAGTCTTTCATTGGCATGCCGGTATCAAAAGCAACCATGTCACCTTTTTTAAACGGCGTGCTGGGCCCTGCTGCCCAGATTAGATTGCCGCCGGTATCAACCTGCAAATAGGTATAGCCGGCAGCTTCAATAATGTCGGTGACCTTGCCATGAGTCTGACCGGGTTTAGGGATGGCCATTGTGGTGGCGGTATGCGCTGCCGTGTTATGTACGGGGGCTGGTGTAGCCGCCTCTTTTTCAGTCGCCGGTTCTGCATCCTGACGTTGGCAGCCGGGCAGGAAAGTCAGGCTGCCAATGATGAGGGACAGGCTGTAAAAATGGGTTGAAGGTATTTTCATTACTAATTGTCTCCGCTGATAAATTAGGTACGACTGAAGCGTTACTATAACGGCTAATAAAAGGAAGTGGTATGTATAGTTATTATATTAACTCCCGGCCATAGCCGACATTTTAAGGTGGTTGGCGAGTGTGCGATCCATGGTTTCGGCGTGCAGGGGGAACCACTTGGGCAGGTATTTACAAACGAAGGCCCGTGCCAGGTCGAGTTCTCCATTTTCGATTTCGAGCAGCAGCTGTTTGAGTTTATCAAGAACCCGAAAATGTTCATTGCGGTGGATGATTATCGGAGGGAACCCGGATTTTTCCATGGCAATATTTTCATGTTTGAAATGTTGTACGGTATGTTCAAGTAGCATCTTGAATAATGCATGAAACTGGGTATCGCTGGCCATGCCCAGTTGGTTGACAAGATCAATAAACTCCCGGTGTGTCTCATCCATCCGGGCAATACCGACAGACAGGATTTCTTCCTGCCATTCGATTAAGGGCTTGTTATTAGTCATATGGGTTGGGGCAGCCTGTGTTTATTGTGTCATGCATATTAAACGGACTGTGGGGTGCTAAAATTGATATCAGTCAGTTTTTTTCTTTTAAGGATTGCAGTATTTTTGTGGCTGAAATTTTATCGGGATGACCCACGGCGATAACCCGGCTGTCTACGACTAATGCCGGCAGGGTGCGCAGTGCCAGCGTTTCAACTAATAACTGGCCATCTTCATTTTCTGTGCTGGCAACTTGCAGTGACAGCGCCATATCATCACAGGTTGATTGCCATATATTTTGTGTGGCTTGAGACTGTGTTGTCTGTTTGCCTAGAATGAGCTGTATATTCACGCGCATACCTTGTGTGTATAAATTTATTTGAAGCTCTATTTTTAGTTGAAAGCAGGGAAGCATCGTTGACCGAAGTCAACTACCACAAGATTATTTATTATGATTGCTTTTATTAGGGATTTTACTAATATGTCGTGTTTGAAATATTATTCGAACTGTTGGGGCATGCATTGGGGATGATGCCAGTGACAGAAATAAAACCGGTTGTTTATTGGGGATGACGGTATGAAGCCAGATCAGGCGCTTGTAGCACAATTTAAAGATGTTTATCTGCTTGAAATGCTGGATGAGAAGCAGACTGAAAAAATGGTACAGATGTCAACGCTGATTAATCTGGCCGCCAGGGAAACCCTGTTTGAGGCCGGTCAACCGGCACAACGTTTTTATCTGCTGAAGTCCGGTCAGATCAAGCTGTACTGTATTTCGGCAGATGGGGATGAAAAAGTGATGGAGATTATTCACCCATCACAGACCTTTGCCGAAGCGATTATTTTTATGCAGCGGCAGGTCTACCCATTAAGCGCAGAAGCGATTAAGAAAAGTGAAGTGCTTAGTTTCAGCATGCAGACATTTAAGGAAATTCTCGAGTGCTCCACTGAGTCCTGTTTTAAGTTGATGGGCAGCATGAGTCGGCGTTTGCATTCGCGGATTCATGAAATCAACAATCTTACCCTGCATAACGCTACCTACCGGCTGGTGGTTTTTTTGCTGGAACAGCTGCCTGCTGAGGCCGTTGAATTTTCACAGATTCATTTAACCACACCGAAAAGTGTGGTGGCATCACGTCTGGCGATTCAGCCGGAGACTTTTTCCCGTATCCTTACCCGCCTTACCCGCAATGGGCTTATCGAAGTCAAGGGCAATGACATTACCCTGCTGGATATTGACGGCCTGCGGGATTTGCTTTAAGCATTTCAGATGCATAATCACGTAGTGGGGCACTCTCCATCGTTTATGGAGGGGAGATTCATTTCGCAGCTATCGGTTTGCTGCAGACTCATTTATAAAATGTAATTGCCGTGACAGGCGGATTATGCCTCGTGGCATGATATCTTCGACTGCCCAAATAATACCCGAGTAAATTACTTTGATTTAGGTCAAGGCAGGTCATCCATCTTTTATGAGTTAATGGCATCAACGGAAAATGTTTACCTGTACCGAATGCGGTCGTTGTCTTGATGTCTGTGAACAGGTGCAGGCCGGAGGTTATGGCAATGCCGGGAAAATTCAAACGCCCTTGTTGAATGGATAAATGATGAGTGTGCGTGGGATGTTTCCGAACGCGATTTTTGGCAAACACCCAGATGTGCTGGGTGATTGTTTTAAGCGGGAATTAATATCAGGCGTGAAATTAAAAACAGGAGTTTATTATGAGTAAGGTAGTTTTAATAACTGGTGCAACTTCAGGTATGGGTAAAATTACTGCAGAGACGCTATCTGAATATGGATATACGGTCTATGCCGGAACAAGAGATTCTAATGCTTCACCGGGAGAGAATAATCTAAAATCTATTTATATAGATGTAACCAAAACAGAAACAATTAATAAAGCAGTCGATACAATTTTGAAAATTGAAGGGCAAATTGATGTGCTTGTTAATAATGCGGGTTATGGCCTTGTTGCCACTGTTGAAGATGGCACGGATGAAGAGATATTTAATCAGTTTGATGTAAATGTATTTGGATTATTGAAAGTGATTCGTGCGGTACTTCCATCTATGCGCAAGGCAAAGAGTGGGGTAATCATAAATATATCTTCGTTTTTAGGAAAAATGGGTTTGCCCTTGTTAACGCATTACAATGCTTCAAAATATGCGGTTGAAGGAATAGTTGATTCTCTTAGATTTGAAACATTACCCTTTAATGTGAGAGTTCACTCTATTCAGGCAGGGCTTTTTGGAACTAATTTTGTTACAAAAGGTTTGATTGCAAATGCAGAGACGACAAGTGAAAATTCGCCATATAAAAATTTGGTTTCTCATTTTGTCCCTCTTGTTGCAAAGGCCATTAATGAAGGGCCATCTCCCCAGCCAATTGCGGATGCGGTTAAAAATATTATTGAAGATGACAATGCGGAAATTTTTGTCCCTGTTGGAGCAGAAGCTGAAATGTTTGTTCCGATGCGAAAAAAATTGTCTGACAAAGATTTTGAAGAGAAAGTTAAAGAATCGTTTGGAATTTAATTATCCAGAGATCTAAAACGGATGGTGAGCGGTTTAAGCAGAGAGAATCCTTAGCGGGTATGGGTTATCAGGTGGGGAATTTTTAACCACAAAGCCTGTTGAATTTTAGATGATGGGCTGGATTAGATGTCATTTTCTTCCTCATTGTTTATTAACGGGTGCTTGATGACCAGTTTTTGAAGCGGACAGATTAGGTTGCATGTAGTCGATTAAATAGGGGATGGATATTTTTGTGTTTTAAATAAAAGCATGGTGGCACATTGTTAAATGTTGCATGCCTGCTATTACTTATAGTGCGTACGGTTTGCAGTACCTGAGTATTTTGCTTTTGATATAGGTCAAGGTTCTGACCATTTCAATATGAGCTAATTGTGCTGCCGGAAAATTCACGTAACAGGGGATTACCATGAGTGAAAATTTTACTAAATCGATGGCTCGTAATATGTTTTACGGGGGGGCTGTCTTCTTCTTTTTACTATTCATCGCGTTGACCGTTGACACTATGGGGGAATTACCCGAACGAGATCATCGTGAGAATATCACGCCTGCTGTGGCGCAGGGCAAGATGCTGTGGGAAGTCAATAATTGCATTGGTTGCCATACCTTACTGGGTGAAGGGGCATATTTTGCGCCGGAGCTGGGCAATGTGTATACCCGCTTTGGTAACAGCAAAGAAGCCATTATGGCTTTCATCAAGAGTCGTCCTGCTGAAGGTATCGAAGGACGTCGCAGCATGCCGCAGTTTAATTTTTCTGATGAAGAGTTGAACGCCATTGCGGAGTTCCTTAAATGGACGTCTGAGATTAACACCGCAGGCTGGCCACCGAATGTTCAGGGTTAAAGGGGAGTAAAAATATGCAATTTCAATCTCAGGCAGTAGCCAAACCTTATTTTATTGCTGCACTCGGTCTGTTTGCCGGGCAAATACTTTTTGGTCTTATTATGGGTTTGCAGTATGTCATGGGTGATTTCCTGTTTCCGGAAATTCCCTTCAACGTGGCCCGTATGGTGCACACTAATCTGCTCATCGTCTGGCTGTTGTTTGGCTTTATGGGCGCAGCATATTATATGGTGCCGGAGGAGTCGGAGACCGAGCTATATAGTCCAAAGCTGGCGTTAGCACTTTTCTGGATCTTCCTGGTGGCGGGCGTACTCACCATCGTTGGTTATTTAGCTGTTCCTTATGCGACACTGGCGAAAATTACCGGCAATGAATTATTGCCGACTATGGGCCGCGAGTTCCTCGAACAACCGACTATTACCAAGATAGGTATTGTGATTGTGGTATTGGGCTTTTTGTTCAATATTCTCATGACCGTACTCAAGGGACGTAAAACCGTGATTACCTCGGTGCTGCTGATTGGTCTGATTGGCCTGGCGGTGTTCTTCCTGTTCGCTTTCTATAACCCGGTGAATCTGGTACTGGATAAATACTTCTGGTGGTGGACCGTGCATCTTTGGGTTGAAGGTGTATGGGAACTGATCCTGGGTTCTATCCTCGCCTTTGTACTGATTAAAGTCACCGGTGTGGATCGTGAAGTGATTGAGAAATGGTTGTACGTGATTATCGCCATGACTCTGATTACCGGCATCATCGGTACCGGCCATCACTACTTCTGGATCGGTACACCGGAGTACTGGCAAGTGCTGGGTTCGATTTTCTCAGCCTTAGAGCCGATTCCGTTCTTCATGATGGCAGTGTTTGCCTTCAACATGGTGAACCGTAGGCGTCGTGAGCATCCAAACAAAGTCGCGACTCTGTGGGCGCTTGGCTGTGCGGTAATGTCTTTCCTCGGCGCGGGTGTTTGGGGCTTCTTGCATACGCTGGCACCAGTGAACTACTTTACTCATGGTACGCAGATCACCGCCGCCCATGGTCACATGGCTTTTTATGGAGCTTATGTGATGATCGTGCTGTGCATGATTTCCTACTCCATGCCGATGATGCGCGGACGGGCAGCAAATAGTGGTAAGGCGCAGGTGGTGGAAATGTGGTCCTTCTGGCTCATGACCGTCTCCATCGTCTTCATCACTCTGTTCCTGACCGGCGCGGGTATTCTTCAGGTCTACATGCAACGCATGGGGGATGCCCCGCAGTCATTCATGGTGGTACAGGAAAATATTGCCTTGTTCTACTGGTTGCGTGAAGCTGCAGGTGTGGTCTTCCTGATTGGCCTGATCACCTACTTCATCAGCTTCTTTGTGGGCGGTGACGAGGAGGCTGCGTCAGCCTGATTTGGATAAGCTGCTCCCCGGAACCTGTAAGGGTTCCGGGTTTTTTATGAACGACGCCGTTATTAAAGTAAGTACCCATAAGCGGGAATATCCCCCGGGTGATCTGGCTATCTGGTTTTTTATCTACGCCGAATTTCTGGCCTTTGGTATATTTTTTCTTTCTTACGCTTTTGCCCGCAGTTATAACGTCGAGTTATTCAATGCCTCACAATTGCATTTAGACCGCCGTGCGGGCGCGATAAACACACTGATTTTAATTACCAGCAGTTACTTTGTGGTGCGCGCGGTGGCCGCGATTCAATTGAATCAATCCCGAGTCTGTGCACACTGGTTGCTGGCAGCAATCTTCACTGGCAGTTTATTTCTGGCAGTGAAAATATTTGAGTTTCACGGAAAATATGTCGAAGGCATTTCGCTGAGTACCAATCTTTTTTATACCTTTTATTTTTCCATGACCGTATTTCATTTTATGCACGTGATTCTCGGAATGATCATTCTGGGTGCGGTGATGCTCAAGGCTAGACGGGGTGGTTACAGTGCCGCAGATCATCATGGTGTGGAAACCGGAGCCTCCTATTGGCACATGGTAGATATGGTCTGGATTATTTTGTTTCCACTGGTCTATGTGATTCGTTAATTGATATGACTGAGAAAGCAGCGGCAAACGTCTATACTTTTCTACAGCTACGCCCCTGTACCTGGGTTTGGCTGATATTAATGCTCTTGACCTTGGCAATACTGGCAGTAGGACAGGTGGGTTTAGGCGGTGGCACCGTTGTCTTTTTACTTATTATCAGCACGCTGATTAAAACCCAGTTAGTTGCCGATCATTTTATGGGTCTGAAACAGGTTCGTTTACGCTGGCGGTTGATCGTCAGTCTTTATTTGCTGGTGGTGATGTCCATGATTGGGCTGGCCTACTGGCTTTCACTTACTTAGGAGCAAGGCATGAGTGAAGTGATTCAAAACATAAGCGATAAGGACGATACGCCGTTTTATCTTCCCGCCGGTAATGAAATAGCATTATTTGAAAATGCCTGGCGGCATCAGTTGCCGGTATTAATCAAAGGGCCGACCGGCTGTGGTAAAACCCGTTTTATCACCTACATGGCGGCGAAACTCGGGCGACCATTATATACGGTGGCCTGTCATGACGATCTGACTGCAGCGGATCTGGTCGGGCGACATTTGATCGGTGAGAACTCAACCTACTGGGTGGATGGGCCATTAACCCGAGCAGTGCGTGAGGGTGGGATCTGTTATCTGGATGAAGTGGTGGAAGCGCGTAAAGATACCACCGTGGTTTTGCATCCACTGTCAGATGATCGGCGCATTCTACCCATCGAACGCACCGGTGAAGAGCTGAAAGCGTCGCCAGACTTTATGTTGGTGGTGTCCTATAACCCCGGTTATCAAAACCTGATGAAAGGTATGAAACCCAGCACCCGTCAGCGTTTTATTTCCATGAGTTTCAAGCATCCAGTACCGGCATTGGAGCAGAAAATATTAAGAACAGAATGTGGCATTGACGAGATGCTGGCCAAGCGACTGGTGTCACTGGCATCCGCCTTTCGTGCACTCAAGGATCATGATCTGGAAGAAAGTGCCAGCACTCGTTTGTTGGTCTATGCCGCAACCCTGATCAAAGATGGCTTTGATCCCGTTGAAGCCTGTCGTGCCGCTATTGTTGAACCGCTTACGGATGATGAAGAAACGGTTGAAGCGCTAATGGAACTGGTCTATGCGACTTTCGGCCAATAAGGATGAGGTTGTTGTAGACGGCCAGTCCCTGGCGGTGCTGGCACAAAGCCTGTATCTGGCTAATCTTCTGCTTCTGCCCGGCCTGTCTTTTTTGGCCCTGGTGTATTTGTTTATGAAGCACCGAACAAGCGCACCGCCACTGGCGCAGAATCATCTTTCTGAAACGCTGCGTGCCAGTCTCTGGGCTGGAGCCATGATCATGCTGGTAAACCTCGGTATTTTTTTTGCTGGGGGATATGATTCGGCCTGGACCTGGGTTGCGCTAATTATTTATTTCACTTCGATTCATGCCACCTTTGTGCTACTGGGCATGTTAGGGCTCTCACGGGCGATGGCGGGTAAATGCTATCGTTTTCCGTTACCGCATTAACCCCCCCCCCTCCCCTTTTTGGAGAGGGTTGGGGAGAGGGGCAAAGAAAAAAAGGCATGGCCTTAATTTTAAATGCACAATATTAATATGAAATACAGTCGCCTGCTGCATAAGCGACGCTGGATTCAGGCGGCTTTCTTTAGCCTGTTTATCCTGGCTCCGCCGCTTGATTTACTGCGCCTTGATTTATCTCTGGGACATTTTATTTTCATGGGCCAAAACTGGACGCTGGGGATCGATGATTTTCTTGCCGGCGAGGCCAGTGCCTACGAGGCAGCACTGAATATATTCCTGCGTGGTTTTCTTCCCCTTGCCACGATAGTCGTAATCGGCTTCTGGGTCTCCTGGAAATACGGACGATTGTATTGTGGCTGGTTGTGTCCACATTATTCCGTGGTCGAAACTATTAATGCGTTGATGCGCCGCAGTTTTGCGCGTTTTAGTTTCTGGGATAAGAAAACCTTAAACCCGATCAACCCTGATGGTAGTCGTACCGAAACCAACCGCTGGTACTGGATTCCACTGTTGCTGGCCAGTGTCGGCTTTGCCTTTTTATGGGCAGTGGCGTTGTTGACTTATCTATTACCGCCTGATGAAATTTATAGTAATTTATTCCATGCTCGATTAACCCATAATCAGTTTATTTTTATCAGCGTGGGGACTGCGGCATTGTTTATTGAATTCACCTTTGCCCGGCATCTGTTTTGCCGCTATGCCTGTGCCGTTGGTTTTTTCCAGAGCTTAATCTGGATGGCCAATAAAAAGGCTTTAGTGGTTGCCCTGGATCGCGAACGGGTGGCCGACTGTGCCGCCTGCGATGCCGCCTGTGAGCAGGCTTGTCCCATGCGCCTGAAACCGCGTACGATTAAACGCAAAATGTTTACCTGCACCGAATGTGGTCGCTGCCTGGATGCCTGCGAACAAGTGCAGGCTGGCGGGCATGGCAATGCCGGAAAAATTCAGACTCCGTTACTACAATGGCTGAATGATGAATGCGCGCGGGATGTGTCTGAACGCGACTTCGGTAAACGCCCGGATGTACCGGGCGACTGCTTTAAACAAGAGCGTAGGAGTTTCCACGTTCGTGTCAAATTTCCACCTTCGTGCTAGTTTCCACGGTCGTGTCAAGTTTCCACGTTCGTGCTAGTTTCCACGTTCGTGGTGAGCTTGTCGAACCATGAACGTGGAAACGCTGTAAATAGAAGTCTTAATCTGCTTGTCCTTCGACAAGCTTCCTTCGACAAGCTCAGGACGAACGGGGGTTTCAATGTGGT
>CAZNRP010000028.1:19810-31125 GCA_964575555.1 uncultured Thiohalophilus sp. | reverse complement strand
GAATTGGGATGAGGGGATAAAATATATGCGAATACTTATGCAACGATTAATACTTATAATATTAGTACGGGGCTAACTCAGTGTGTGCAGGTATCAGATATCGACTGTGGACTCTGTTACTGTTTTGTACCTGAGTGCTCCCCTCGAAATAATCGCCAAAATTAAAAGGATAAAAAAAACCCCGCAAATGAATGCCAACTTTTTTATGTTTATGCGCCAGGCATTAGACGCTTGCATAATCCCTCAAGCCATTGACCTCGCTTGAGTTTTATCTGCCACTGAAGTATGTCATGCTGATTAACAGCATGTATATGGAAAATGAATTTTGCTAAATCAACTCCGCTTCGGGCAATCTTCATGTCGGGCTTCTCCTCATCTTCTGAATGTTGCCTTGCAAATATCATTCTGACGCATAGACACCAAATTTGTAAGGTGAGGAGAAGTCCATCCCATTGCTTACTTTGTATTACAATTTATCCCTAGTATCTATACACCAATCCGATATGAGGAACCAGATATTCAGTATTACTACCACGGGTAAAGATATTGTGATAATCAACACCAAGTTCAAAAATCAAGTCTGCTCGCAGAGTATAATCTAGTCCGGCACCTAGATTGATACCGGGTTTGCTGGAACCGCTTTTTGGTACATAGATACCAAGACCACCATTTATATAAGGTGTCCATATATTAGGTGCAAAGGTATACTTTATATTAGCAGAAAGATTCCACCAATAAGTATCACTCACTACAGTTGTACTAGCATCAAAACGATTATAGCCCAGTAATGCAACAGCAGTTAACTGCGGCGAATAACGATATTCATAGTCTAATGTTAGACTAAGATCTGAATCATAATTATTATTAAATGTGCCACGTGGCATTGTCTTACCAACATGAAAACTAACAGCGCGTTTACTTAACAAACGATTGACCTTGCCATCAACCACAGGTTCTCCACGAACAGCAATATTGATTTTTGGATCACTTCCTTGCGGTACGCGCAATTCCAGTTTGTAAGAACCATCAAGGTTATCTACCGGGTTACCCACAAAAGAGCCTGCATTTGTTGTTGCCTGAATATAATTACCCCAGCCAGGACCCAGGCGATTATTGAATTTGTCTCTTGGTGTTACAAGTACTGCTATCGTCTTCAGATCACCCTGGCTGATAACATTAGCTGTTACACGTGTATTACCAACAGTTGGCTTGAGCCTCAGGTGACGTGAGAACAAGTTTGAACGTTTAAAGCTAGCGTTTAACTGACCCTGCCCTTCTACTCCAAATGTCAGTATATAGGTACCTGCTGGTTCAGTCATGTGAGCTGGAATTGTACCTTGATAAAAACCAGGCCTTGCCTCCGTTAACACTACAATATTACCAGGCAACATTGTAAGGAAATCAGGATTTGCATTGAGTAATGCGGCTAACTTTGCTGTGGCAGGATCCGGCAGGGGATCACCACTAGTTATGCTGGCGCGGTGTGATTTGGGATCGGGCGATGAGGTACTCGAGAGTAATTCCCCGAGTCCGGTCTCAGGGCCTTCCACTAAAACTCTTGCAGTGACACCTGTCAAAGGATTCCCGTTCTCCAGAATCCGAACCTCAATGGGTATCGCTTCGCCTGCACCAGGATCAGCTCCACCCGCCATATACTCCAGAGAGATTGCTGGATCGTCGAACAAAGCATGAGCCTGGAACGACGAGGCTCCACCCGTTCCAGTGACACGCATAATCCAGTTACCGATATGAGCTTCTGCATCGAGGCCATTTAATGGGAACCTGATGGTGTAGACAGCGTAACCTTGTGTCGGATGAAAACTTGAATCCGGTGGATTAATACGCCCTGCCGGTGTATCAAGATAAAAACGCAGATCCTGCCCTTTCGGTTGCCATGTCAACACGAAGGTAAGACGACGTGCAGTCCTGTTGACAATGAAGGATGCTGAATCAACACCGCTGGCGGATGAAGATGCACTCGAAGAATCCGCAGCAAAACCACTGCCTCCACCAGCTGCAAATGGCGCACTTGATGGATCCAGGCCCATCACATCAGCAGCCCAGAAGACAAAATTACTTTGTATATCAGCGGTTCCACCACTGTAATAGAATGCAGGAATACCACCCTGGTTAGCCAGATCATCAAAAAGATCTTCCTGAATTTGAGTGCCCAGTGCGACTGTATAGAAACGCACGTCACCAGGTAGGGGTGTCCCACCGACACCAGCACCCGGCGGCGGTGAATTGAGTTCTAGCATGGGTGACACATTCTGCATGCCATCAGACATCAGCATTACCACCTTATCCTTGCCATCGTCTGGGCTGGGGAAACCAGCTACTGCATCATTGATCCCCAAACCAATTGCAGTCAGGCTTGTAGGCGTGAGACCATTAATTAGCGTATCCAGAATATCCCGGCCACCACCAGGCACAGTATCTGATGGATCCTGGAGTCCGGTGTTACCGGTTACTGTCATTGAGAAGGATACTGCTCCAACACGGAAACCATCTGCCGCATAGTCATCAACAAGGTCGAGAACCATAGTGCTGGCATCCTGTAATGCATCGATCTTGCGTTCTCCGGCAACATCAGTAGTCCCACTCATACTTCCTGACTGGTCTAATACCATAAAGATATTGGCAGCCTGTAGTGGTGTATCTGGTATTGCTGTTAAACAGGCCGAAAAACCAGATACGCAAATGTCATCAGCGCCAATGGCCTGCACGGAGTAGTAATAAGTCGTACCATTGTTCACTGTTGTATCATTAAACAGTGTTGTTGGACTGCTCACATCAGCAATGGGTGTGAATCCCTGATTACATCCAAATTCATTGCGATACACACGATAGCTTGCTGCGTCAGTCACTGCAGCCCAGGTTAATCCAACCTGCCCAGGAATAGCAGCAGCTGTAAGAGCGGGGGCAGCAATAGTTGGACAACTGGTACTAACCGGCGGTGCGGCAGCACCACAGGCAATACCATGGTTGTTAAAGGCTGTCCAAATAAGGTCGGCGTTGGGGGTACCGTTGGTGAGATCACCGTCATCATCATCAAGTCCAAGAAAAATGGTATACCAATTGTCCGCACCACAGCCGTCGACATTGGCCGCGGTATTGCACTGCCCTCCTGAAACTAATTGATAGGCACTACCAGTTGCATTAAGTGACTCATACCAGATACGATCGCCAAGCGCCCAGCCTGCCCCGTCACCATATCGACCAATAAATCCCTGGATCATATCCCAAACTGCTCCGGATGCGATGAGACTTTCGCAATGTCCTTCGTAACCCATAGGCCCCATGTATCCCGCGTATGGGCAAGCCCAATCATCACAATTTGCCGGGGCGCTTTCAATTGTTGCAGGGCTAATAGCCGGAGTCACTGAGACATCTCTAACCCCGGTGCACGTAGCATCACAACCGTAGCTGCATGGTATGCCCGGTTTGAAATTATCTCCGATGCAGGCGTCGTGGGTTTGCAAAAATGCCATGGTATCACCATAGGCTTCGCTACTAGAATTCTCCGGTGGCGCACCATTTGTATTGGCATCAAGCCCATGACCAAATTCATGCAGGAATATACCCGCTATTTCTCCTGTGTTTGAGCAGGTTGCGGTAGTTTGATAAAATTTGAGGCGTATACCATCCCAAAATGCATTACAGCTCCCCGTTAGGTTTGTTTTGGACTCCAGCTGATTATTGAGCCAGTGAAGGTCAGAAGTGTCTACACCCAGGTAATAGCGCGCTTTGTCCTTGATAAGATTGACATGGTAAAAACTCGATCTCGCTGCATGGGTATTGCCATCACCCCCAAAACCGGGGGTAACACAATCTGTCCCGGCACTCATACCAAAGCTCAGATCGCCAGGTGGTAACGATGTGGAGATAGACGTACTTCCATCACCACATTGGTCATTTACCCGAACATAATCGCCTTCGAGTGTTGCTGTTGACAACGACCCCGGCGGATCATAGTCATATACACCGGATGCATCAGTAGATTTATTTACCCCATTATTAATTAGACTAAGGTGAGGGAGTCCTCGAAGAACCTCAGCATCAGTATTTGTGGTTGGATATATTCCGCCACGGACTTCTGCATCTGTGCTGTGTGATTTATTTATAATATTAACTAATGCACCACTGTGTGCATCAAACCAAAATTCATAACTTAAATTATCCGTCACTATCCAGACTGTGCGTATCAATTGATGTCCCAGGGAGCCATCCGCCTTGTTGAATGGCACGATCTGAAGTGTCCTGTCTGATTGACCAATGTCACGCACTGCATCCAGCATCTTTACACCAGATGGATTTTCCAGCAGTCCGAGTGCTTTGTCGATGGCTGCCTGCTTTGAGATAATGCCACTTGTATTTATACCCTGTGGCGTTGTTGCTAGCTGGTTCCCGAACTGAGTAAGATTGCCATGATTTATTCTAAAAAACACATAAGCACTTCTCACAGGAATAGGCCCGATATCTGGATCAGGTAAAACGTGTTGATAGCGTAATGTCCAGTATCGATTATTCTTGCCAAACCCTTTGCTTGCTTTTTCATCCAGTATCAGGGTTTCTTTTTCTACTCGCAACAGATCTTTGTTCTGCGCAAGGAACACCTCTGCGACCTTTGATATCTCGGTCAAATTAAGTACTTTTTGACGGTGTGGCACTTTAATGTCAAAAGCCGATTCCTTGAGTTGATTTCCTTTACCCGGCACAAATGGAATCCCCTTACCTTCAATCAGCAGCGGAATATTTGTTCGGGCATCAATCTCAGTACGCCATTGTTTGTCGTATTGCTTTTCAAAAGCCCCCCAGCCTTGTAAAGCATCGGCAGGGGAAAAGCCATAATCAAACTTTCGCGATTCTGGTCGAACAGAATAGCGCTGATAGTCTACTTGCTTGATCGCGTTTTCAAGCTTCGTTGGGAGTTTTGGTTTCTCTTCAGGTACATCAAAGGCTGCAGCGGGTAAGTGACACAGCATATTAAGGAGGATTGATACAATAAAAATCCTGATAATGTAATAAACTGGATTACTATAACCTCTAGAATATATTTCCATTTCATTTCTCCCTACACATATATTAATATCGATTAACAGAAGTATTGTTAATTTTTCCGGCCATTACTGTCTTTCTTTTCTATATGTTTTTTCTTAAAGTCGTGTTTACATAGTTCAGCCTGCACAATAACAGTGACATGCTTTTTTTCTTTCTAAAAATACTTAAGCGCCTTTTGGATAACCAGCCAAAGATCAACGCCGTGCAATTCGTGCTCTACCTGTCTTAGTTGGCCAACACCCTGATCAAATACTATGATCAGAGAGCGGTGCTGGCATTTACAACTTGTCATGACTCCTTCCCGCCCCCAAAACAGGAAGACCAAAATAAATCTGAACATAGGGCATAATCGTTGTCTCTATAAAAGTTTTTTGCTCTATATAACAAAGTAAAATCCCATTTTTATCACACTCAACATCTACATTTGGTGTAATCACAAAAACCATGACCATTTCCTTTTAATCCAGATATATATTTTCAGGCAGGCCTGTGAGCCATTTATCATTAACTCCGTACTTTTTACTAATTAGTCTTCCAACATACCTTGCATCACTACAAATCATTGTGTTTTCTTAGTAAGATTCGAACCAGGGATTAGTTGTCATCCTATATCCGACTTTCATGTTTTATGGAGACTGAGCACCATATTTCAGATAGGTAACGGATGTATCTATTGCATTTAACCTTTGAATAACAAGCAGTGCATCATGCTCATTTGCAAAAACAATTGGCACAGGTTTTCCAGCAAGCGTATTAACGATATTACTAAGCACATCTCTTGACGCAATAACCACAACAGACTCACCAGCATGATTTGAGTCGATCTGACTCATCAACCCGGCAACATTAGCTTCATTGAATTGAATAGCTGTTATTCCAAGATCATTTGATACCAATGTTGCAGTACTAAGAGCCATGGTTATATTGGCGGTATAAATTTCTGTAACACCAGATTTCGCAAGCATATGTGACAACGCATTTACACGTACCTCACCTGCTGATGTAAGAACACCGCCTGATGTTTCTGCTGGTGGCAAGGCAATAATCGTTGTTAGACCATCCCGGCTCAGGTTGCTAACATCCGGCCCCGTATCCGCACCATACTGAAGATTTAAAACACTGGTACTATTTCCTGAAGTTGGGCGAGATACGATAAAAATATTATCAAAATCACTGATGTCTGGGTTGGGATTCCCTGGATAATAGTTCTGGCCACCCATTGCTTCGACAATCCTGGTCACTGTATTACTATGTCCTACAATCAGAACCGTATCACCTTCATGCTCTTGCATAACTGTTGTGGCAAGAGTTGCATAATTGCTATAACTTTCTATTTCCACACCAACAGCATTGGCAGAAGGTTCAGCTGTCAATCTTGTTCGTTGGTAATTAGTAGAATAGACTGCCGCTATCGGTGCAGTCCTGATTACCCTGGCAAGTTGTAACGCACGTTGCTCCCCTGCCGGTGTTAATGCATCAAGAACACCATCTCGATCAGCATGCCTAACAATAATTACCGTTGTCACCCGCGGCTCTCTCAAAAAGAAATTTCCTGTCTGGTAACCTCCTCCACTTACAACAAAAAAACCAGGAGAAGAACTATAGTCTTCGTAATCTTGATGGGATGCCATGACTGTGTAGCGGCCAGGTGCCAAAGTAATCGCGTAACGTCCCGTTGCATCAGCGGTTATTTTTCTTAACTGGCCTCCACTCTCCGGTATAAAACGCATCTCGGCCTCAGCAACAGGCCCCCCAATTTCACCATTGGCCTGACGCTCAAAAACTGTACCTCGGTAACCAGAAAGTGCCTCTTGTTTACAGATTTTTATTTCATCCGCGATATATATTGCTGGAAATGCTTCCAGAATTGCAGGTGGGTACCCGAAGGAGAGTTTTTTAAGATCTGTATATTCACTATCCAGAAATGGCTTGCCTGACGCAACATTTGAGCCATTAATATATACGGAAAAGGTACCGGCACTCATGTCGATATTGATATTAATATTGTCTACAACATTCAACGTATAGTTAGCAGTTAGAAGCTCGGTACCGGCACCACTCACCAGTCGATACTGATTGTTATCAAGTAACAATTTCAGCGCTGTTTGTTCCGTCGAAGACTTTACACTCACGGTCAGGCTTGGTGTATTACCACCAGAATGAAGGTTATATCCCTTAAATGTAACCAGATATGATCCATTTGTATGTGGACCGTCTCCCACGACAGCATCAAAAACCGTCTGCACATTTGCCCCTCTGTCTATTCGTACCGCTTTGGATCCATGAGGGGCTGCATCGACAACCTGAATGGTGTTTGATCCTCCCTGTAAATTGAGTGAGTCATCAGTAGGGCTGCCAACTGGTGTGGTAGACGGCGGATTACCGGCGGTATCCGCATCAAAATCATCCTGGAAAATTACCATATTGCATACATCATCATCGAAACCCTTGCCAGGTTTATTCCAACAATATTCAGCTGGATAAATCAAGCCTGGCTTCAAAACATCTTTGCAGCGCTCACAGACTCCACCTACTCCTATTACCCTATCATTTGAATCCAGACCGCCGACCATCCAGTTTCCATAATCTATCCGCTCAGATAGTGGGCTGGCTTCCGGAATTATTCTGAAAATTTCGGAAGCCGGCATCCGTTCAGGTGAGCAAAGAATTAATTGGCAAAGTTTTCCTTGTAAGTCGAATTTAATTTGGTCAATAAACTCACGATGACGATCCAGGATACAAAAGACACCATAAATGTCATGTATTGAGCCAATGGGTTTTGCAAACAATAGATAGATATTGCCGCCGACAAGATCGGCAACTATATAATTTTTCTTACGGGTGAATGGAATCTCGAATGGAGCACCTGTTTTATACTGAAGAAGTATAAGCTCAGAGAGCTTACCATTCAATTGTAGAAGTGGAACAAGGGATATCTCGCGGGTCATTACTCGCCCGGATTCCCATTCTGCACGTATAGCTACGACTTCATTATTTAAAGTAAATACATCGGCAGGAACGTTTATCTGTTGTAAACGATCAGAACATCCCATTAGGCCAAGGAAGATAATTGGCAGAACGGCAATACCAGATAGTAAATACCATAATGACTTATTCATAACCTCTCCCTGCTCTATATTTGACTGTATGCATTTCATCTTCCTTATAAAGATGAATAACATTCATGGCAAATACTAAA
This sequence comes from uncultured Thiohalophilus sp., assembly GCA_964575555.1. Taxonomy (GTDB): domain Bacteria; phylum Pseudomonadota; class Gammaproteobacteria; order UBA6429; family Thiohalophilaceae; genus JAADGZ01. The sequence goes on along the minus strand of CAZNRP010000028.1, from coordinate 22,865 downwards.
TATTATCTCCTGCTTATATAGAGCTTTAGGTCAATATTAAGAAACTCTTTCTCTAAATTATTTAGCAACCACCTTTACATTTCATAGGTAATAATTATTCATATAAAATATCATTGCTATCCTGTTAACAAATATTTGCTATGTTGTAATGAGTTATTTTTCATGATCTGTAGTGTGATTTAAGAAATTGAGACACGAATTCTCAACCACCTCTCCCGTCATTCCAACAAAGGCCGGTATGACAGATATAAAGTTAACGGGACAGCAGTGATAAAATATATGAAAGCCACATAAAACATATATTGTTTTATGTGGTACTGATATAGATCAGCATATGATTAAAATAATCATCAAGATAGTTGTAGCTATAATGGCGGATATTATTACTGGGTTCTTTCCTTCATCCTGTTGCCATCCATGCATTCTGCTGGTCGTCTATCTTAGTACTTTTTATGGATGCCCCCCCTGTCAGACAAAAATCTGATCGCAATTGTAGCAAAGATAAACAGCTCTAATTTCTTCAGCTCATTCAACCGGTTAATATCGGCAATGGCTGGAATAAGACTGTGATCTTTCAACGACTTGTCGATGTAGACTCCTGTTTCTATAAAACAGACGAACCCCATCTTGCCAATAATCTGTGACACCCCAATCCAGTTTTTCTTTGAGCTAGATATATTACCTGAATACCTGTATCGCTATTCGACCCCTTACCATTCTCATCAATTTTTATATGGATAGTTTTGGTGGTGCATTAACCAACAAATGGACATGATCGGGTTGTACATTTAGCTCAACTATCTGGCAACCTAAACGTTCTGTAAATACGCGAACCGTTTTCATTACCTCGTAACCCAATTTCCCTTCTAATACTCTGCATCGATATTTCGGCACCCATACAATATAATCCTGGCAATGCCGTAAAACATGCGATAATTTATTGAATCTTCTCATGCGATTTCCTCCTGATTTCGTGTCGTGGCAACAACACGTATTAGGATGCATGAGCAGACTCGGGTTCTAAAGGCTACAGCCTTCGAACCTATAGCACGTCCTAATGACGTGGTTTTTATTTTTAATAAATACCATTATTTTTTGCTGTCTAATGGCATGCCATTTTCGTTAAAAAAAAGATTTTTATTTTGTAAAAAATCAGATAATATTATTTACAACCCACGTAAATAATGAATGCATTTAGTCGTTCAGGATGATTATAATTTGTGAAGTGAAGTAAGGAAAGGAAAGCGTAGCTGATCCCGTAATCTCAAAAAAATAGACTACCTATCAGAAGGGTGAACATGTTGTTCAAAATAAAAAATGGACTGGATATACCCATTGCAAATCCGCCAGAGCAAAAAATATATGATGCGCCACCGGTAGACAGGGTTGCTCTGGTTGGAAGAGATTATATCTGGCGCAGGGGCACGTTGCTCGTCAATGTCGGAGATCGTGTCAAACAGGGACAAGCCATTGTACGTGATAAAAAATTTCCGGATATAATCGGTACTTCTCCCGGCAATGGAATCATCGATGCTATTCATCGCGGCAATAAACGTGTACTTGACACGATTGTTATCCGCCTGGAGGATGATAAGGTCAACTTTTCTGCTTTCAATGATGATTCAATAGCCGATCTTTCAGCCGATATAATTACTGAAAACTTACTGGCTTGCGGGTTATGGTCGAGCTTTCGCACACGGCCATATAATACATTGGCAAAGCCGAAATCAAACCCTTATGCGATTCTGGTAACCGCAATGGATACTAATCCACTTGCCGCTGATCCTATGGTTATTATTAATGAGGCTGCTGAAGATTTTAGACGAGGTGCAGTTCTCATTTCCAGGCTGACTGAAGGCAAGCTATTCATTTGCAAGAGTCCATCAGCGCAACTGCCAGTCGACCAACTGTTAACAGAAAAGAAAACTAATATTGAGGTGGCCAGCTTTTTAGGCCCCCACCCTGCCGGGTTGGTCGGTACTCATATTCATTTTCTATGCCCTGTCAGCAGCTCATGTTTGGTCTGGCATATTGGCTATCAGGATGTGATTGCCATCGGGCGTTTGTTTCATACAGGTAAACTTGATCATCACAGAATTATTTCTCTGGCCGGCCCAGGGGTTGCGTATCCCGAAGCTGATACGCACCCGCATCGGTGCCTGCACTAACGAGTTACTAAGAGAAGAACTGGAGTGTGAAAACTCAGGCTGCAGGGTCATTTCTGGTTCGGTACTTTCCGGTTATCATGCCAGTGATACCATTGCGTATCTAGGGCGTTACCACAACCAGATTACTGTATTGAGCGAAGGTGGCAAACGTGAAATGTTCAAGTTTTTATGGCCCGGCCAACATTTATTTTCAGCTTCACGTGCATTTATCTCCAGCATGTTGCCGAAAAAATATTTTCTGCTGAATACTTCTCTAAATGGTAGTGCTCGAGCAATGGTGCCCATCGGTAGTTATGAACGAGTCATGCCATTAGATATACTTGCCACGCCATTATTGCGCGCACTTATTGTCAAAGATACGGATGCTGCCAGGCACTTGGTTGCCTGGAGCTGGACGAGGAAGATCTTGCCTTATGTACTTTTGTTGATCCCGGAAAATATGATTTTGGCCCGATTTTACGCGCCAATTTATTACAGATATTGCAGGAAGGATAATGCGCCGATTACGTCACTTCCTTGACCGGGTGGAACCATTATTTCTAAAAGGTGGCCGATATGAACAATTCGGTGCTCTTTTGAAGCTGTGGATACTTTTCTCTATTCGCCAAAAGATGTCACTCATAATTCACTGCATATTCGTGATGCAATTGACCTTAAACGGATCATGATGACCGTGTATTTTGCCGTACTACCCTGTTTCATTTTTGGGATGTATAACATTGGTCATGATGCTAATGTGCTTTTGTTTGAAAATGCTACTACTTCAGCACCGGGCTGGCGTGGCGCAGCATTAAATTTTCTAGGCAGTGGTTATGACCCTGAAAGCATTATCGCCTGTTTATTGCCTGTTTATTGCCTGTTTATTGCCTGTTTATTGCCTGTTTATT
>CAZNRP010000028.1:0-19710 GCA_964575555.1 uncultured Thiohalophilus sp. | reverse complement strand
CTGTTTATTGCCTGTTTATTGCCTGTTTATTGCCTGTTTATTGCCTGTTTATTGCCTGTTTATTGCATGGTGGCATGTATGTGCTGCCTATTTATTTAGTTACCTTTATTGTTGGTATTGCCTGGGAAATACTGTTTGCCACGGTTCGTAACCATGAAGTAAACGAAGGTTTTTTTGTAACTTCAATTTTATTTACCCTGACCTTATCCGCAACAATACCTTTATGGCAGGTCGCATTAGGAATTTCATTTGGGGTTGTGATTGGCAAAGAAATTTTTGGTGGTGTGGGTAAAAACTTTCTTAATCCAGCGCTAGTGGGGCGGGCATTTCTATTTTTTGCCTACCCTGCACAAATGTCGGGGGATGAAATCTGGGTTGCTTTTGATGCAGTCAGTAGCGCAACGCCATTGGCAATATGGAATGCCGGAGGCACAGAAGCATTACAGTCAGCAGGTATTAGCTGGAAAAATGCTTTTTTAGGTTTTATTCCGGGTTCAATCGGTGAAACCTCAACACTTGCCTGTCTGTTTGGTGCAGCCATGCTGATTTACACGCAAATTGCATCATGGCAGGCGTTGTTGCCAGTATGGTGATTGTAACTCTGCTATTTAACTGGGTGAGCAGTGATACCAACCCCATGTTTTCCATGCCCTGGTACTGGCATTTAGTACTGGGCGGTTATGCTTTCGGTATTTATCGGTTTAATTATTAGCAACTGTATTGTCATGGGGCGTGCTGAAGCTTTTGCCATGCATAACACACCCGTCGCCAGTTTTTTTGATGGCCTGGGCAATGCCCTTGGCTACAGTTTAATTTTGATCATAGTCGCCGTACCCCGTGAGTTACTGGGATCAGGCACTTTACTGGATTACCCTATCCTGCCGCTGCTGAAAGACGGTGGTTGGTATGAACCGAATGGCCTGATGTTATTAGCACCGGGCGCCTTTTTTATAATTGGCTTATTAATCTGGGCAATCCGTACAGTAAAACCGGAACAGGTAGAAAAACCGGAATATCAAATTCATGTAATACACCGTACAGAAGTTATCTAAATGGAAGCCTACCTATCCCTGTTTGTACGCGCTATTTTTATAGAGAATCTGGCCCTGTCATTTTTTCTTGGAATGTGCACTTTTCTGGCAGTATCTAAAAAAATTGAGACAGCTCTAGGACTGGGCGTGGCGATGATGGTGGTACAAGGTATTACCGTGCCGGTGAATAATTTAATTAGCACCTACCTTCTAAATGATGGTGCACTGGCCTGGCTAGGCCTGCCGGATATCAATCTGGTTTTTCTTCAGCTCATTGTATTCATCGGCGTGATTGCCTCCTTAGTACAAATTCTTGAGATGGTTCTGGATCGCTATGTACCTGCTTTGTACAATGCGCTGGGTATTTTCCTTCCATTAATTACCGTAAATTGCGCAATTCTTGGTGGCTCGTTGTTTATGTTTAACCGTGCCTATACTTTTCCTGAAAGCGTGGTGTTTGGTCTGGGTTCAGGGCTGGGTTGGGCGTTGGCCATTGTGGGGTTTGCAGCGGTTCGAGAAAAACTAAAATACAGTGACGTGCCCGAAGGTTTACAGGGGTTGGGCATCACATTTATTGTTGCCGGCCTGATGTCTCTGGCATTTATGTCCTTTTCGGGCATACAGCTGTAATGAATGATGACGATTTATGTGAATCAATTAATTTAGGTGACAGGAGGACTAACTAGATGCTGGAAATTTTACTCGGTGTGTTGATGTTTACCCTCATCATCTTATTGTTGGTGTGGCTTATTTTATTTGCTCGCTCCCAGTTAGTGGCCAGCGGTGAAATTGACATATTGATCAATGAAGAAAAAACAGTTCATCTTTCGATTGGGCAAACATTACTCAATGCGCTATCGCAAAGTGATTTGTTTTTAGCGTCTGCCTGTGGTGGACAGGGCACCTGTAGCCAATGCAGGGTGCGCGTGCTTGAGGGTGGTGGAGAAATTCTCCCCACCGAAACATCCCATATTAATAAAAGAGAATCGAAACATGGCGATCGGCTGGCGTACCAGGTTGCATTAAAACAAAATATGAAAATTGAAATACCGGCTAAAGTATTCGGTATTAAAAAATGGAACTGTACTGTTCGCAGCAATATCAACGTCTCAACTTACATAAAAGAATTAACTCTGCAATTGCCGAAAGGTGAATAACTGGATTTTCGTGCAGGCGGGTATATTCAAATTGAGTGCCCGGCTCACCACATTTATTACAAAGACATAGAAGTAGCCAAACAGTTTCGTGCTGACTGGGATAAATTTAACCTATGGCGATATGAATCAATAAACAAAAACCCACTGGAAAGAGCTTATTCATTGGCAAATTATCTGCTAGAAGATGACATTATTATGTTAAATGTTCGTCTGGCCTTTCCGCCGTCTAATAAACCTGATGTGCCACCAGGTATTGCCTCATCTTATATTCATAGTTTACGTGAGGGCGACAGCGCAACTATTTCTGGTCCTTATGGTGAGTTTTTTGCACTTGATACAGAACGGGAAATGATATTTATTGGCGGTGGTGCAGGCATGGCACCCATGCGCTCACATATATTTGATCAATTGAAACGTTTACATAGTAAACGGAAAATAAGTTTTTGGTATGGCACCCGAAATAAAAATGAACTATTTTATCAGCAGGATTTTGATGAGCTGCAACAACAGTATGATAATTTTGAATGGCATGTCGTTCTTTCTGAAGCTGATCCTGATTATGACTGGCAGGGATTGACGGGGTTTGTCCACACGGCACTTTTAAATGCCTACCTGAACGATCACCCTGCCCCTGAAGATTGTGAATATTATTTATGTGGTCCTCCGATGTTAACCTCATCAGTAGTAAGCATGTTTGATGACTTTGGTTCTTAAGGTAAGACTATGATAGAAATAATACTGAGTTTTTTTATATTCATTATTATCGTATTGGCGATGAGCATTGGTGTTAGATTCGGCAGAAATGCCTTGCAGGGTAGCTGTGGTGGTTTGACTAAAATACCCGGTATCGAATCTGACTGTAATGGTCAGTGCAAACGACCCTGTGCAAAAAAAATTAAATCTGGAAAACTGTGATGGATTTTATGTTAGTCAAAGATCACATGACCCGTAATCTTGTTACCTTGCAACCTGATATGGACATTATAAAAGCAGTTAATGTTCTAGTTAAAAACAAAGTGCCAGGAGCACCCGTCATAGATAAACTTGGAAATTTTGTAGGCATACTGGCAGAAAAAGACTGCCTCAGTGTCGCGCTAAATGCTGTCTACCATGAAGAGCGCGGAGGACGGGTAGAAAACTTTATGCATCGTCAGGTTGTTGTAGTTGAAACAGAAGATAATATTGCTGATGTGGCTACTCGTCTAATTACTTCCGGTTATCGTGGAATGCCGGTGATTAGTAATAATATTCTGGTGGGCATGATAAATCGTTCTGATATTTTGAAAGCACTGGTTAAATGAATATAGTCATAACCCCAAAACATACTTTGATAGATGAGCGTCTCACATTAAACTAGTCGCTTCACCCGCATCAGCGGCAGATTCGGTCACCCTGATTCAAGCTTGGTATAAGCCGTCAAGCCGTATGGATTAGGGCCTGATTGATCCGGGCCTCAATAGCTTCAAGTGGCTCCTGTTGTTTACCAAGAATGGCAATGCTGCCACCACGAGTGGGAATCAACAGCCCCCGCATATTTTGTTCCTGCAAGATCGTACGTGCCATCACATATTCACCCGGCATTATTAGCACAGTGACCTTTCCATACTCACCATTGATCACCAGATGTGCCCCCACATACTGGCGAATCCGACAGGGCATGGCAAAATTAACCCGGCCTATGGCCTGCTGTAGTTTCATATTATAAGGTGCGAGTAAATCATTCACCCGGGAAAGCTGAATATCACCTTCAGCCTGCAGCGCCATTTTCTCCTCGTCCACATGCGCCAATGTCGCCGCTTCCAGTGAATAGGGATAATTCACCATCAACATACCGGTAATCAGGCCAACGGTCAGCACAACACTGGCGGCCAGTGCCTGCCAGTGATTGCGCCGCATCCGATAACGTTTCTCTTCACCCAGACCATGCTGCAGCAGAATCCGTGAGGCTAATCCTTCCGGTACCGCAACCGTCAGCTTCTCATTGAACTGCTGGCTGAGTATGGCTTCCTGCTCAGCATAACGGGCACAATTCTTACAACCTTTGATATGCGCTAACACATCAGCAGGTAAAGCTATCTGCGTTGCAGCCAGTATTCTTCGTACATCAAGACATAACATCATCGCCTCACTCCACTTTTGCTGTGGATAATTCGCTCTCAAGTGAAAGCCGTAGTTTTTGTCGCGCTCGAAATAAACGGGTCATAACCGCACCGGATTTAATTTGCATTATTCCAGCAATTTCATCACAACTGTAGCCACCCAGTGCCTGCAATAACAGCGGTTCCCGGTAGTCCAGCGGCAATGCATCCAGTGCCTGGGTAAATTCTATGTCCGCCGCACCATCACTGGCCGGGGCAGCAAAATGCTGCGATTCATAATCCATCTCATCCATGGAAACCAGATCCAGCGAGGGCCGGGAATAGTGCCGGGCATGTTCACGTCGAAGAATGGTAAACAACCATGCTTTTGATGCCTTGCTGTCTTTCAGGCTATCCAGCCCTTTCCAGGCCCGCATAAAGGCTTCCTGCACTAGATCTTCAGCCTGCGCCTGATTCCGGCAAAGCCAGAACCCATAGCGATATAAATCTGCAGAATAAGCATTTACCAATGCTTCAAATGTCATCGTTCGATTATCCATGTAGTTATAAAGACCCCGGCAGCGACTGAATTATTACAGCCGGGGAAACTATTTAATGGCAATAAACTACCCCGCCGCAAGCGGACGGGGTATAAATTGTATATGGGCTGAGTGAAACGAAGCACAACAATTTGCCGCCGTCCTGTTGGGCTTCGCGTTGCTCTGCCCAACCTACTATTTTTTCGCTGCCAGCAGTGGGAAATTAAACCCTCAGTGATTAAAAGTGATGAATCAAAGCGAACTGCGCTGAAACAAATAACTTTTTGAGACCTGTAATATTGACAAGCCCGTCTGGGTCTAGTTATATCAGCACAGTCCGTTATTCTGTGCGGACACTAGCAACTATTTAACTACACATATACATGGAGAAAATCAATGAAAAATCTTAAAGTCCTGCTAAGCGGCATAGTCACCATCGGTCTGATGACAGCGGCATCCGCAGCCTTTGCCGGCAAACCCGGTATGGAAAAATGTTACGGCATCGTTAAAGCGGGCATGAATGACTGTGGTAACAGCGCCCACGCCTGTGCCGGACAGGCATCCAAAGACAAAAGCGCATCCGAGTGGGTTTATGTTCCTGAAGGCACCTGTAAAAAAATTGCCGGCGGTAGCACTAAATCTAAATAAAACCCCGCTCTAATTTGCTGGATGTGACGGCGGGTTGATTTTCAAATTACCCGTCGTTTCATCTTACCCGGCGTTTCTTCGCCTTCCAAAACACCTCAAACCCGGAGCATGCCTCATGGCCAGTTTTGACACTATAATGAATTCTACCTTGATGCAGAAAGCCTTTGCACTCGACTCACTGTATAGCCGTGTTCTCAGATTGATTATCCCCGTAATTGAACTGGGTCTGAAACTCTGGGTCGCCAATGCCTTTTTTAAATCAGGCCTGACCAAAATACAAAGTTTTGAAACCACCATCATGCTGTTTGAATATGAATACAGCGTGCCCTTTCTCTCCCCCACACTCGCAGCTTATATGGGCACCGCCGCTGAACTGATTTTACCTGTCCTGCTGGTCATCGGCTTCATGGGCCGTTATGCCGCCATGGCCTTATTCGTATTTAATATTGTTGCCGCCACATCTTATCCTGATATCAGTCCGCTGGGCCTGAGCCAGCATTATCTCTGGGGCATGGCGCTGTTAATGGCGGCACTCTATGGGCCGGGAAAATTATCGCTGGATCATTTCATCTGTTCAAAGTGTTCAGGTAGCAACAAATAAGCAGATTATTCTGTATCAGAATAGTCGCAATATGCATTAACGGGAGCGGCTGCCTGCTGCTCCCGGCATCAATTCATTACAAACATGTTCCGCGAAACCTGCACCCGCCTCGGCATATAAATTAAATGCCGCATGCACACCCGCCTGTTTTAAAGCTTCAACTTCATCTTCATATCGAGCCACCGCCGCCACCTTACCGTGGTATCCAATTTCTTTGAGTTGCCGTGCGGCCAATAAATTTTCCTGTGCATTTGGCATAGCCATGACAATTAACTTTACATTATCAAGGTTCAAATTTATCCGGCTCCAGAAATCAGAATCCGTCGCACTACCACGAATCACATTCAAGCCTCGAGCCGTTAATTTTTTTACTTTGGCACCATCAAAATCAACACCCAGTACCTGCGCACCTTCATGTTGCCGAAAAACATCATAAGCCCCACTACCAACGCGCCCCATTCCAAAAACAATTACCCGAGCATCACCTGAGTCAATCTCTTTTTCTTCAGCAATATTATTAGTCGTTTCAAATCGTAATAACCAACTTCGCATATTTACATAAATACGATAGGAGGCACTATTTAACGGTGCTGATACAACAAATGATAAAGCCAGTGCAATCGCAATAATAATCAACCATTCACTATCAAGCCATGCATTGTTAACGCCCACCGCAATAACAATTAAACCAAACTCACTAAAGTTGGCCAAACTTAAAGAACCGAGCAACGAAGTCCGCGTGCGTAAATCAAACCGGCTCATTAACCAGAAAAACAATGCCGTTTTGAATGGAATAAGCAACAATAATAACGCTCCCATAGTCACGGCATTCCAGCTCAATGGGCCGGACAAGCCAATGGAAAGAAAAAACCCCACTAGAAATAAATCCTTAAAACCCAGCAGCTGGCGAGCTAATTCAGGGGCGCGTTGATGGTTAGCTAAAACCACTCCCAGAATTAAGGCTCCCAGATCCCCCTTGACACTCACCATTTCAAATAATTGCGCACCGCCTAATGCCAGGGTTAAACCAAACAAAACCTGTAATTCACCATGACCTGATTTTTCCAGCACTTTATATAACAGCGGTCGAAGTGGAATTAAAGCGAGCAACCCTAAGGCCCAAAGTGATGGGATTTTACCAGTTGATACCGCAAGAAAAACCACTGCACCAATGTCCTGCATAATCAGGATGCCAATTGCAATACGACCATACAGAGAGCTCATTTCGCCTTTTTCATCCAGTACTTTAACCGCAAATACGGTGCTGGAAAAACTCAGGGCAAAAGCAATCAGAGCAACGCTGCTCAAATCCAGCCCGCTAAATATGGACACCCCGACAAGTGCAAAAAGGAGAATAAAACCCGCTGCAAATACGACCGTCGCGAGCATATGCAATGAAGCCACCGCCCAGATTTGCGGCATGAGTAAACTCCGCAACTGTAATTTAAGGCCAATACTGAATAGCAACAGGGTAACGCCCATCCCGGAAAATTCTTTTAGCGTCGGCGTTAGTACGCCGCCACTGGCATAGAGTGCAAACCCGGCCACAAGATAACCCAGCAACGGGGGCAAGCCGATACCTCGCGCCCCAAGCCCGAGTAAATAGGCAATACCAATTGCAACAATATCTGCGTCCAAATCGAATTCCTTTTTCCCGACAAATGAAAGGGGTTTTTATATTCAAGAAAACGCTGCTTAATTCCGTTCGCCCTGAACTTGTCGAAGGAATCAATATTTAATACGATGGCTCCCCTTCATGGTCGACAGGGCTATCCTGAGCAAGGCCGATAAGCTCACCACAAACGACAGAATTAATCAGCATTTCCTTAATACTTACTGTGATATTGTCGATAAACAGCAATAGAACATCCACAAAGAATATAACATTGAAGCCGCACCAGAGATATAAAATGAGCTTACAAGTCACGCTAAAACCCAGTGGTCATCAATTTAATGTTGAATTTGGTGAGACTCTGCTCGAAGCCGCACTGCGAAGCGGAATCAGCCTTGAGTACAACTGCAATAATGGTACGTGTGGAAAATGTCAGGCCAGCCTGGTTGATGGTGAGATAGCCGAAACCCTGCATTCTGATTTTGTTTTTAAAAATACCGGCAAGGTAGAGAAGCAAATTTTGCTCTGTCGCTGTAAACCGGCAACTGATCTCATCCTCGAAGCCCGCGAAGCCCGCAATGCTGATGAAATTCCCGAGCAGAGCATACAAACTCAGGTCTATCGTATTGAAGAGGCCAGCGGTGACATCCGACTGTTACAATTACGCACCCCACGCAGTCAATCCCTGCAATTTCTCGCTGGCCAGCATGTTCGGCTCGAAGTCGATGGTTTATCTGCACGCCATAAATCCATTGCCAGTTGTCCGTGCAATGGAATGTACCTACAATTTCATTTTCGCAATAACCCCGACAATGAATTTTCAAATTATATTTTCAATCAGGTAAAAACGAAAAATAAAATCACCGTCACCGGCCCCTATGGTGATTTTCATCTTGATGAAGATTCACCACGCACTATTATTTTTATTGCCTATGAGACTGGCTTTGCACCCATCAAAAGTCTGGTTGAACATGCACTCGCACGCGAAATGTCACAGGACATACACCTATACTGGCTGAGCCGGACAAACACAGCGCACTATCTAGAAAATTACTGTCGTGCCTGGTCAGATGCGGAAGATAATTTTTATTATCATAGCGTCACTCTTGCAACCGATGTTGACGCGCAGATACCGCAGCAATTAGAACATTGGGGTGACTCACTATTGGATAAACATCCTGCTCTGTCCATCTGTGATATTTATATCAACGGCCCCGATAAAAAATTTAAGCAGCTAAGTAACAAGCTAATCGAAAATGGCTTACCCAGGGCACAACTGCATATTGACAATATGCAGCGCTATTAAATAACCTGAACTCAGGATAGGCCAAACGCAACAAAAAAGAAGGTTAAAATCTTAGATACCGTCATTCCGGTATATTTTACTGATAAGCCAGCTCAGGGCCGAGCAGAAAATCAAGCATTTCAAAGCCATGTGCTTCCAGCTCAGCAGCAATATCCTCCCAGTCATAATCGGCATTTTCTTCTTCAACCCGTGCGATCACGCCGGTGACATAGCGATAGGCTTCCTGCTCTTCAAAGTCATCCGGCACCTGCACTAGTTGAATAGCGCTGGCTTTCGTTGCCGGTAGGATCATTAATTTTGACTTCATTCATTTACTCCATTGTCATAATTTAGCTTGCAGGTATTAATCGTTGCATAAATATTTGCATGTATTTTATCCCATCACCCCAACCCTATTCCAGAGGGAGAGGAGGGATTCTGGTTCCCACGGTCTCCGTGGGAACCCATATCTCGCATCACCTTGTCACCCCCGTATGCATTCCCACACAGAGCATGGGAACGAGGTTAAATTATAGTGGCTAAAAAACAGCAGCGGGAGGGGGGGGGTATGGTGCAAATACTTATGCAACAATTAATACAACGGCAGGTTCGACTGACGTTTAATCTACAGGATAGCCTATTTGTCAATCACATGGCCGCTTATCATCGTCCGGCCAGCCGACCAGATAATACATTTAACCCCTTCTGAAGAACGTGCTGGCCCCATCACCCGAGCAGCATAACAGCGTTGCCCCGGCTCAGCCTGCGCCATTGCCGAAGCGGCAGAATCCATCACTGTCACATTGGTTTCCGGGTAGCGTTTACGATGCCGGCCCGGCACATATACCACCGCAAAAACTTCTGCCGTTACCGCCGTCTCTGAGTCAATATAAATGCCTTTCATTACCGCTATTCCAACCCCGCCCTACAGGAAATAGGGTCATAATATGGTATTATTCGGAATTATTAAAATTTTTAGCGAGAGATATCATGCAAATAGCGGAAAATCGGGTCGTCACCCTTAATTACACCCTCAAAGATAACGAAGGCAATGTCATTGACAGCGCAGATGATGGCAGCTTTGCCTATCTGCATGGTGCGGCCAATATTATTCCCGGACTGGAACATGCCCTGCTCGACAAAGCCGCCGGCGATGAGCTTTCCATTACCGTCGAACCGGAACAGGGCTATGGTGAACGTAACGAAAGCATGACGCAAGTTGTGCCGCGTAAGATGTTTGAAACCGATGATGAAATTGCGGTCGGTATGCAGTTTCACGCCGAGTCGCCTGAAGGCCAGCCTATGAGTGTCACGGTCATTAGCGTGAGTGATGACGAAGTTACCATTGATGGCAATCACCCGCTGGCCGGCACGGTTCTTAATTTCGACGTTAAAGTATTAGCCGTTCGTGAAGCCACAGCAGAAGAACAGGAACATGGGCATGCCCATGGTGAAGGCGGTCATCAGCACTAAACCATTAGCGCATCCACACAACAGCCTGAATTCAAAATATTTTCACCACAGAGAACACGAAGGTCACAGAGAAAACAATTATTTTTAAAATATATTAAACCTCCGCGTCCTCTGTGGTGAATATTGTTTACAACACGGTTTCTTACTTTTCTTCCTGATGCGCGTAAAGGCGACTATACAAACCGTTGCTGCGAATCAAGTCTTCGTGCACGCCTTCTTCGATTATCTGCCCGTCCTCAAACACATAAACCCGATCCGCCTGTTTTACCGCACTCAATCGATGAGCAATGATCAAGGTAGTGCGTGGTTGCAGGAAGTCACGCATGGCCGCATGCAGGCGGGCCTCGGTGGCCGCGTCTAATGCCGAGGTGGCTTCATCCAGAATCACCACTTTCGGTTCAGTCAGCAGCATACGCGCTATGGCTAAACGCTGACGCTGTCCGCCAGACAGACGCACGCCCTGTTGCCCAATAAGGGTATCCAGTCCCGCCGGCATGGCCTGTACCACATCCTCTAACTGGGCGGTCTCCAGCGCCTGCCATAAGTGCTGATCCGTCAGTGTCAGTCCCAGACTTAAATTCTGGCGTACTGTGTCATTAAACATTGCGGGATGTTGCATCACCGTGGCTACATTGTCACGCACCACATCCAGACCAATCTCAGTCACCGGCACGCCATCAAAATACAGTGCACCCTGTTGCGGGGGATACATGCCGAGTATCACCTGCACCAGCGTGGACTTGCCTCCACCACTGGCACCCACTAAGGCCACGGTTTCTGCCGCACGGATATCCAGGTTCAGATGACGCAACACAGGCTCACTATCCTCCCCGTAACTAAAGCAGATGTCGTGCATGCTAATGCCAACGGTTTGCTTGCCTGAAAAGGGGTTGTGCAAATGCGGGTATTTCGGTTCCTGTTGCAACTCAAACAAATAATTAATTCGGTTCATCGCCGCCTTCGCCGCATACCAGGCATACTGAATATTCAGCACATCCTGCACCGGCCCCATCATAAACCAGAGATAGCCAAACACCGCCATCATCTCACCCACACTGAGATCGGAAAACACTACCATCAACATACTGATGGCTCGAAATACGTCAAAGCCAAGCAGAAAAATACCAAAGGAAAAACGGTTAGCCGCATCGGTCTTCCAGGAAAAAGCAGCGGAATGCTGTTTGATTTTTTCAGCCTCGGCTTTTACCCGGCCCAGATAATGACGCTCACGATTGCCCGCGCGGATTTCGTGAATGCCATCCAGCGTTTCCACCAGAGCTTGCTGAAAAATTTCAAAGGCACTATTTTCTCGCATCTTTAAATGCTTGACCCGTTTACCCAATACCACGGTGAAATAAATCACCAGCGGATTCATCAACAGAATAAACAGTGCCAGTTGCCAGTGCATCCACAACAGAATAACGGTTATGCCAACCAGGCTCAGTATCGAAACCAGCGTTTTACTGAGTGAGGCACCAACAAATTCGTCAATAACATTGAGATCGGTCACAAAGCGAGAGGATACCGCGCCACTACCCAGGGTCTCATATTCCGCCATGGAAATACTTTGCAGACGATCCAGCAAGCCCCGGCGCATCCGATAGGTCACATCTTTTGCTATCAGGGTAAAACGCATGGTCTGCCAGACACTCATCAGCAAACCCAGCAGACGCAACACCACGGTCATCACGAGAATACTCACAATATATAAAACCGGCCCATGCCAGGACACGGGAAAAAGAGAATCCATCAGCATCACCAGCGTAGCTGGCTTCTGCAGCAGTACCTCGTCAACCAGTAAGGGCATTAATAAGGGAATCGGCACCGTCGCCAGCACCGCTAAAATGGCAACCGCGTGAGCGAGAATCAGATCCCGTCGATGCTCTTTCGCCACCGTAAAAATAGTGCCCCAGTCATAGTGGCCGGAATCCGATGTGGCGCTATTTTCCTGTGTTGATGCTGAGCCGGTTTGTTGCATGCTTTATACATTACTCGTTATTGGTGAATTAATGCCGTGTGTTCTGTGCGGGTATGGCTTTAAGCGTATGACCTGGTTTTGTACGACTGAAGCCGTGCCTACAGATTCAGGCAGGAGCTTGGTATAATAAGATTCTATCGGCTCAGCACGTAAATGAGAATATCCCCACTAAATGAAATCTCGACCCAAACATTCGACTCTGGCTCGATCCGGTCAAACTGAGTCTACCCCTGTACGGCCTCGCTACCTGATCATCGACGTACTGCGTGGCATCGCGATTGCAATGATGTTTCATTATCACTTCAGTTTTGATCTTAACCACTTCGGCTTTATCGAACAGGACTTTTATCGTGATCCGTTCTGGATAAATTATCGCACTCTTATCGTCAGCCTGTTCCTCGGTCTGGTGGGGGTCAGTCTTTCCCTCGCCAGCCGACAGCATTTTAATCCGCGTTCCTATTTCCGCCGTCTGGGGCTGCTGATATTTTTTGCCGCGCTGGTCAGTATCGGCAGTTACGTACAGTTTGCCGATCGGATGATTTTTTTCGGCATTCTGCATTTCATTGCCGTGGCCAGCGTACTGGGTCTGGCCTTCGTCCGTTTTTACTGGCTAAACCTGCTGCTTGGCATCGGCCTGATTATCCTCGGCTCCCAGTTTCAACATGCCTTCTTCGACCAGCCCTGGCTACAGTGGCTGGGGATGATGACCCATAAACCTTTCACCGAGGATTATGCGCCCCTGCTACCCTGGTTTGGCGTGGTTCTGCTCGGCATGTTTGTGGGCAAACTTCTATTTCAAAAGCATCCACAGCTCTGGCTGCAAAACTGGCAAAACACAAATCCGCTACCCCTGAGCCGCAGCTTGAGCTTTGCCGGTAAACATGGGTTAATCATTTATATGCTTCACCAGCCTGTTTTCATGGGGCTGCTGTACCTCCTTTCCCTCACCATAGCGTAACCATTATTATGAACACTCCCTGTACTGCCAAAGCAGGCAAACAACCCCCCGAAGAAATTATTGCCTATCAGCTGCATGGTAACTGTTATCTCAACATTACCTGGCACTGCACCCTGCGTTGTGCCTTCTGCCCTAAATATAATGGTGAATGGGTAGTGCAGGGCTATGATCTTCGCTTGCTGCGTGAGCCTGAGGTTGATGAGGTTATCAATGCTATCGGCAATCCTGAACCTTATAAACAAATCGTCTTCTGTGGCCTTGGTGAACCAACCATGCAACTGGACAACCTGCTCGAGATTGCCCGGCAACTAAAAGCGGAACATCCCAGTACCCAGATCCGCATTAATACCGACGGCCTTGCAAATCTGGTTTATGATGAGGATGTCACGCCCCGGATGGCCGGATTGATCGATGAGCTATCTATCTCCATGAATGCCCAGAACGAAGCTGTGTACATACAACATTGTCGCCCCAAACGAGAGGGTGCCTTTGCTGCCATGCTGGATTTTTCTGTTCGCGCGATGCAGCATGTACCGACGGTGAGCTTAACTGCGATTGACGGACTCGAAGGTGTGGACATTAGCGCCTGTGAAAAACTCTGTGAGCAGCGTGGCCTGAACTTCCGCCGCCGGGTACTGGATATCGTCGGTTAAAAAACGCCCCTCCCGCGATGAACATGTACGGCTGAAGCCGTAACCACTTTCATAAAGTTGCCATATTCACGTCACATCAGCGACACATTGCTTGCCTATATTCTCGGTATGTTCAATACAGAGGATATGCACATGCCAAAGTATCGCCTTTTAAATCTGGAAAAAACAACACCGCCCAGTAACGCAAGAACAAAACGCTGGTACCGCTATACCATCACTAACGGTATCAATGAAATCAACGGTTTCCGTTCGGGAACAGAAAAGGAAGTCAGGGAGTTTAGCCGCGACTGCATCAAACATCTGAACAAGGATATTAAACACACTGAGCGGCCACACAGTTTCCGCCCGGCCTACATGCATTATGCTTATGAAATGAGTCTGTAAATCATCATCTGGCAGGGTGGGCAAGTAAAGGAAGTACCCATGCGAATAAATCAGAACATTTGATTTAACCCAGGCATGGCGGACTGAAGTCCACCCTAGCGGGACAGATCAACTCACAATACAGCGAAGAAAAATATCCAGTTCATCATTGATAAAATGCTCGCGATCCCAGAGTCGGGAACTTAATAGTTCCCGGCTTTCTTCTGGCACCACATAAGCCAGCGCATTAATACCCATTCCATTTTCAACTATGACCCGCAACTTACGTTTTTCATAGCAGGTATCTTCATATTCATCCAGTCGTGCCATTAGCACATCATCCAGATCCAGATACAGGGTTCCGCTAATACTCGCGCCTACTTCGGGTATAATGCCCGGATAGGCCTGATCTTTCAGCAGGTAACGAGCATAGCCTTCAAGGTGAGCCGGCATGCCGGTGAGCACCTGACCTGTTATAATCTGCACCACCTGGGGGATTTCAAGCGTGCCGTAGGTAAAAAGGTTAATATTCATGGGCGCGTAGTGTAAAAGAATTTCCCCAAAGGGTACACGGCTCTCTCCGCTATTTATTTAACGTTAACACAGCCACTCAGAACACCACACAGCTAATGACAAACAATGAATTAATCCCCGGCCAACGCTGGATCAGCGACTCAGAACCTGAACTGGGTCTAGGTGTGATTACCCAATCCGACATACGCACCGTCAGCCTGCATTATCCGGCCAGTGAAGAATCCCGCGTCTATGCCCGCGAAGGCGCGCCCTTAACCCGGGTGCGTTTCAGCCCTCACGATAGCATTGAAGATGTTAAAGGCATCAAGATCAAGGTCAAAAAAGTCAAAGAGATTGATGGCCTGCTAGTTTACAGCGGTGAAGATGAGAATGGTGAATATCACCATATTAAGGAAGGCTATCTCAATCATGCGATGAAGCTGAACAAGCCCCGTGATCGTTTATTCAATCTGCAACTGGACAAAAACAGCGCCTACGAGCTGCGTTACATTACCCTGAACCGGCTTCATACTTTACTGCCCTCACCCATTCGCGGCCTCGCCGGTGCCCGCGTCAGCCTCATCCCACATCAATTATTCATTGCCCAGGAGCTGGCTTCACGCACGGCTCCCCGAGTCCTGCTGGCCGATGAGGTGGGGCTGGGGAAAACCATTGAGGCGGGACTAATCCTGCACCAGCAACTACTCAATGGCCGTGCCCGCCGCGTGCTGATCATGCTGCCGGAAACCCTGCAGCATCAGTGGCTAGTGGAAATGCTGCGCCGCTTTAATCTGCGCTTCAGTATTTTCAACGAACAGCGCTGTGAATCACTGCAACATGATAATGAAAACCCGTTTCACAGTGAGCAGCTGGTTCTTTGCACACAAAAATTTTTGCAGGACAGCCCCCAGCGCCGGGAACAAATTCTGGCCGGTAACTGGGATACTCTGGTGGTAGATGAAGCTCACCACCTGCAATGGCAGCCGGGCAATCCCAGCCCGGAATATGAACTGGTCGAAGCTCTAAGCCGGGTCACGCCAGGGGTGCTTTTGCTGACCGCCACTCCAGAGCAACTGGGAGCTGAAGGTCACTTCGCCCGCCTGCGCCTGCTCGATCCGGATCGTTTTTTCAGTCTTGAAGAGTTTCTTGCCGAGGAAAGTCTGTACGCACCTATCGCCCATGCGGTTGAAGATCTACAGGAACGCGGTTACTTAAATGAAGCTAATCAGCAAGCCCTTAAAATTGCGCTGGCAGACAATCCGCACAGCCTGAATCTGATTAAACAGCTTGAAGCTGCCGATGCCGAACAACGTGCAGAAGCCACCGAATCACTGATCAGTCTACTACGTGATCGCCACGGCACCGGACGCATTTTATTTCGCAACACTCGCAATACCATCAAAGGTTTTCCTAAGCGTGAACTACAGGCTTTTCCCTTAGCCGTCGAAGCCGATGAATACCTGCCTACCATTCTTCAAGCCACGCGGGATGCCACCCCGCACGCGGATATTGCCCGCTTCGCGCTGACCCCGGAACGTATCTATCAGGAATATAAAAAAGACAGTCAGGCTGACTGGGTGGATCTCGATCCCCGGGTTGACTGGCTTTACCAGATGGTAAAAAGCCTGCGTGGTAAAAAGGTGCTGGTGATCTGCGCCTCGGCCACCACCGTGCTCGAACTCGAAGCCACGCTGCGCCAACGCCACGGCATGCATGCCGCCGTATTCCATGAAGCCATGAGCATCATCGAGCGGGATCGCGCCGCCGCCTGGTTTGCCGATATGGAAGACGGCGTGCAAACCTTGCTCTGCTCAGAAATTGGCAGCGAGGGTCGTAACTTCCAGTTTTCTCATCATTTGATCATGTTCGATTTACCGCTGAATCCGGATTTACTGGAACAGCGTATCGGCCGGCTGGATCGCATCGGCCAGACTCATGCCATCCAGATTCTGGTGCCATATCTGGAAGGCAGCGCGCAGGCCATTATGCTCGACTGGTATCATCAGGGCATCGATGCCTTCACCCAAACCTGCCCGGCCGGACAAAGCGTATACCAGCAGGTGGAGACTAAATTGCTCCATCTGCTACTGCAACCTGAAAACAGCGAGAGTGCAAAACAGGCACTGCTGCAACAGACCCAACCACTATTCCGCGAAGTGTCTCTACGCCTGAAACAGGGACGAGATCGACTATTGGAATTAAACTCTTTCCGCGCAAGCGAAGCACATAAGATTGTCTCCCTGCTGGAAAAACAGGATCAGGATTCTGGCTGCGCCGACTACATGCAACTGGTCTTTGATACCTATGGGGTGGACTACGAGCAACATGATTTCAAAAGTCATGTCGTACATCCGAATGATCACATGCTAGTCCCACATTTCCCTGAACTGCCTGAAGAAGGCATGACCCTGACCTACTCACGTACGCATGCGCTGGTGCATGAAGATCAACATTTTATGAGCTGGGAACATCCGATGGTCAGCGGCGTCATGGATCTCATCCTTAGCAGTGAACAGGGCAATGCTGCGTTAGCTATTTGCAAACATCCAAAACTCAAAACCGGTGACATCTTACTAGAATGCCTGTTTCGTATCGAAGCATCCGCTCCTCGAAAATTGCAGATTAACCGCTTCCTGCCGCCGCAATTGATCCGTCTGCTGGTGGACACCCAGCTCAAAGATCGTAGTGAAGCAATTCCGATTAATGAGTTGGAAACCCTAAGTGTCGAACTCGATGCCTATACCCTGCGTCAGATCATCGACAGCCAGCAGGGCAACTTGCGACAACTGATCAAACACGCCGAGACCCAGGCTGCTGAACAACTCCCCCTGATTCTAGATCGTCATACCACACGAATGCAGAAACAGCTGGGTGATGAAATACAACGTCTGCAGGAACTGCAGCGGGTCAATCCCAACGTGCGGGATGAAGAAATTAATTTTCTTGAAACTCAACGCGACCAACTGGCTGAACATATACAACAAACCGGCCTGCGGCTGGATGCATTGAGGTTGATTATTGCCGCCTGATTACTCGGCCTTCTGCCCTCTCCCGCAGGCGGGAGAACACCACATAGCACATAGAGCACATAGGGGTCAGGTCTTGCAGTGACACATCAATTCAAATTATTGCATTACAAATAGAGTAGAGAGCAGCGTAAATACTATATACATAGTATTTACGCAACTCCCCCTCATCAAACCGGACGTGCGATTTTCCCGCATACGGCTTTCCGATATTTTTCTTCTCAAGCATGCACAGCTTTCCACTTTGGTGTTATTGGCGGTTTATATAACTGTAAATGATCATATAAATATTTCCTTGGAAACTTATGATATGCCGCACCTCTGTTCTTAAGTTTATGCCTGCATCTTAAATGGAGTCGTAGACTTTCTTCCATGTAATATCTGACCTGCTTTATCCTTTTGTGGCCATGTCCATAATAAAAATAATGACTCCAGCCTCGGACTGTTTCATTAAGTTTGTCTACGATGCCATTAATGGATACCGGATTCATATCCTTTCGAGTATAAAATTTTATTTTCTGCTTGTCAGTCTGTACTCGATTGAAAAGTGTCAGTTTTCCCCTTCAAGTCAGAGGGTCAACATCCTCAATAAGTTAACGAGGCTAATACCGGTTCACTTGCGTTACGGCCTGTCGCTTTGCCCTTACAAAACTTACAGCATTTAATTACTCAAATACTGCTTTGTGGTGCTACCGGGATGAATGGGCAATTCCCCGGACAGGACTTTAACCTGCTAGATAAGTTGCCGGTAACGGCGTACGACCTGCCCCCGGAACTCGCTTATATCTCCGGTTTTTTGCCTAGATGCACCTTTGTACTTATGTTATAATGTGTACATATGAACACATTATAAGGATTACGACCATGTCCACCACGATGTCGATTCGCCTGGAGCCCGAGCTTAAAAACCGTCTCGACCAATTGGCCGAAGCAACAAATCGCTCTAAATCTTTCTTGGCTGCGGAAGCGATCCGTGATTTTATTGAGCTAAACGAGTGGCAGATTCAAGAGATTAAAGACGCTATCAAAGAAGCCGATAACGGCGATTTCGCAACGGATAAAGCCGTTAACAAAACTCTGCGCAAGTGGAGTGTCAATGCAGGTTAAATGGCTAAAAAAAGCATTACAAAACCTTGATGATGAAGCCGAGTATATTGCACAAGATGACTCTGCCACCGCTCAACTAGTCGTTCAACGGATTGTCGATGCAATTAATCTTTTACCCGATAACCCTGCCCTTGGCCACCCAGGCCGCATTCATGGTACACGCGAATTGGTTGTACCGGACACCCGTTATATTATCCCCTACCGTGTTAGACCACGGTTAAATCGTATTGAGATTTTACGTGTTTTCCATACCTCGCGGCATTTACCTCAGCGCTGGTAAGTTTTCTTTTAGCCGCTTTGACGAGACAGAGGTCACGTAGCACGTAGGGGTCAGGTTGAGCTTCCCCCAATAAAACGGACGATTTAATTGCAGGCATATTTTTCTTCGTGTTCTACAGGTGTCATGTAGTTTAAAAAAGCATGCCGTCGTTTTCAATTATAAAAAACTTCAATATATTCAAATATGTTTTGTCTTGCTTCGACTCTTGTTTTGTAACCTTCGTGATATACAAGTTCATTTTTTAGGCTTTCAGGATCAGGTCTTGCAATCAAAATTTTATGATTTATAAATTGGCTAATCTTACGATGGGAAAGTGGCGCTCAACAACTGGAAAGAAAAATATTCCGGCAATTTTTTAAGATCAGATCTGGATAGGTTGGATCAATAGCGTTCTGAAATGGACGCTTA
>CAZNRP010000027.1:4316-31198 GCA_964575555.1 uncultured Thiohalophilus sp. | reverse complement strand
TATAGTGCAAATACTTATGCAACGATTAATAGTAATCATACAGGGTATGATTGAAACTCCTCTAGATTAACAGACATTCCTTTGAGAATCTTTGACTCCTGCTAAAAGTGTTAGTTAATCTGGAAGAGGGGCAGTATTTTTCATTGTTTCGCCAAACATGGGTAAACCATACTCAGAGAGATAATTCGGATTTTTCTGCATCACTCCAGTCTTTCGCTTGTTGAATCGTAGTTAATATATCAACCACACGGCCACTTGATAACAACAGCATAATTAAACCCCAGGGAGTGTAGTTAAAAAAACTTGCCCTGTTTGAGTCCAATATTGACAGCTTTAAAATGTCATTCAACCATGTATTGAACAAGGTTGTATTTAAGGAAATAAACAATGAAATCAAATATGGAAGCAGGTCTTTCTATGCCACTTCAGAGTGTTAAAAGTTTTATATGTGCCAACGCCCTTGCCCGGTTTACTTGTTCGGAAAGTGGCGGATTTTGCAGGAAATTGATAAAAAACAAAAGCCAGGTTTTCCAAAAACAAACGTAAATATGCAACTTTTTGTGTTTGTACGCCTACGGCATACACCACTAAAATGAATGTTTTTGCTTTTATTTGAGTATGTTCGCGTTCATTTGTGGACTTTTCTCTTATCTTTTTGATTTAGTACATTATTTTGTAGGGATATCTCAGATTTAAGACTATTAAGCAGCTGACGTGATGCCGATAGCCGCGTATAATTAGCAGCCTGTAAATTTACGAATGATGAAATATGTCTGAATCTGATATTAAAGCACAAGTTGAAGCCCAGTTAGCGCAGGGCAGTTGCGCCGCCAGTGAACTCATTGCTCTGCAGGTGATTGGTGATAGCATGGAACCTGAATTTAAAGATGGTGCCATCATCGTCATTGATCAGGATGCCGTGATAAGAGATCGTGTGTATGTTCTAGCCGTGACCGAGGGTGGTATGGTATTGCGTCAACTGTTTATTGAAAATGAACAGTATTATATCCAGCCCTTAAATGAGGACTATATACACGAACGTCAGAGCATAGATAAAGATGATCTCAAAGGCGTCATCGTACAACAAACCCCACCTAAAGGCCGACGCAAAGATCGCATCACCTATAACTACCAATAGTGAGTTAAAACCAAAACTAAAATCGTAGCTACAGGGAATGATTTGGTAGGTTCGGTTTCAGCCATTGAATCACAAACAGATGTTGGAATCAAATACTGCCAGCTTATATTATGAATCAACAACCCGGCAAAATTTGACTTCGATAGCTTAAACATTAACTGAGATATAATAATATTAATGTTTTTTACTGTCCGGATGATACCGACAGGTAAGCATTTTCTTCACCCCCTTGTTTTCGTGTTCGTCGGTGGCAACCCACAAATTCTGCTGAAGAGCCTTAGTTTTTTTAGGATCGGTATCCTTATAAAACTCAGGAGTCCGTCAGTGCTTCAATAAATTTGACTCCGACACTTTGATCAAACTTCCAGCACCAAACAAACTTCATCACCGTTAAATTCAATTACATCACCGGCAATCATTTTTTTTCGTTTACGGGTTTCTACTTTACCGTTGACGAGCACATCACCAGATTCAATAGCAAGTTTTGCAACACCACCACTTGCGACCATGCCTTCGAATTTCAATATTTTATATAATTCTACCGGCTGTGTTTTTAAAATAACTTCTTTCATATTGCTCAAATATTTATGTAGATATTAGCTGTAATGGTACGACTGAAGTCGTACCTACATTTTATTCAGGGCTCATCTGTTCTGGACGAAACTTTGGGGTGAAGTATTCATCGGCATCATCTTCATCCACTTTCTACTCATTGGCATCAACTAGCGGCAGTTCATAATCCACCCAGCCACGCAAACCGATCTTGAGTGAGACAATATTTTTATACCCCATCTTCTGCATGACTTCAACTGCGAAAATACTGCAATTGCCAATATTGTAGATAACCATAATTTCCTGTTCGATATCCCAGCCACCGAGAGAGATAAAAGGCCGCGCGGAAGCACCAGTCAGTGTACATTAGAACTTACTAATGCTTCTCTTTGCCATTGGCGTTTCCTGTTGCTCAGGCTGGCAAGATTATTTGAGTAGTTTGGTTTGAAAAGAGGGAGTCGACGTTTTCTATGACCTGAAAACTGGTTATTAGTAGGACGATTTTTACATCAATCATTGTCTCCCAATACTTTGCACTCCAGGGGTGAAATGCCTGTATTTAGGGGGCAGTTTGTACCTGGCGGGCATTTTATCACTTCATTCGGGTATGTTTCTAGCGTTTTCGTGTTTTTTCGTTAATGGGTTTTTCTGTTTTAGAATAGCCCACAAATTTTCCTGAAGAACTAAAAAATTAAAGAAAAAATACGATTAGTCGTAATAACAGCACATAATGAGCGGTAATTATCGGTTTGGAAACAAGCAGGATAATCAGCGTATGGATATTTGCCAACTACATTAAGAGTGAAGGGCTATGAATGGAAATGTATCTTTGATGTCTCGATTTCTTCCAAAGATGACTCTGGGTAACAAGATTTTTATTATAGTAGGATTGTTGATATTGGTGGCGATGGCGACACAGGGACAGATTATTGTTTCGCTGGTAAAAAGTGAACTCGAAAACAATGTATCCGCCAATATACAACAGGAAGTTAATTCCGTCGCTGAGGTGTTGCATGAAATATTGGGACAGGCAGAAACCGACCTGGATGTAATACGGGCTCATAAAAGTATAGAGAATTACCTGACCTACCTGGCTTTTGATGACATTGATGCCATGAGTGAGGAAGTCGACATCATGGAAGCATTTCTCAAGCGTGTCTATAGTGCAAAAAAACAGTATAAGTATATTCAACTAACCGGTGGGAAAAAACCAATCCTGCAACTGGTGGATGGTGTCAGAACAGAACAATTTGAATCCTATAATCAGGAAGCTGTTTATTCCGAATTGGAAAAGGCTCTGTCAACAGGCAAGAGAGATGTCCTGCATAAAGTCGAACGGAAAAATGGTCAACTTGTATTGGTATCAGTGGGTGCTCTGGTGGTTGAAAAAAAGGTTGAAGGACTGATATGGATTGTTCAACCGCTAAGTGTGCCTATTGATAAATCTTTTACCGCACTGGCAGGGAGGGGCTTTACCGGTGTTATCAAAAACAATGACGGTGAGATTGTCGCATACAGTAAAGGTGAGGATGAAAGCATTGTAAATGGAATTGGCCATCAGGAGCTGGCAGGCTGGACGCTGGTACAGCAGGGTTTTCCCGAGCTTGATTGGGAAATCATACTTGGTATAGAGGAAGATAAAGCGTTTGCAGTTATTGATGAACTCAATCTTACCGGACTCATAATTATGCTGGTAGCACTTGTCGTTGTACTTGCGATTCTACGCTTTGTGGTGAACATCGTTCTGACCCGTCCGATTAGCATGATTGCGAACAGGATGTGTGATATTGCTGAAGGCGAAGGTGATCTTACGGTGACCCTTGAAACCAGAGGTGAGGATGAAATGGCGGAACTGGCCCATGCTTTTAATATGTTCCTGGGCAAGATCCATCACACCGTTGAACAAGTGGTCAATTCAGTTGCGCAGGTGGTGGAATCAGTCCATAAGCTTGAAGATCTAAGCCGACAGACAACCGAGGAAATGACCAATCAACAGCAGGACACCGAACAGGCAGCTACTGCAGCAACGCAGATGAGTGCAACCATCCAGGATGTAGTTAAAAATGCAACTTCGACTGCGGAATCAGCCGACGATGCGCGTCATGCGGCGACAGAGGGTAAACAGGTAGTCAATGAGTCCATCAACTCGATTAACAAGCTTGCGGAAGAAATAACACATGCAGCCGAAGTGATTCAGGCACTTGAATCTGAAAGTGAAAATATTGGAACCATTCTTGATGTGATACAGGGCATTGCTGACCAGACCAACCTGCTGGCTTTAAATGCAGCGATTGAAGCCGCCCGCGCGGGTGAACAGGGACGAGGTTTTGCCGTCGTAGCCGATGAAGTTCGCACGCTTGCTCAAAGAACGCGCAGTTCAACAACAGAAATCCAGAAAATTATTGAAAAATTGCAATCTGGAGCGGAAAATGCAGTTCAGGTAATGGGAAAGGGCAAACAACAGGTTGATATAAGTGTTGAGCATGTACAGCAAACGAATAAATCGTTTGAATCAATTGCCGATGCAATTACATTTATCAGCGATATGAATACACAAATTGCCAGCGCGACAGAAGAACAAAGTTCAGTTGCAGAAGAAATTTCACGGAATGTTGCCAATATTAGTTATACGGGCGAACAAACAGTGACTCATGCACAGGAATCATCGGCTGCGACTGAAAAACTTTCCCATTTAACTGATCAACTGCATAATGCAGTTAGTCATTTCAAAATTTGACAAGGGCGGCATCTCTGCCGTAATCATTTCAGTTGTAGTTGTACAAAAATAATCCTATCAACCCCTATGGAGGTTACTACAGTGAAACTTGCTATGAAGTTTTTTATTACATCATCAGTGTTGTTGTTCGCATTATTTACAACAGCGGTTATGGCCGCTGAAATAAGCTGGACAGGTTGCGGTATTACAAAAAAAGCATTCATGTCCGAGTTGGCGGCAGCCTATGAGAAAAAACTGGGTACAACAGTAAAATTGTCTGGTGGTGGTGCAACGAAGGGAATTCGTGCAGCAGCGGCGGGTACGGCTGATATGGGTGGGTCATGTCGACTCTGGCTGGTGAAGGCAGGGGCAATACACCCGGAAGAAAAGAATGCTGATCTGATTCAGGTAGCCTGGGATGCGATAGTGGTTATTGCCAATCCGGGTAATGGTGTTGAAGATATTTCCCTGGATAATCTTAAAGCTGTACTTGATGGAAAAATTACCAATTGGAGTCAACTGGGTGGAGATGATAAACGCATTGCGTTGATTACCCGACAAGGGAAGACTTCAGGCGTAGGGCTGATGTCGCGCTTGCTGATTTATAATGATGCGGATTATGAGTATAAGGCACGTAGTATTAAAGTTAAGTCTACCGGACCACTTGAGAAAAAAGTGGAAAAAATGGGAACCGCTATTGCGGTGGATGGTATCAGTTCAGCCAAACGCCGGGATGTAAAGGTTCTTTCTATCAATGGCGTTAAGCCGACAAAGGAAAATATTGGTTCAGGCAAGTATGTACTGTACAGACCACTGTACCTTGTGTTGAATAAATCCAGGCCGAATCCGGAAGCACGCAAATTTATCGATTTTGCCTTAAGTGCAGAGGGACAGAAAATTATTTCTGAACAGGGAACCGTTAACCTTGAGGAAGGCAAGGCGCTCAATGAATCCTGGCAAAAACAGAAGAAACAATACGGTATCAATTGAGAGGAGAATTTTCTTTGGTGAATACTCCAGCGGCTAAAAGCCGCTGGAGTATTCATATTACGATAATCAAGCTGCGCTATTTCGGACTCATCTGTTCTGGACGCAGTTTGGGGGTAAAATATTCATCTGCATCATCTTCATCAATTACCTGTTCATTTTCATCCACCAGAGGTAACTCATAATCCACCCAGCCTCGTAGACCTGTTTTTAGTGAGACTACATTTTTGAAACCCATGTTTTTCATTACTTCAGCCGCAAATATGCTGCGATTTCCTGAGCGGCAAATTACCACTATTTCCTTCTCCCGCGCTTCAACAAGCTCGGGAACCGTTTCTTCAAAATCATATTCACAGGCATTTTCTAAAATGCCTCGCGGGACATTAAGTGAATCTTTTACATGCATAGCATCATATTCATAGGGTTCACGAATATCTAGTAGCATAGGGGGTTTATCTGTTTTGTCTTCTAAATCCCAGGGGAATATTTCATCAATATTTTTGGCGCTCTCAGCAACCAGTTGTGTGAACGTTTTCATAATTTAAACCTTCAAAAATAAATTAATGTGATGCTGAATTTTTTGACATACCATATTCGACGGCCATCACCGCAGCTTCAACCCGTGAGTGAACGTCCAGTTTTCGTAATATTGCTTTTACATGTAATTTGACCGTGCCATCTGAAATGCCTAGATTACGGGCGATAGCTTTATTGCTTTGGCCTTCGGCAAGCAGTCCGAGTATTTCAGTTTCTCTCGGCGTTAAATCAGAGAAGGGTGTGCTGACCGGCTCTTTCTTTTTACTCACATTGCCTTGCACGGCACGGGCTAAAATAGGAGCAAGATCCGGGGCGACAACGGTTTCACCATTAACGATATCGCGCAGTGCTAACACTAATTCATCCGGTTCCATGTCTTTTAATAAATAACCCTGTGCACCTTCACGTAGCGATTCAAGTAGATCGTTTTCTTCGGTACTAGTGGTTAACATAACAATAGGCAGGGCCAATTTGTTTTGCCGCAGTAGTTTGAGTACCCCTAGCCCATCGATGCCGGGCATGCGCATATCCAGTAGCACGATGTCCGGATTGAGTTCTTCAACCAGTCGTAGACATTCCTGACCGGAACCCACTGAAGCTACAATTTCGATACCTCGACTTTCAAGTAAAGCCTCAAGGCCGACACGGAACAGGGTATGATCGTCAATCAAAAGAACACGTAAACTTATCATCGTTATTTCACCGGTGCCTGTACGTTGATTTCTGTAGTATCCTGCGCAGAGATTTCAGGATAATGAAAATGCAAAAATATGCGCGTACCCTCGCCCGGTTCACTTTCAATTTGAACCGTACCGCCAAAACGTTTGGCACGCTCTTCCATAATGCTGAGTCCGAGGTGATCACCCGAAGTGCGATCTGATTTAGGTGCGATATTCATGCCTACACCATCATCTTCAATCAGAATGCTGCAATCACCCTGAGTGTCACTACGCATGAAAACACGCACGGCATGCGCCTGACTGTGTTTGCGAATATTGTTCAATGATTCTTGAATGATTCGAAGTGCCTGCATTTCAATGCTTGCAGGTAACTGCAATACATTCCAGTCTTTTTGCAGGAAGATAGATATTTCACATTGATTGCGGAAACGATCGACTAAATGTTCCACTGCAGGTATGAGCCCGCGTTTATCAATGGGGGCGCGGAAATGGGTAATTAATTCACGCAACTCGGCATAGGCTTCATCGAGATTATTTTCGATTTTTTCCATCTCCGACCAAATTTCTGGTTCCTGTCCCTGACGCAAGGTTTCATCCAGTACCCGCACCTGAAAACGTAAACTGGCAAGCGTCTGTGCCAGTGAGTCATGCAACTCATGCGCAAGGCGGGTGCGCTCTTCCATAATTGATAGGCGTTTTGATTCGTTATCTGAGCGTGCTTTGTCAATCGCCATCCCCAGATGCCGCCCGATATTTGTCAGAAGTATGGTCATGTCTTCGGGGTTGGGCAGGTCGCTATTTTCAACAAACAGGTTATAAACCCCCAGCGTTTTGTCTCGATATTGAAGCGGCACGGCAATCATGCCAATGTCATCGCTATCAAAGAAGGCGCGACCGATAATTTTGTCGCATTTACCAATCTTCTGATAAAACACCTCATCTTCACGATAGGCACTACCACAAAGGCATTGCTCTGAAGGAAGCAGCTGTTCTTTTTTCATTAATTCTTCATCCAGTCCCAGACTGGAGATCAAACGCATTTGCCCATCATCGGTGATTAAGCGAACCACTGCTGCGCGCGCGTTCACGACATTGGTCAGCGTACTCAGGAAGCGAGTGAGGAGTTCATCAAGATCGCGGGAACTATTGATACTGGCCGCAACATCATAAACAATTTCCAGGGTGTGATCTTTTTGTTCAATATCTTCTAAATGCTGTTCAACCAACTCATTCATATTGTGAGTCAGGTTTTCCAGCTTACCACCGATGTTATTAATATTTTTCCGCAGCCTGCGTTCAAACGGATTGTTTTCATTCAGGGGCAGGGCAGGGATGCGTGCCTGCAGTCTTCCCTCGAGTATATCTGCCGCCCACTTATTAACAGATAGCAGTGACTGATTCATAGGTTTATTCAGTTGTAAATAAAGGTGGATCAGTATGGCACTGGCAAGCCCGCCGATAGATACAAATAAAGCGGTGAACCACATAGAGTCAATCTGATGGGTAAGCAAGCCGGTTAATAACAATGCCATAATGAGAAACAGCAGGATGCCGGTCTCAAGTTTAAGATGTGACAAACTGGACATTGTCGGCTCTACGGCGAGCCGCTCCCCTGCTGCCTGATTTAGAGTGGAGGACATTTTTTCTGAAACGCTGGATGACAAAACTTTACTCACTAAAACAATATGAATGGTTCATTATATGGCATCTGCCAGCAGGCGACGAGAAATGTCTTACCCTGAGAATTCTGACACGCATGCTGATGATCACAGCATGAACGATAGAATCGCATGGTTTCTTTACAAATTACTACTAAACTATTGTATTCAATGCATTAATTAGATTTTTCGTGATGTGGGTCATTGGGGTTGGTAAAAATAAAGTTTTTCTCACCTGGCTCTATTTCCACAAAATCCATCACGGTACCTTTTAATAATAGCGCACTGGTTGGGGCAAGCACGACATCGACACCTTCACTATTGAAGCTGAGATCATCAACACCGGTCTGATCGGCAAAGCCCATGGCATACTCAATGCTGCCATCATCACCTTTTTTAGCGGCAATTCGCAGCGGTAAGTTGTCAATTTCCTGTTCGTTTGCCGAAGCCAGAATTTGTTCAGCCGCAGCCGGGGTTATGGTTATCATGCTATCTCTCCTTGCCTGGCGGCAATTTTATTTTTTACTGGATTTTAAATTTTTATGAATAAATGCGACAAATCGTTGCGCCCAGTGATTAGCAGAAGTATCACGTAAATGGGCATAATTAGCCTGTAAATTTTTATAAACAATACCATCATTTTCACCATCAATACCTGCACCACGAACTACCCGATAGGCAAACTTCAAACTATCGGCATTTTCAAGTGTAGAATAATGAAATTCATGACCGGGGATTATAACCGGCTCACTGGATTCTACCGAGGCAGGCCAGAGGCTATGTCCGGTTTCAGTCAGTTGAATATAGCCACGTCCCTGTGGGGTTTTATACATTCGCGTATCGGCAGGAATAATACCAACCATATCATGGCATTGCTCATTCCAGTGAATACAGCGGCTCAGATACATCAGGCCGCCACATTCAGCATAGGCGGGCATACCATTCTCAATCGCATTATAAATCTTCTCACGCAGAGACTGGTTATCTGCAAGCGCCTGCATGTTGGCTTCGGGAAAGCCGCCGCCAATAAACAGGGCATCACAGTCAGGCAAATCAGCATCCTGTAGGGTGTCAAAAAACACCAGGCTAGCGCCGGCGGCTTCCAGTGCTTCGAAATCTTCCGGGTAGTAAAAACCAAAGGCAGCATCGCGAGCAACGGCAATACGTACGCTTGTGATGGGTTTAGGAAGTGGCTCACGTTTAAATTGATAGTCTGGTAGAGTTGATGCACTTGTCGCAATTTGCATGATTTTATCTAGCTCTACCTGCTCAGCAATCAACTGACCAATCTGGGCTACCTTGTCATCCGCTTCCTGAGTCTCGTTACTGGGTATCAGTCCGAGATGACGCTCGGTAATTTGCAAATCCGGATTGTGGTACACCGCACCGACTACTGGAACATCAGTGTAATAGTCGATCACGGCACGGAGTTTACTTTCATGGCGACTGCCCCGGATCTGATTTAAGATCACACCCGCAATATTGATATCGGGCTCAAAATTCTGATAGCCCAGTATCAAGGGCGCAATCCCACGCGTCACACCCTGAACGTTAATCACCAGTAGCACCGGTGATTGAGTTAATTGCGCCAGCGCGGCATTGCTATTACTACCTTCAATGTCCAGGCCGTCATAGAGTCCCTTGTTGCCCTCGATAATGGAAATATCACTGGCAGCTGAATACTTGTCCAGGGTTGCAAGGATTTCATCGTGCTGCATGGTATAAAAATCAAGGTTGTGGCAGTCACGCCCACAGGCACGACTCAGCCACATGGGATCAATATAGTCCGGGCCTTTTTTGAACGACTGAACTATTTTTCCCTGTGTGCGAAAAGCCGCACAGAGGCCAACACTCAGCGTTGTTTTGCCTGAGGACTTATGTGCCGCAGAGATAAGCAATCGATTAATTGTCACAGGATAGCCTAACTAAAAAGGGGGACGAATAAAAAAGGGGACACAGCAATGCTGGCCCCCTGAGAGTAAATCACATTGCCGCGTAGAAAGCAGCGATGTGATTTTTATTTATGGTGCGGATCAATAACCTCATCAGCCAGACTTTCTGGCAGGAAGCGTAAGACTTTAATTGCCAATGCAACAGTAATCATTGCTGTTGCCATGCCACCCAGACCTAACATGATTTCCGGTAAAGTTGGTGCGTAGTGGTTTACCATGCCATCGAAGAAGCTGCTTTCAACTTCCATACCGGGGAACAGCACTAATGGGAATGCCTGTCCACCAACAATGATGACATACATTTGCGCCATACCACCCAGTACGATTAATACCGATGCCAGGCCAATCATATTTCTTGATTTGCCCCATGTGGGATGATAAATCAATGCCAGAGGTATCAGACTACCCATCAAAACCTGGCCAATCCAGAACAGCTTGGTATAAATACCCCCCTCCATCAGAATGAAGGTTTCAATAGCATAATGTTCAGCCGCATAGATGTTAGTCAGATGTTTGATAATAACCAGGAACAGGACACCGGCAACAAATACACCCAATAGATTTTTCAGTCGATTGAAAATCAAATCGCCTAGTGGCCGATCGGTCCAGTTACAGGATGCCAGCAAAACTAACAGGAAGATTGCCAGACCGAAGGAGAAGGACATGACAATAAACATCGGTGCCATAATAGCGGCATCATATGCCTGACGTGCGACCAGGAATCCAAAGATAGAGCCAGTACCGGTTGTCAGCATAAGTCGCCAGGTAAAGGCAGCAAAGCCTGCGTATTTACTATATTGATTCAGATTACGCTGCATCATTGTCCAGATGTAAACACCGACGATGACGAAGAAACCATTATACAGAAGCATGTTCCAGGCAAAGATTGACTTGAAGTTGTACATGGTCATGGCAACAATCAGTCGATCAGGTCGGCCTAAATCAAGCACAAGAACCATCAAGCCGCCAATCAATAATGAAAGAGCCAGTAATCCTGACATACGAGCCAGAGGCTTGTAGGCCGCTTTGCGGAACACGGAAGAAATAGATGCGATGTTTAGCGCACCGGATGCGGCGACAATCAGGAATACGGCAAATACATGCGGCATGCCCCAGACTATCTGATTTGTCATGCCTGTTACATGGTGGCCGTGATGCTCCATGTATAAGGTTGAACCCAGCGCAGCGAGTATGAAAATACCCAGGAAGCCGAGCAGAGCAAGATAACCTGCGCTGTTGCCTTCAATTTCCACAAAATTTGCTTTTTTCATTATGCCGTTAACCCACTGTAAAAATGTTATTAGATGCCCTGATAACGAACGCCGGGATTCAAACCAAGATCCGCACGAACCTGTTTGCCACCATACTTGGCGAGTTGCTTAGATATTTCACTTTCGGGATTATTCAGATCACCAAACAGCATTGCACCATGTTCGGCCTTGCTACAGGCCTCTACGCAGGCGGGCGTGCCATCGCGATCTACCCGGTGAACACACATCGTGCAGGCTTCAACGGTGCCCTTGCCTCGTGGTGCGTGTACTTTTTGATCTTTGACTTCTTCATGTTCGAATGAGCGAGCCTTATAGGGGCAGGCCATCATGCAGTAACGACAACCGATACAGATATGCCGGTCAACCAGCACAATGCCATCGACACGTTTAAAGGAAGCACCGGTTGGACAAACATCCACACAGGGCGGATGTTCACAGTGCTGACACATCATCGGCAATGACATAACATGGCCGGTTTGTGTGTCGGTTACTTTAAGTTTGCGAATCCACTGTACATCAGTTTCAGGGCGATCATGACCCTGCAATCCATTTTCGGTATTACAGGCAGTCACACAATCGTTGCAGCCGGTTGAACATTTATTGCTATCAATCAGCATGCCCCAACGAACTTTGCTGGTAACGGCTTCATCTGCTGGTTTGGCCTGTGCAACTTCATAAAGCAGTACACCGGGAACAATGGTTAGTCCAGCCGCTGCCGTTGTAGTACTCAGAAACTTGCGCCGAGATAAATCTGTATTTTGGCTTGATTCATTATGAGACATTATTTTGCATCTCCAGATGGCAAGGCAAGATTCGAAGCAACATTTTCATGACCTTCCGGTAATGTTGGGCTGCTTGAATTTTGCGACAAACCTGCACTTTCCGGCTTATCATTGTGGCACTGGAAACAGTCGATCGTGACCGCAGCATAATTATGGCAGCTGCTACAGAAGTGTTCGCTTTCGCCGAACTCTGCATAATTGCCTTCATCATCTGCTGAGATATGACATTCAACACATTTCGCCAGACTGTATTTCGTTGTGCGAATGCCTCGATGCATGGTGTCGTCGCGCTGATGGAGAAGATAATCCATATGATTTCTACGCATATCATCGATCGGGTTGACGCACCCATACTCAGCTGTTGCCTTAGTCTTTGCTTTAGGCACCACTGGTAGGTCACCTGCTGCAAAAAGACTAAGGGGCAGGGTTAGACACAACCCTGCCAGTAACAGTTTTAGCTTTTTCATCTGTAGTCCAACTGACACTGTTCAGCCCTCAGTTTGATTATTCACCCATGGCCATGTCGATGTAACCGGTAGGGCATACATCAGCACAGATGTGACAACCAATACATTTTGAATAATCGGTTGCAACATAACGACCCATTGTCTTTTCATCTTTCTTAACGCGGAAGACGGCATCTTGTGGGCAATAGATGACACAGTTATCACACTCGAAACACATGCCACAGCTCATGCAGCGATCGGCTTCAGCGACTGCATCGTCATCATCCAGGCCTTTCATGCGTTCCTGGAAGTGACCCAGCACTTCATTGGTATCAGGAACATCTTCAGAACGTATGTGACGTGCTGAGAATTCAAAATGACCGAGGAATAACCTGTCAGCTGGGATGATTTCATGTGCAGAGCGATCATCGAAATTATGTACCGCAAAGTTTTCTTCAGCGGTTCCCCATTCACTGTCATGGCTATAGTTTTCAGGTTCTAAGCCGGCTTCAACCATTTTTTGTAACAGACTAAAGTGATGCTTATCCACTTTAGGACGTTTGCCAAGATTCGCGTGTTTGAGGTAGTGATCAATGCTTTCAACAGCAATCGAAGCTTGACCAATCGCGGTTGTCAGCAGATGAGGGCGAATAATATCACCAGCCACAAAATGACCTTCTTTACCGGGAACCTGATAATTAGCATCGGCATCAATCAGACCGCGGTCATTGCCCATGTCTTCGAAGCCATCAAGTTTACCACCCTGACCAATAGCAGAAACGATGAGATCACAGGGGATATCATATTCGCTGCCTTCAACCGGAGTCTTACCATCGTCTTCCAGCTTAACAACACGCAGTGCAGTAGCACGGCCATCGTTACCCAGAATAACTTCAATCGGACTGACGCAGCCTACGATTTCCACACCTTCACGTTTTGCATCATCAATTTCATGTTGCGCTGCAGGCATGTGTTCAACCGCAGAGCGGGATAACAGCATGACATTAGCACCCTGACGGACAGCGGAAGAAGCAACATCATGCGCTGTCTGACCCATAATAATATTTTCAGGACGATCTTTTTCAGCAACTTCAGTAATATGACCAAGGCGACGGGCAACAGAAGCCACATCGATTGAGGTATCACCACCACCGATAACCACAACCTTGTCAGATACAAGTTTCAGGCGACCATCGTTAAAGGCTTCAAGAAAATCTACACCGGTTAAAGCATTGCTTGCTTTATCTGCGCCCGGTACAGGGATTTGACGACCGGCTTGTGCACCAATGGCCCAAAGCACCGCGTCATAATCTTTTTCAATTTGTTCAACGGTAATGTCTTTGCCAATCCAGGTGTTGAGTTTAACTTCAACGCCCATATCGGTAATACGGTTAATTTCACCGTCAAGCACATCACGTGGGGTACGATATCCTGGAATACCGTATTTCATCATGCCGCCCAGTGTTTCATGGTTATCAAACACAGTACAGGCATGACCGATGCGACGCAGCTGGTATGCGGCAGCCAGACCTGCTGGACCACCACCGATGATGGCAACTTTTTTGCCGGATTCTTTTTCGGCAACAGCGAAAGTATATTTTTCAGCTAAGGCAGAATCACCAATGAACTGTTCAACCGAGTTGATACCAACATGGTCTTCAACTTCATTACGGTTACAACCATCTTCACAGGGTGCAGGACAAACACGACCCATTACAGAAGGGAAAGGATTGGCATCAGTTGAACGACGGAAAGCATACTCTTTCATGCTTACGCCTTCAGGTGGCTGTTCAATGCCACGCACAATGTCAAGCCAGCCGCGAATATCTTCACCAGAGGGGCAGCTGCCCTGACAAGGTGGAGTACGATTCACATAGGTGGGGCATTTATGAGTAGTATCTTCCTTGAAGATCATAGTCGCCATTGATCCCCATTCGTGATCACCCTCTTTATAACGACGGTACGTTAGTTTTTCATTTTGCATATCATCACGGGACGTTGCCATGCCTGTTCTCCTGTGCAATTAATACGGTACTGTTTACCGTACATTAAGTTTAATTCTGGTTATTTATCGTCACTGCTTTGGGCAGCATCTTCAGGTTCATCTTCGCTCGGTGCATCACTTAATATGATGGCATCGCCGACGAGTTGATGAACACTGACAATTTGATCCATCGAGAATCCATAATAGGGAAGAGTCTTGGTGAACTGACTCTTACAAATCGCGCAGATTGCCGCAATATGGGTAACCCCACCTTCATCCGTAGCTATTTTCAATGCCTGCATACGGGGCAGGGCACCTTTAACGCGAAGTTCCATCAGATCATCGGTTAATAGACCACCACCACCGCCGCAGCAGAAAGTGGCTTCGCCAATGGTATCGGCGGGCATATCAACATAGTTGTTACAAGCCGCTTTGATAACATCACGTGGAAATTTAATTTGACCACCGGGTTTGTCACCCATGCGGGTAGCACGTGCAACATTACATGAATCATGGAAGGTCAACGTCATGTGATCATTTTCAGATTTATCAAACTTCAGTTTGTTATTCTCAATCAGATCATGGGTATATTCAATGATGTGCTGTGGTACTGGATAACGCGGATCAAGAAAATCAAACGGCCCGGCCAGGGTATTGAGGAAAGCATAAGCAACACGCCAGGCATGACCACACTCCCCAAAGACAATACGTTTAACCCCTAAGTCGATGGCCGCTTTACGAATACGCAAAGCAATTTTCTGCATGTTTTCATAACTACCGATAAACATACCGAAGTTACCCGCTTCTGAAGCATAGGAACTCATGGTCCAGCTAGCTCCAACTTCGTGGAAGACTTTGGCATAACCAATCAAGCCATCAACATGGGGTTCGGCAAAGAAATCAGCCGACGGTGTGACCAACAGGATTTCAGCCCCTTTTTGATCAAGTGGGAATTTAACCGCAACCCCGGTATCTTCTTCAACTTCTTCTTCCAGGCCTTCGAGCGTATCGACTAAAGCACGCTGGGGCAGACCAAGGTTATTACCAATTTTGTAAACCTTGCCCATAATTTCATTACAGTACTTCTGACCAATACCGACACTGTCCAGGATTTCACGGGCAGCCATGGAGATTTCTGCGGTATCAATACCGTAGGGACAGAATACTGAACAGCGGCGACACTGTGAACACTGGTGGAAATAGCTATACCAGTCATCCAGAACATCTTTAGTAAGATCAACCGCACCGACTAATTTAGGAAAGTATTTGCCGGCGAAAGTGAAATAACGGCGATAAACTTTGCGCAACAGATCCTGTCGTGCAACCGGCATATTTTTTGGATCTGCCGTACCGATATAATAATGACACTTATCAGTACAGGCACCACACTTGACGCAGATATCCAGAAAAACCTGGAACGAGCGGTAGCGCGTTCTCAGATCAGTCATTTTATCCAGTGCAACTTGCTGCCAGTTATCTACCAGCTCACCGGGAAAACCGAGATCTTCCTGAAATTCTGCCTTGGCAATGTAGGGCGACGAGCCCTTCATTACATCATCAACATATTTCGGAATATCAAGTGTTTCTTTTAATTCAGGTACTTCAAAATCTGCCACATCAATGTCCTCAAACGTATGCGTAAGAAGGTTTTAACAATTTATTTAGCCTTCTCTGCTTCAAGTTCAGCAGCCCAGGGTGCCAGGTGACGTTTTTCACGTGGATTGTCAATCTGGTTACGAGTCGGACTAAAGAACATACCCGGTGCGTGTAACAGCTTGCTGATAGGGAAAATAATCATCAAACTTGCAACCAGTCCTAGATGCACGAGCAAAATAGGATCTTCTGGGAGAGGCTGAAAACTAAAGGTCATCAAGCCTGAGAAAAATGCTTTAACGCCAACAATATCGGTATGACTGACAAACTTCATCAGTGCACCGCTGCTGGCGATAGCTACGAGCAGGGCGAGCATTAGATGATCCGATGGGGATGAAATATAGCGTACACGGTCAACTAATATGCGACGTGCCCAGAGCCCACCCAAACCTGCAAGCATCGCAAAAGCAGCATACTTACCAAACGGTTGAATCAAGGGAACCCAGAACCATATAATGCTGGTGTTATCAACAAAATAGCGGAAGTGTCGCAGCAGGATTAGTAGCAGCGCCACATGGAACATCCAGCCAAAAATCCAGATCCATTTGTTAGATTTAAAAAGACTGGCAAACAGCACAACTTCGCGTGCCATTCTGAGTACAACGCCGGTCTGCGTAACAGGCGCAGGCGTCGTGGCAATCTTTAGTGGAGCAGGCGTACGCCAGTACTGACGAATCTTATAAAACAGGCCACCAACAAGTATTGTGGTCGCGAGATAAAATAGTATCGCATAGGATACGGACAAAGCCGACATGCCAGCGCCCCTCTACATTTAAATTCAGAAGAAAATAGTACAGTTTTTTAAAGCAGGGCAGGAGTTATATAACTCCTGCCCGAAGGTCTACGATTTATACGCAGCCAGTAGGCTTAGGCAGACCGGCATATTTACATGCCTGTTTACCTGGGCCATAAGGGAACAGTTCGTACAGGTACTTGCTGTTGCCTTTGTCTTTACCCAATTTTTTACCAATAGCCTTGGTCAGAACACGGACGGCAGGAGCAATCTGATACTCTTCATAGTATTCACGCAGGAAGTTAATGACTTCCCAGTGATTGTCATCAAGCGTAGTATCTTCAAGCGCAGCCATCACGTTAGCAACTTCAGGTTCCCATTCGTTCAAATTAGCCAGGTAACCTTCTTCGTCGGTTTCCATTGTTTTACCGTTTACTTCAATACTCATAATGAGTTCTCCTCGTTCAAATTACAAAAATAAAATTAAAGCCAGGACTGGACTTTGTCATTTTCAACAGTCAGTTTTACAAAACCGTTGTAATCAACAACGGTGATACCATCAATCAGACGACTTTCATCCACGCCACGAGCTTTCAGGTCAGAACCCAGAACATAAAAATCTAGATTTTTCATGGCACCTTCAACCATAGCAGTGGCAGTGCCACCTTTGGTTGCGCCATAAACGCCATCTTCAATTAACAGGACAGAACTGCCCTTTATTGCTAAGCGAATACAGGATTCGAGTGCACCACGTTCAAAGGGTGATTTATTTACTGTGTGTAACATAGGCATAATGTTTCCCCTCTAGAAGCTCAAGACAACGTCTTGTTGATCCATAATTTCGACCAACTCAGCTGATGAAACAACATGAATGGAATCTTTTTCTGCCCAGTCATCATCTTCGTCTTCATAAGTCAGTTTCATGAGATCATCAACGGTCAACCCACGTGCTTCCAGAGATTCTTTTTCAACAT
Source organism: uncultured Thiohalophilus sp. (assembly GCA_964575555.1). Lineage (GTDB taxonomy): Bacteria > Pseudomonadota > Gammaproteobacteria > UBA6429 > Thiohalophilaceae > JAADGZ01. The sequence continues at coordinate 13,135 of CAZNRP010000027.1, read as the reverse complement.
AAATCTTGTTGATGTCATAATCACCGAGAGCATTATAAGTAGGGGAAAAGTTTTTGATACCAAGCTCAGTCGTATCCTGACCTTTAGCGATTTGAAACACGCCATCGTCTACAAATACCAGACTTACGTCCTGCTCAAAAGCAGCACTAATCAAAATAACTTCAAGGGATTCCCAAGCGTAGACCGTACCGTATGGTGCTTTACGATTTACAAAGAGAAATCTTTTTGTTTCTGACATTTCGTTTCTCCTTTAATCGCCGAACACGACGAGACGCTCACTCTGGATGCCCGCTTCAATTAACTGACCAAGACCGGAAATACGGAAACCGGGGGCAATATTATTGCCATCTTTACCGTTGCGTTCCTGTTCACCTTCATCGACGATGCCACGACGTTGTGCCGCTGCAACACAAACCACGAGATCGATATTGTGTTTTTCTGCCAGTTCAGACCATGCATTAACAATGTTACGGTCATCCTGAGGTGGGGTGGTATAACGAGTACCGTTATTCACGCCATCATGATAGAAGAAAACACGAAAGATTTCATGACCTGCCTCAACCGCAGCACTGACAAAATTCAGTGCCGTGGTCGAAGCCTCATGGGTATAAGGGCCTTCATTAATCTGTATACCAAACTTCATATCAGATTCCCTTAGAAACGGATGTGGGTAGAAGCATTTAAGCTGTTACGAGCGCCGCGCCAGTTATCAATGTGATACTTGGTGAAAGGCAGTCCAGTAACGTCGAAGAACTTCGGCCAACCGATGCGTTCAATCCAGTCGTTAATGCGTTCCCAGTCTTTAGCACCTTCTTTGTAAGCTTTAAGAATCTGCTTAACAATGGCGGTGGCTTCAGGCCAGCGCGGTGGGTTATTTGGAATGCCGGCGGCAACCAGACGTTGGAAAGTCGGTTTGCTACGTGCGTTTGAGTGATTACCACCCACCCAAATAGCCAGCTTGGAATGCTCAGGATGATTGATCTGCATTGGTGGGCAAGGAGGAAAACACGCGCCACAACAAATACATTTCTTCTCATCAACTTCCAAAGAAGGTTTGCCATCAACCATCGCAGGGCGAATGGCGGCAACCGGGCAACGTGCAACAACAGTTGGACGTTCACAGATATTACCCACCATGTCATGGTTAATCTTAGGTGGCTTGGTGTGCTGAACATTAATCGCGATATCACCCTGGCCACCACAGTTAATCTGGCAGCAAGATGTGGTGATATGTACACGGTTAGGCATGTTACAGCTGGTGAACTCATCAATCAGCTCATCCATCATAGATTTAACTACGCCTGATGCATCCGTACCGGGAATATCACAGTGCAACCAACCCTGGGTATGGGAAATCATTGCGACTGAGTTAGCGGTACCGCCAACGATGAAGCCTGCATCACCCAGAGCTTTAATCAATGGCTGAACTTTACTTTCATCATCAGTCATGTATTCGATGTTACTACGCAGCGTAAAGTGAATATAACCATCAGCAAACTTGTCGCCGATTTCAGTCAGCTTCCGCAGTGTAAAAGTATCAAGAATACGCTGAGTACCACATTTGACAGTCCAGACTTTGTCACCATTGATAGCAACGTGAAGTAAGACACCTGGCTGTGGATGCTCATGATATTTCCACAAACCAAAGTTTCTGCGCATCACAGGATGCATGTACTGAAATCCGTCAGGACATCCGGATTCAATTGGCGAACGCATATCTGCTAGTGCCATGTTTATCTCCTGATTTCGTTAATTATTAAATAAGTGTATAGGGTTTCAGCTATGGATTAACCAGCAGCCTGTTCGGCTTTGCGGGCAAACCATTTCTCAGCTTCTTCGTCCCAGCCATCCATACGGACATAGGAACACTGACGCGGAGCAGAAATCATGTTGGGATCAACTTCAACGCCAACACCTTCGAGGTAGTTAACCAGACCGATACGCTCGATCATTTCACCGGTACGCTCATGTTCCAGCGCATTTTCAGCAAAGAAGTCAATCATTTCACCAGCCAGCTCAACCAGCTCTTCATGATCTTCCAGGGTATCCATCTTTTTGAAAGGAATCACTACAGTACCCATCAAATCACCAATCTTCAGAGTACGTTTACCACCGATAAGAACGGTAACGCCCTTGTCATCACCTGGAGACAGTGCCTTGGTCATAACATTCAGACAATGCATGCAGCGCACACACTCATGATTATCAACAGTCATGGTGTCATCATCATTCAACTTGATGCAGTTAGTTGGGCAACGGCTGGTGACGTTATCTAATACATAGTCACGGCCTTTAAGTTCAACGAAAGCTTTAACTTCAGCCTGGTCGATCTTCATTTCATCGCGCCAGGTACCGATAACAGCAAAATCGGCACGTTCGATGGCGTTCTGGCAGTCATTAGGACAACCCGATACTTTAAACTTGAATTTATAAGGCAGAGCAGGGCGATGCACATCATCGGTAAACTCGTTTACCAGGTGACGGTGAATGCCGTGTTCGTTACAGCAGGACTGTTCACAACGAGCCGCACCTACACAGGACATAGCAGTACGGACGCAAGGACCGGCACCGCCCATATCCCAACCATAGTCATTGACTTCATCAAAGAAGCCCTGGGTGCTTTCAGTGTCAACACCGATGAACATGACATTACCGGTTTGACCGTGGAAGGTCACCAGACCGGAGCCGTATTTTTCCCAGCTATCACACAGCTGGTTCAGCATATCGGTGGTGTAATGGTTGCCTGCTGGTGGCTGAATTCGAACAGTGTGGAATTCTTTTGATTCAGGGAACGCATCTGCAACTTCAGAGAAACGCGGAATAATACCGCCGCCATAACCAAAGACAGAAACCGTGCCACCTTTCCAGTAACCCTTACGAGTTTCATAAGAATGTTCCAGCTGACCCAACAGACCACTAACTACCGTGTTAATACGCTCATCTGGGTGCTCGTCTCTAAGACGTTTGAAACCGGAAATAAAACTGGGCCATGGGCCTTTTTCCAGTTCGTCCAGCATCGGTGTGTCATAAATCTTTTTCGCCATGGTGTTCTCCTTAAAAGGGGTAACCTGTATTTAAAGTTGTATAGACAAATCTTCTCTTAAACAAAAATTCTCACAAATTGCGAGATTGAGTCATCTGTTTTAATTGGCCGCAAGTTTATGGCGCAAACAGATCTTCTGAAACCACACTGATGGGGTGAATTTCATATCGACGCTTATCCCAAAGGGGATATGGCGAATTGATGACATTTCCGAGTTTGCGCGATCAATGTTTTCAAAAGTTGTCCAATATATAATATAAGTATTTGTTAATGTTCAGGATTCTGCTTATATAGCAAGCTGGATATTCAGTTTGTTGACGACGAGTGTTCTAATCTCCCCTACAAAACCAGTATGCCTACGGCATACTTTTACAAAGTGAATATCATGGCTTAACGGCTACATAAACTGGTATACACGACATTTACGACTGACATACGACCGATAGTATAGTTCGTACGTTGAATAGATCGAATGCAATTAACCGGACACTCGGGTTCCGCCGCATTGTGGCTTTACCCTGCACTTTGTGCGTGTATCATACTCAGGAATCAGACAAATGCAAATATTGAAACCCCATCAGAAATCATCCCCAGAAATGTTGGGGATGCCTGAAACCGGGCATTTCAATATGAATGATGAGGAAGCCTATAAAATCTGGCGAGACAAAAAATTATCGACTTACCCGATCCGTATATCAGAACAACGGGTGGAAATAGAAAATCCGGAAAAACTGACGACGGCAGAAAGAAAACTTCTGATCCAGCATTGTCAGAAAACAAATATGGTTTTTTATCAGCTAAAACACTCCTATGGTGATCCTGAGGACAAAATACGAGTTAAACGACTTGGTGAACAGCTGGGACTCTCCCGCCTGGACAGTAATCTGTGCGCAGACAATGACAGCATTAGTTCGCTTAAAGTTGTTCCGGGAGGACGGCGGCAAACGTATATACCCTATTCAAACCTGAAGATTAGCTGGCACACCGATGGCTATTATAAGTCAGCGGTTCAACAAATTCGGGGGATGTTATTGCACTGTATCAGCCCGGCTGCACGGGGGGGTGAAAATGCCATTCTGGATCCTGAAATTGCCTATATACACTTGAGAGACAGCAATCCCGACTATATATATGCACTGATGCATCCTCAGGCCATGACCATACCGGCAAATGAAGAAAAGGGGACAGTGATTCGTGCTGCCCAGACCGGCCCCGTTTTTTCTATTAGCGCCACAGGCAAGCTACATATGCGCTATACCGCAAGGATACGCAGTATTGAATGGAGGAATAACGAAGCAACCCTCGCCGCTATAAAAGGCCTGGCAGATTTTTTAGAAAGTGGGAGTGACTATATTTTTCAGCACAAACTTGAAGCCGGGCAGGGGATTATATGTAATAACATCCTGCATAATCGCTGCGCTTTTGAAGATCAGGGTGAGCCCCGCTTACTCTATCGAGCGCGTTATCTCGACCGCATTCAGGGTACCTGATAGCTAGTTAAATAATTTTAATGAAGCTATACATAGCTTTATGAATCATTCATCAACAAATACGGATAATATACATGCTCTGGTTAAGTGAATTATTAATGCAACGCCACGATCTGGATAATTTCGACGGTCTGGTCAGTGCTATTGAAGAAAAAGCCCAACAGGGTGAACGGTTTTTTAGTATGGACGTAAAGCCACCCTATGCTGACACCCCTGAAAACTGGGAAGAGCGGCTTGAGGCTATTTTCACCAGCGTAAAAACCTGAGGAGCCGCAATTTATGCAAAACTTCTGGACAGAAGATAAAGATAGACAGGTACAAAACACCATTTCTGATGAGGTCATGGATTTTGTTTTTACGATTAACTGCAAATGCCTGCCGTATGAGCACATGTACGCCTTATACCAGGCATTGCAGCAAGTTCTACCCTGGCTGGAAGAAGAAAAGCTGGCGGCTATCCATCCCATATACGGTGCTGAATCCGGTAATGGCTGGCTGCGTCCCGAAGGGGATCCGGATGAGCTAATGTTTATTTCACGGCGGCAGAAATTAGTTCTGCGGATGCCGAAAACCCGGCAGGCAGCCATAGAAGAACTGGCTGGCCAGACACTGGATATTGGCGGACATACCCTGACACTGGGAAAAGTGGAAGCCCGCCTGTTAAGTGATTCACCGATCATCTTTGCCCGTTTCGTGGTCAGTGACGAAGGTCTGGATGAAACCGCTTTTCTGGAGCAGACGGTATCACAGGTACAGGAACTGGGTATCCAGATAAGGAAAATGCTAGCAGGCAAAGAAAGACAGATTATTACGCCCAAGGGCATTTTGCACACCCGCAGTTTAATGCTGGCTGATCTGCAACAGGAAGAATCTGTTCGTTTGCAGCAATATGGGCTGGGAACGCACCGACAGCTTGGATGTGGTCTATTTTTACCACAAAAGGGGATTAAACCGGTTAATCCTGATGGCTAAGCCGGAACAAATATTACTATTTAGTTTGTCAGATTGGCTAAGTCCAACCTGGTTTTTTGAAATATCATCTTTAAATTTGTAAGGAGTAAAGTATGGGAATTGAAGTAAATGGCAGCACCGTTGAAACCACTGAAACTGGTTACCTGACTGATCACAATGCGTGGAGCGAAGATGTCGCGAAAGCACTGGCTGAATCAGAGGGTCTTGAATTAACCGAGAAACATATGGACGTTGTTAACTATCTGCGTGACGAATACATCAACAACAACGCTAACCAGCCTAATGACCGCAATATGAACAAGGCGATGACGGATAAATGGGGCCACAAAGTCTCATCCAAAGAACTGTATGATCTGTTCCCCGGCAAACCCAGCAAACAGGCAGGCATGATTGCTGGCCTGCCTGAAACCCGCCGTAAAGGTGGTTACTAAACAAAAAAAGGCCACATAGACCAAAGTGGATATAGATGTAGGGTGAGCAGGCTGGTAAATTTCGCCCCACGGAATAAATTCCACCTAAATTTTTTAATACTTGATATTCAGGGGTTATAACATGAGTGAGAAATCAAAACTGATCGCCCAGATGCTGGAAATGCAGAAAAAATTCATTGCCTACGAACAGGCTAATGGCGTCACAATGGCAGATATGTATGTTGCTAAAGATGGCGATATACTGCAGAACTACCGTGAAGAATTCGCCAAATTATCCGATAAAGTTAATGCTCTGGCACACGAAGAAAAAGGTTCCAAGCGTTTCTATTAATTTTTGCTGAAACTGGAATTTAAAAAAGCCGTCAGAAATGACGGCTTTTTTTTATGTCTGCTACCCTTCCGATACTATGCGGCGAACCTACAGTCGTATCTACAGTCGTTCCAACACGTTTTCACCCCAGACAGCGGCGAATTAAACCTCGGCCCACATCCTGAACAAATTCGCGTAACTGATATCCACCTGCTTACTTTCCTGTGCCTTCGGGTTTTGGCGTAACAGGGTTTCACGGGCCTCATTGAGACCATAGAGCAACTCCCTTTTTGCCGCATCTCGAATCATGCTTTGCACCCAGGTGACCGCCACTATTCGCTCTCCCGCCGTGACTTCCGCTACATGATGCAGGCTTGCTGAGGGGTAAACCAGGGCATCCCCTGCGGCCAGTTTCACTTTTTGTTCCCCAAAAGCAGTATGTATTACCAGTTCACCACCCTCATACTCTTCTGCCTGGTTGAGAAAAACTGTGGTAGATACATCCGAGCGATAATATTCACCCTTACCCATAATCGGATCATCAACATGATCTCCATAGGTCATCCCCGGTCGGTAACGGGCATAAAAAGGAGCCGCTACCCGGTAGGGCAGGGCAGCCTGTTTGAACGTCGGATTCGACACCAGAGAACCCATGACAACATTATTAAGCTGGCTTACCTGGGCGTCACTACTGGCAACTTCTTCATTATTTTTGACACTTTTCGCGGCCATCCCGGCCGACAGTTTTCCGTCAACAAACTGCGCCTTATCCAGTAACTCTTTTACTTTTCTAAGTCGGGACTTATCTAATACCGAGGGAATTTGTAACATCATTTTAGCTGCCGTCCCGTGTTGATTTCAGGTAAACTATGTAATTGATTAATTTGGATTAAACGCACATATTTAAAGGTATAAGCATGATACTGAATGTTGTAATCGATGGTCAATCCATGCGTCTAAAGATAGAAAAAGAAACGCTTGACGAAGCCAGGGACTTTTTTCATAAAATGGACACCGACATGGACAATGGCTGGCAAATGAGTTTTACCTGGGTGGATAACCCAAATCCGGTGCAACGCTGTCAGGTTGCCGCTGATAAACTCTACGGGGCCTATGAAATGGAAAACCAGAAGCTCATGACCTTGATGGGGGCTTATATTCTGTTCAAACTTCCCGGCATCAGCGAAATCCATATATCCACTAATGGCGATATGAATGAAACGGAAGTGGTCATTTCTGAGCCAGCCACTCGATAGAATATTTCTACGCTGTCACCTCTTTAAGCCGCCCCTAACATTTCGGTTCAGTACTTCCTTAAGCATATAGAACCTTAATGACTGTGCCGGCATCATGCCGACTCAAATCTGCGCTATTCAATGCAATTTATCAGATTTACTTAAGGTCAAAAATCTGGTTATTAGCAAATAATAATTAAACAATCATCCTTATATGCCGATAAATAGTGCAGCAAATCTCGTTAATAGGGGCATTAATCACGAGTAAAAATGAGGGATTTCTGGAAATTTTTAGAATCAAATAAATAAGTGAAGTAGATCATGAAGTTAAGTGTGAAAGATGAAGTAAATAATCTTAATGCAGGACATCGAATATCTAGAATAAGAGTCCATTCAGCGGGCTTGTCACTAATTGAATTAATCGTTGCACTGGCCGTTTTTGCCCTGGTAACAACTCTGGCCGTCCCAAATTTCCGTAATTTTGTACAAAATAATCAAATGTCCGCAAGTGCGAACAATTTAATGGGAAGCCTTGCGCTTGCCCGTAGTGAAGCGATCAAACGTAATCAGCAAGTGAGTGTTTGCGCCAGCAACAGCCAAACTAGCTGCACCGGTGTTGACTGGAATAATGGCTGGATTGTTTTTGTTGACTCGGATAATCCGGGGGTTGTCGATGGCACCGATGAAATTATTAATGTGGTTCAGGGACTGCCCGGCGGCATGGACTTATCCTCAACCGACCCTTATATACAATTCAAACCCAATGGTTCCCTCGCCGCATGTGGAACTTGCCTGTTAGACATAGGTAAACTTCGGATTGCCGCACTCGTAGAAGCAGTGCGTGACTGGACTGCAGAGGTTATTTATAGCCTAATCCCCATAAATGAAGTTTTTGCAGGCCAAAATGGTGGACGTGGATGCCGGGGTGGCGGAATGAAGAGGAATTGCCCGGAAGAAACCACGCCCGATACGGAAACTGTGCCCACAGAGACTACGCCAGAAACGGGACCAGTGAAACCAGAAGAGCCTGAAGTAGCGGCGATAGCTCAGGCGGGCGTTGAAATGATTCTCTGTGATGATGAACGCACCAATGAAACAGGACGTCGATTCTTTGTTTCAATCAGCGGCCACATCAATGTTGCAACCTACACCTGTAATTAAGCTGAGATTTAAGCAAATAGGTATGGGCTGAACAAAATGAAGTCCAACATGATGAGTGTAAGTAATAGGAAATGTTTGTGACGAGTCATTAAGTTTCACCTCTAAAAATCACTCATTCCAATACCACGCCAAACGGCATCAATTATTATTTTGAGGTATCACAGGTATCACAGGTAT
>CAZNRP010000027.1:0-4216 GCA_964575555.1 uncultured Thiohalophilus sp. | reverse complement strand
AGGTATCACAGGTATCACAGGTATATCGGTTACGCTTTATCTGCCGGTGCATCCGTCACATAGGTATTTCGCCCTGACTCCTTAGCAACATATAGTGCCATATCGGCACGGTGAATCAATGACTCTGGCACACAGTCAATATCAATCTTCAATTCGGCCAGTCCCATACTGACGCTAATATATTTATCTGCAACTTCTGAATATTCATGCCGCAACTGTAATGCACTGATAGACTGTTTAATGCGCTCTGCAATATTAGTCGCTCCCTTCATGCCCGTGCCAGGTAAAACAACGACAAACTCTTCACCGCCATAGCGTGCAGCAAGATCCATGGGGCGAGTTAATGCCTCTGCAATGGCCCGAGCAACTTTAGCCAGGGCATCATCACCGGCAAGATGACCATAGTTGTCGTTATAAAGTTTGAAGAAATCAATATCGATCAATATAATAGTCAGCGCATTATGGTCACGCTGTGACTGTTGCATCTCACGCTCAAGGAAGTGAGCAAAATGCCGGCGATTAGCCAGGCCAGTTAATGAATCTGTTGACGATAATGCGGCTAATTTTTCATTTGCCTGCTTTAGATCTTCATTGGAATTTTCAATTCGATGTTTTAACTGTAGATTTCGTTGCTGATAAATCACGCCACGAATAAAATGTCGGTAGTGCATAAGTGACATAAAGCCTGCTACGATCATGTAAATGATTAACATAATGCCCGTGGCGAGCATTAAAGGATTGGCGTAATATAATAAGCAGCTCAGGGTGAATGGAAATATCAGGGGATAGAAAAACATAAACACCGCACGTAAATCACTGGATAAAGAAATAAATCCAATTGCGCTGACAATAATTGTCACCGTGAGAATAATAAAGTAATCAATTCCGCCAAGATAATTGGCAATAAAGGCCAGACCCAACCCCCAGGTCAAACCACTCATGGTGCTGCCGACTAAATACATCCGAGACCAGTGTTCGTGATCGCGCATATTTTCTGCAGTTTGAGTAAAAAGCCGGAAGAAAATATAACGCAGAGTTGAGATTGCCATAACAATCGCACTCAGCGTACCGACTAACAGTGGTTCACGTTGCCAGTAGACATAGGCAAGAATCAGTGCAATGACCACATTCGAAAAATAAGCCGGTATCCCCATATAAGACAAATAGGAGAGCTGCGCTTCTATCACAGCATTTTTAAGTCTCGGCCTGGCGATAATATTTTTCATATTAACCCTGAGTGTAAATCCCTTTTAAGTATTGTCTATCCGCTATTGGTTGCAGAGCATAATATTATTACGCTTTATATCGGCCGGATAAGATAGAGATTTAGACTTGCTTTATTCGCCACTTGCGACGAAGTATATTCGGTGGGCACAAAATCCGTGCCCACCCTACGCCATTAAATTAGTCTGGGAATGGTGCTAAATGATATTGTAGGGTGGGCAGGATTTTTGTGCCCACGCGGAAGACTTACCGCAAGCACCTTGTAGATACGGCTTCAGCATACCTAACATAATGTCCGCTTGTGACAGGGAGATCCATTCAGACTAAATAAGGATTGCTAATTATAGACGGCTGTTTTCTATTTTTTGCTCAATGGATTCAGCCAGTGATGCCCCTGCTTTTTCTGTGAGTGATAAAACTTCCTCACATAAGGCAAGCCAGTGTGCTTTCCCATCCAGCATTTGTTTTCGCAACTGAGAAAATGCCTCGCCTTCACACCAGGCGTTGTATGCTGTCATCAGTGCAGGGTAGAGGTATTTACGCATGCTGCTTAAATTTGCAAAATAAAAGTGAATAGAGGCCGTTTCCTGCCGCTGAAGTAGGGCTGGCAGGGTAGACAGGGCATCAGCCAGATGGTCACGTACTGCACGCAGCATAATCTCGGCTTTGGAGTGGGGCAGGTGGGCTAACAGGATTTCCCAGGCTTCCCCCAGTTGATCCTGCACCATAATTTCACCGATTTCATGATCCAGTGCAGATTGCAATTCAGCATCGGTGAGTTGTTCCAGCGTCTGCTCAGTATTTGCATCACTGAAATCGTATTCAGCCAACGTGCGTTGCATCGCATTGTGAGGACGATTCCAACGCCATTCTTCAATTTTTTCCCACAACATCCGGCGTAAAGACTCTCGTCGGATATAGATGGTTCGTCCCTGTGACATGGCGGGCGGAGCGGCCAGATCCCGCGCATATTCATGTCCGGAAATTAGCACGGTGTAGTCACCATATTCCATCTTTCGCAATTGTTCCGCGAGAAAAAAATGGGGCTGTGAACTGCGTCCAAACCCCCCACTGTAAACCAGATTATGCCCCTGTAATTGCCAGTTAATATCATCGCTTTCAAACGGATCAAGACGATGCCCTGCAATATCCAGTGGTTGAAAGGCCTGCCCCTCACACTCACTCCACAGGGCTTCCCGTTGTTTAAGCCAGTTTCCCACCTCATCCCGATTCAAACTTGCAGTGAAAGCCTGTTGCGTTTCCCAGCGGCAAAATTCACGCATTTTCAACAGGTAGATACACAGGGTGTAATTGCCGGCAAATTGGGCATCAGAGATATGGCAGTTTAGTTGTACGCGATGGCGAAGTGCTTTCAATTCGGGACTAGCTAATTCGGGATACATATATTTTTCGCAGTTACGTTAAAATAGGGAATATTATCTATACCTTAGTAAAATACTGCATCATTATGCAAGTGTTGTTTTTTTGAACCAGCGTTATTTAGCAGGCATCAATGCCAGATTTAATGTTTATTATTAACTTCTTATATAACATGATCTTGCAGATAATATATATATTACACTTTAACTTTTAAGACTGAGGATTATCCATTTTGCGAATTAAAAGCCGTTGGAGTAAAAAAAATAAAACCCATTCTGTTGAAGAAATTGCCGGAGCCGTGGCCTTTATTCTCTGGCGTATTGCTACCAATGGAGTTCTGAGCCTGGAAAATGAAGATTATCAGACCGACTCTCAGCAACAACGTCTGGATGTGATTACTGAATTTCTCGCTTTTTCTGTGCATTTGACCGATCGCATTACAATTGAGCGATTTGATGAAAATGAACGGGTACGTTTTATTACTGAGTTAGCCTCAAAGTGCGCCAAACACCTGGAAGACAATTTACGTGATGTACAGGGTAAAGGAGATTACCGACAGGCCTTTATTGATACATTGAATCGGCGAATGGCCGATTACGTCGATTTCAGTTACAGCCATGAAGAAGGCCCGAGTTTTAACATGAAACGCTTTTTTGGTGAGCAGATCACCAAGGTGCTGGGTGAACGACACAGTAAGTGGGTCAGCTCACAGGTGATGGATATTGAAGTGCCAGAGATCATGTCTCATATCAAACGAGCGATACCGAATTTATTTAAGTAGGGTGGACTTTAGTCCACCAATGGCTGGCTAAAGTCGACTCTACTAATTTGTTTAAGTTATATTTATAGACGGAATCCGGCCGAGCTGAATCCAGGGCATAAAAAAAGCGGGCTAAAAGCCCGCTTTTTTACTGACTAACTGACACTATCAGTTATTTACTTGGTCCATTTGCCGAAGTTATCAGTGGTCTGGCTTTTGCCATCTTCAAAACCGGCACTGTAGGCTTCGTTTACGCGCTGTTCTTCACGTTCAGGGTTGTGTAAAAAACCACCCTGCCAGCCCTGTAAGTACTCAGAATTTACACCCATTTCTTCCATTTTCACTACTGCATCGTAATAAGCCTGGTTCATCAGAATCTCCTATGTTTCAGCTAAAAGTTAATCAAAATCAAATATTAAAAAATAGTCAGTCTCTGGCCGCTTCAAGCCTTGCCATCGCTGCACCGGAATCCAGTATCTCGCGAACAGTGTTTGCTGCTTCAGCCAACGTCTCACTGCACCCAGGGCGATTAAGACAAATTGATGCGAAATATAGCAGACAATCGCGTGCAGATCCCGCTTTTCCTTGTACTGCCTGTAAGCCCATCTCGGCGGCAGCTTTCGCGGCCATATCTACGTCAAAATCCATTTTACTGCCCGTTGCTGCAGTGGGCAGATTTTTTGACAGGGTGACTGCCCGAGTAATCTGTTGAATAGACAAATCAGCCGAATGAAGTCGTATTGGCCATTGCTGTTTGTTTTTTACCATTATCCGCTTATTACGGATGAATTTTACAGAGTTGGAAGTATACCGATCTGGCTGTATTGCCTGTATATCCCTATAGAGGGAGGG
>CAZNRP010000026.1:0-31643 GCA_964575555.1 uncultured Thiohalophilus sp. | reverse complement strand
AAAAACCAGAAAAACCAGAAAAACCACCAAAACTCTAAGTTATTAAGCTTATGAATAATATAAGAATATTATAATTTTCAACACAGCATTGATTCAATAAACGCTTATAGTTGTCCACCATGAAAAACCAGTCGGGGGAGTGCACTCTCACCCTCACCCTCAACTTCAATACGACTCATTCCTGCCAGAGCAACCTGTAAGCGGAACATCCGATCTAACGGCATATCCAGCACATGACGAATAATCATACGCATCATCCCCGCATGCCCCACTATCAGAACGTGCTGACCGGCATAATTTTTCAGTACATCATTCCAACCTTTAATTACCCGCTTTTCAAATGCTCTCAGCGTCTCCGCACCCGGCGGTGTATTGTTGATGGGATCAGACCAAAACTGGTACAGAGCATCCGGATTATCTTCCAGCAGTTCAGCTGCAGTGCAGCCTTCCCAGTCGCCGAAACCAATTTCCATCAAACGGGGATCGCTCATCAGAGGAAGCTGATGACGCGCCGCCAATTCTTCGGCAAACAGGCAACATCGACGTAAAGATGACGACACGATCGCATCCCAGGGATGATGATCCGCAACCGCTGAACGCATCTGCGCCCAGCCTTTTTCACTCAGTGGATCATCGATATGTCCGCGGTATCGCTTTCCGCCCACGGGTTCGCCGTGACGAATAAGATCGATGGTGGTAACAGGAGGTATAGTCACGATAATAATAAAACCGAATAATGAATCTCCCCGTGCAAGTGAACGGAGATCTACTTATGTAGATACGGCTTCAGCCGTACAAATTCGAAGCCCACCCAACCGTAATACTCGCCCCGTTCGATTGAAATCGAACCTACAACACCCAGCCAGTTAATGTTAACAAAGCAAGAATAGCTAACCAGACGAGCAGAGTACGTTTCATCAGTGCCAGTACATTCTGCACACCTTCAATATCAGCCAGCCCCTCTTCTGGAAGCTCATCGAGTTCATGCCGAACGGCACCGGTACCACTGACACTTAATAACTCTTCACTATTACGCCGCCAAAAATCTGACGATGACTGCCAGTTGCTGACCGTATCAACAAAACTGCCGGTGAGGGCAAAGCCAATCACGCTCATCCGCGCGGATGGCCAAATCATAATTTCATGCAGGCGTTCGAGTATATGTGCAAAGCCGCTGCTCCAACCGCCCTGATGATAAAGCAGGCAGGTACAACGAAATAATACAGCACCCACCGGCCCCATCAGCATGAACCAGAATAATATTCCCAGTACCCGAGAATTAGCCGTTACCGGAATGCTTTCCTTGACCTGCTCTGCCAGTGAAACCAGATCACCACTGACTTCCCGCCCAAGAATCTCTTCAGCAAAATGACGTGCGGCATCCGCATCTTCAGCCTGCAGGGCATCATTAAATTTAGTCACATCATCAAGAAGATCTTTTGGCCCGATACAATAAATAAGCACCAGCAAGCCAAATAGAAAACTAAACAAACCTGCCACGCCCGCTAACATCGCAGCAATTAACCAGACACTTACGCAAGGCAGAGCAATAATCAGAATTAGCCCAATCGGGCCATCACGCCAGGCCTGAGCCGATAGCTTGTGATATAGCTTTGTGCAGGCATCAAGTAACCAGTCGTACCGACGATAGTCGCTAACCGGCTTGTACAGAGTTTCCACCATAAGGGCGATAAGAATGCTGATAAGATTCATGTGAGTAGTGTCCGTTTTTTATTTCACAATATCAAGCCTGATATTTTTGTCCAGTCAAAGGCCGGACCAGGATCGGTTTTTCGCCCCGGCGCAATATCACTGTGACCGACAATTCTATCTGCCCGAATAGCCGGATAGGCCTGCCCGAGCTGTTTAATCAACTCACACAAGGTCTGATATTGAACTTCTTCGTAGGCCCGCTCATCGGTGCCTTCCAGCTCAATGCCGATTGAGTAATCATTACAGTTTGAACGACCTTCAAAACTGGAAACACCGGCATGCCAGGCTCGCTGATGAAACGGAACATATTGAATTATCGAGCCATCGCGTTGAATCAACACATGCGCGGATACCTGCATCCCGCTGATTCCGGCAAAATAAGGATCGCGGCCCACATCCAGCGTATTAGTGAAGAAACAGTCAATCGCATCACCGCCAAAACATCCCGGCGGCAGGCTGATATTATGAATCACCAGCAGCTCAATCCTTGTCTCCGGCGGACGGGCATCACAATTAGGTGAAACTACCTGTCTGGCCACATCCAGCAGGCCACGATGCTGATCAATATGCATATTTTAAGGACAAGCTGTTATTCCGGATGATATTCACTGTTCACCACCAGACCACGCAAAACCATGTCGGTATAACTAACGATACCCACGACTTTACGCTGCTCAATAACCGGTGCACGCGATAATCCAAAGCGTTCAAACATCCGTGCGCAATAACGAATATCCATATCCGGATCAACACAAATAACCGGCTTGGCCATTACCTCATAAATGTTTACTCGATCCGGCGAACGGTCACGTGCCAGCACCTGTTTTGCAATATCTGAAATCAGCACAATCCCGTATTCATCATTCTCGTGCCGCTTATCCACAATAAGAGTCTTGGTTTCGATATGTTTCATCATCCCCAGCGCTTCACTCACCGTGGTCATCCCATCCACCATGTCGATGCGTGTTTTCATCACATCACTCACTCGCACCACTTTTTTATGGCTCATATTTCTTCCTCCACAACATCACTTAAACTGGCAATCTGCTGTTTGATGCCAACCGCATCTTCAACATCAATCTGAAATGCTATGCCTGATCCCGGCTTATCCTCAAATTCACCGACTTCGGCAATTTTTTCAAGAATTGAACGACAAAGGTGTTCTTCCACCAGCATCATTAACATGTCACGCTGGGTTTCCAGAGTTAGACCAAAAAAAGTTTTACTCTGTTTCAGGCCTTCCCCCCGCGCATGGTTAATGACCGTCATTCCGGTTGCACCTGCCTCACGCGCCGCGCCCATTACTGCATCCGTCTTGTCATCCTCGATTAAGGCAATAATTAATTTAAAATGCATGACTCTCTCCTCAATTTTTCTTTCTTTCTCGTGATCCCTGCCACTGACTAAGCTGTGCATAGGCCATCACCGAAATAATCGGAAACAGGCTGGCAAAGGCAATCAGACCAAATCCATCCAGCAAGGCGCTACGTCCCGGCACCGTACTCGCCAGGCCCAGCCCCAACGCCGTGACCAGTGGCACGGTTACCGTTGAAGTCGTAACCCCGCCGGAATCATAAGCCAGAGCGATGATCATTTTCGGCGCAAAAAAGGTCTGAATAATAACAATGACATAACCAAAAATTATAAAATAATGCAGTGGTGTGCCGCTAACAATACGGTAAGTTCCCAGGGCAATACCAAAAGCTACCCCAAAGGCCACAGCCACCCGCAAGCCCCAGACACTGATGGTTCCCGCTGAGACTTCGTGTGCTTTCAAGGCCACCGCCAATAATGAGGGTTCCGCAATCGTAGTGGAAAAACCGATACTCGCGGCAAAAATATAAACCCATTTATAATCTGACCAATGAAGAAACTCCGGTACCTTTTCCAGACTGCCATAGATAAAAACAGGATCGGTAAGTTGTGTTGCCATCAACTCACCAATAGGAAATAACGCCTGTTCCAGCCCCACCAGAAAAAAAGACAGTCCCAGCAAAACATAGAGAAAACCCAACAATACCTGTTTTAAATGTGGCACAGGCTGACGAATGACCAGAAACTGGAAGCCGAAAATAATCACCACGATCGGCAACACATCGAATACGGTATCAAGGGTGACCATCAGTAATTGCATGAAAAATTCAGTCATCGCAACATTCCATACAGCATCACAAATATCATAGGTGTTAACGATGCAAAAGCAATCAAACCAAAACCATCTACCATTGGATTACGCCCCTTGATACTAGACGCTAACCCCACCCCCAGGGCTGTCACTAATGGCACGGTAATCGTCGAGGTAGTCACGCCACCAGAATCATAGGCAATACCAATGATTTCTTCTGGCGCAAAGGCGGTCATAACGACGATACCAATATAACCGCCGACGATCAGATACTGAATAGGCCAGCCGCGCAAAATCCGCAATACGCCGATAATCAAAGCCAGTCCCACGGAAAAAGCCACGGTAAGGCGTAAGCCATCAGCATAACGCGCCTTCGCATCCAGACTATCGACAACCACCCCGGCGGCAGCCGCGACATCGGCAGCTTCATCCGCCACCGCAATCAGGGCCGGCTCAGCAATGGTCGTACCAAAACCAAGGGCAAAGGAAAATGCCAATAGCCAGAACAGGCTGCCCTTGCGGGCAAAAGCATAGGCCATAGACTCACCAATGGGGAACAGACCCATCTGCAAACCTTGCACAAACAGGCTCAGGCCTACCACCACGAGCAGGGTGCCGCTTAAAATCTGAAAAAGATGAGGAATAGGCTGCTGCAGAACGACAATCTGGAAAAAAGCGATCACCAGAATAATAGGATATAAATCCCGCAGGCTCTGATAGAAGGATTTGAAAATACTGATGAGGGAACTCTTCACATAACAACCCGAACAACATCCGTGGATGACAGTGTGCTATGTTAATATGTTGGGGTAGGCATGGCAATTTCAGAATCACATTGACAGACAGCCAGTCACAGATATGCTTAACCATATTGTTACCTTACTCATTTAAATATCAGGAGTTCTCTCATGCGAAAATGGAAACATTCAATTAACGCGACAGCCCCTCTAATTCTACTAGCGATTAGCATGCTGGTATCCGGCTGCTCCAGCAAAAGTGTGGTCGAAAGCGATCTGGGCATCAGTGATGCGCCCGACTGGGTCAATGAAGGCACTCAATATTTGAATAATAACGAAGGCAAGCTCTTTCACGGTGTTGGTGAAGCCCCGACAATGGGCGATACTTCGCTACAAAAATCCACGGCCGATAACCGTGCCCGAGCTGAACTTTCACGTATTTTAAGCTCCATGCTCGATATTGCCAGCCAGGATTACACGGCCGCATCCGGTAGCGGTAAGGATGCGGTCAGCCAGCAATCTGTTTCACGGGAAATTAAAAGCCTGACTAAAATGAACCTCTCCGGTGCCAAAATCATAGGCCGCTGGAAGGATGACAAAACCGGCACTATTTATTCCTTAGCTGAGCTGGACATGAAATATGTAAAACAGATCCTGGATACGGCCCGCCATATGAATAAAGATCTGCAACAATATCTTATCAGCCATGCCGACAATACCTTTGACAAAGCCTCATCTAAATAAAAAATAAGCGGAGAACGCACCATGTTTTTTGAAAAATTCAAACTCTTAATCCTCGCCAGTATGATAACCCTGCTGGTTACCGCCTGCGGCACCCAGGTCAAGCGGGTAGATGTTGATGAATCTATTGATCTTAGCGGCGCATGGAATGACACCGATTCACGTATGGTTTCGGATGAAATGATCACCGACATGCTCGACCGACCCTGGATTAGAAATTACAGCAATAAACATAACAGTATGCCGGCACTCATTGTCGGTGAAGTCCGCAATCTCAGCCACGAACATATCAATGTCAAAACCTTTATTGCCGATATTGAACGCGCCATGGTTAATTCCGGTATGGTCAACTTTGTCGCGTCCAACACTGAACGTAAGGAAGTCCGCGACGAACGTAAAGATCAGGATCTCAATGCCAGCAATGCCACCCGTAATGCCATGGGGCAGGAAATGGGAGCCGACTTCATGCTCAAAGGCAGCATCAACACCATTATAGATATGGAAGGCAAAACCCAACTTCGCTACTACCAGGTTGACCTTACCCTGATTAGTTTAAAAGATAATCGCAAGGTCTGGCTGGGACAGAAGAAAATCAAAAAACTGGTTAAAAATAGTAACCTGCGCTACTAATCAACCCTGGCTGCCCACATCATTTACAACGTGATATTGTCACTGCAAAATTTATCCGTTACGGCCATGGCGGCCGTGCTATTAATTTGCAGTGGCTGTGCCAGCTACAGCCAGTCATTTCAAACCGTCGAAGTTAAACTATTAAACAATGATCCAGCCGGCGCATTAGAAGCGCTTGATAAGCAGTCACACAGTAATAAAGATTTATTTCTCTATGCCAGCAATAAGGCAACGATACTCCGCATGTTGAACAAATACAGTGAGAGCAACGCGGAAATTGAAAAAGCCAAAGCTATCATTGAAAAATATTCTGCCCTGAGCGTTTCAGAAACCGCCTCATCCTTTATAATTAATGATGCCTCCCAAACTTATATTGGCTCACCTGTTGAGCAAATCATGTTACATATCTATGCCGCCCTGAATTATCTTGAAATGAAGGATCTGGATGCGGCACGGGTCGAAATGTTACAAATCAATATTCGCCTGCGTACACTGATGCAAAATGATCCTGACAGTCCTCTAAGCGTAGATCCTTTTGCCCACTATATGAGTGGCATTATTTATGAAGATCTGGGTGAATGGAGTGATGCCATGATCGCCTATCGCAAAGCCTTTCATGCCTATCAGCTACATAGCTCACTCTATAATATTATGGTTCCACAACAACTCAAGCGTATGCTCATTTTAATGGCTGATAAAATAGGCCTTGATGATGAACGGCAAAAATATGAACAGGAATTCTCCCTGCAACTTGCAGATCTTCAGGCACAAAGCCAAAACCAGGCTGAACTTATTTTTCTTTTTCACAATGGTCTAGCACCGATAAAGCAGGAATCAAGTATCAATGTTCTCGAACCATCATCAGGACACATGATCCGCATTTCCCTGCCCCGCTATGTGAATCGAGGCACGACGATTGCCAAAGCCCGGCTAAGCATTCAAAAGCCAGGGAGTGAACAACAAAATATTAGCCTGAGTATCGAAACTGAAAAAACCGAAGATATCAGCATGCTTGAAATTGAAAGTCTTAAAGCCCAGATGGGTAAGATCACCGCCCGTGCTATAGCCCGGGCGGTAGCAAAACATGAGGCCAGCAATGAAGCCGGAAAACAAAATGACCTGGTCGGGCTGATAGTGAACATTGTCGGCGTGCTCACCGAACGTGCCGATACCCGCAGCTGGCTGACCCTGCCGGCTGAAATACAAATGGCCCGTTTAAATGCCCCTGCCGACACATATAATGTTATTATAGAGTTCATCGATCACAATAATCACACCCTGTTTCAACGCTCGCTTGGCAAGATTAAACTCAGCAATGAGCGCAAACAATACCTGTCTACCCATTGGGCATCGGTCAGTGTAATCCCGAATGGAACCCCGGTTGAATCCAAAGAGAGGCACTAAAATTATGCATAATAAACTTATTTCCCTTTTACTTTTCAGCCTGTTTTTTGCAGCGGGTTGTGCCGGCACCGGCTCAAGCCAGCCTGACTGGGTCAACGGTAATAGTAGTCTCTATCTACCCTCAAAATATTTAAGTGGCAAGGGGCAGGACGGTCATCAAGCTGTCGCCCGGGATCGGGCTCGCGCTGATTTAGCAAAAATATTTGAAGTCAGGATTCAGGAACAAAGCGAAGATCAAGTACGCTCGGACAGTAAAACTGAAGCTGGAAAAACTAGTTTACAATTGGAATCCAGTACCAGCCGAAATATATCCACCCACAGCGATCAAATTATATCCGGCATTCAAATTGCTGAAACCTGGGAAGACAAAGCCAACAAGCAATTTCATGTGCTTGCGGTACTGGAAAGAATGAAGGCATCGGCTAATCTGCGCGACAGCATAAATCAACTTGATGAGGTTACCGCATTGGCTATTCGCCGGGCTCGACAAAACAATAATCTTCTACCTAAAATTGGTCTTGCCCACCGTGCCCTGCAAGCACAACTGGAACGCGAGGTTTACGCCAAACAACTTAAAATAGTCGACTACTCAGGCCGCGGACTCGACAGCCCCTACAATCTGGCCACTCTTGCCAATGATCGGGATACCTTGCTGCAACGCATGTCTATTTACAGCAAAGTGGATACTGATCCACTCGGTGGCCTGGATACCATGCTCAAAGCTGCCATTTCAGCTGCCGGCTTTACTCACGTTACCGATACTAAAAAAGCCTATATTCTTGAAGCTAAACTGATTCTCAATGAACGCAAAGATGCACAAGGCTGGTACTGGCAACGCGGCACTCTGGAAATTAGTTTAATCCATGCTTCCAGTCAACAGGCCCAGGGCAGCCAACGCTGGGATATAAAAGAATCATCACAGGATCAAACTATCGCTAAAAAACGGGTAAATGACACGATTGATAAGATTTTAAAAAGTCAACTACGCAGCACAATCATTAGTTTCGGAACCAACGATCCCTCTTAAAAGTCTTCCAGTGAAATCCTTAGTCATTCCCCCCCCCATTGAAATCATTCGTGCACAGTGTGCACAGGCGCTGGCCGAGGATCTTGCCATTAAGAATAGTGATCCCAGTGCCGCATTGATCTCTGAAAATAAAGTACTCCAGGCCGAGGTCATCTGTCGTGAGACGGCAATAATATGTGGCCGCCCCTGGTTTGATGAAGTCATTCATCAGCTGGCTAGTGAAATCAATATAGACTGGCAGGTTAGCGAGGGTGAACAGGTCAACACCAACAGCCTGCTCTGTTCGTTGCGCGGCCCCGCTCGCCCGCTGCTCAGCGCCGAGCGTAGCGCCTTAAATTTTTTACAAACATTATCCGCCACCGCCACCCAGACTCACCGCTATGTCGAAGCCATAAAAGATACCTCAACGCAATTACTTGATACCCGTAAAACCCTCCCCGGTTTACGCCTGGCACAGAAGTATGCCGTACTTTGCGGTGGTGGCAATAATCACCGTATCGGCCTGTTCGACATGATTATGTTGAAGGAAAACCACATCATCGCAGCCGGTTCCATCACCGATTCTATTGCAAAAGCCCGAAAACAATTCCCCGGAATTGCAATTGAAGTGGAGGTAGAAACTTTAACGCAATTAAGGGAAACACTAGATGCCGATATTACCCGCATACTACTGGATAATATGGATCTTGAAACATTGCGCCAGGCTGTTAAGATCAGCGCAGGAAGAACCCCGCTTGAAGCCTCTGGCGGAGTTGATCTAAAGACTATCAGAAATATTGCTTTAACCGGGGTTGATTATATATCAACGGGTGCCATTACCAAACACATACAGGCAGTTGATCTTTCTATGCGCTTTATATAAGTTCGATTTCAATCGAACGGGGACGAGTGATGCGGTTGGGGGGAGATGGTATCTACAGCCCCGGTGAACGCATTTCAAAAACCAGAAATTCTTTTTTCGACATCCAGAGTTCTCCTAGTCTTACCGGAATCCGGCTGCCTTTTGAGCGTATCAACCATAAGGGTGACCCCGGTACAAAATCATAGATAGGATTGACTATAAGATACCAGTGATCATTTAGATCTTTATAAACGATAATGGCTTTGCCCTTATTTGTCTCCATCGCTGACTGCTCAAACAAAAAAGCAGCTTCGGCATGATTCGATAAACAACGTAAAGCAACTTCGACAAAGCCATCATCATAACGCTGCAAGCGAACCACAACGCCTAAGGTTGGCTTACGAATATTATCTTCTGGAACGAAAGCCATTAACTGGCCCAGTTGTACCGGATTGCTAAAATCCGTTTCCCGAGTCCGCAACAACATTCCCCCGGTACTGAAATTTACCATGCGCCAGTTTGAACGCATATGCAATTCATCATCTTCTGAAAAGATCGATGATTGCTGCGCCAAAGTATCAGTAAATTGTCGGGATCGCATAACTTCTTTAAAGTTATGCTGGGTTAGATCTGCATATAAGTGCATGACTTCACGTTTTCCAAAATAAACTTTCAGCGCGTCATTTGCAAAAACAGCATGCCGTTGCTGTTGACGCTTGCGTGATTGCAAGGCCAACAGAATCATATCAAGAAGGGGAACGCGATCTTCTTCCGCCATGCGTTGTAGCGGACGACTCAATTTCGTAGCATCAAAATCTGCCAGAAATTTCATTTTCGCAATCTCTTCATGATCACTAACCAGTGCGTGATACAGACAGGAAATATCAATTTGTACCGCCGGCTCATGTTTCATTGCCGGACGATCAAAGCGGGGAGCCATATCCTGATACATATCCGTGTACAGAAAACCCGGCTTAAGTTTCTCGCCATCATCGAAGACCATTTTCAAACCCTCGCCATCCAGATAATCTAGATAGGCATCCGGCAAATGAAACATTCGAGTCGGCCAGGTACTCACATCCATCAAACCAAACAGCTGAATGGAGAGATAAATTTTTCGAACGCTAGTTTTTAGAAAATCTTTACGGCTGTCTTTACCCGAACGTTCAGCCCGAATACCAACGCTACCATGCAATTTATAAACGTCATCAACCACATCATGCAATGAAAGTGAAAAAAACAGTTGATTACAATTCTGCCATTCACTCCGAGTCAATTTTTGATAACGCAGGGCACGCACACGTTGCAGTAACATAAATATCTCGACCAGCCTGAAACCAATCGGCATTAATATCTCTGACTTCTTTTTAAAACGCCGGGGGGTAGGAGAAAATAATTCCCGGAATATATGCATATAGGAGATCCCCAATTGCTCCAATGCTTTAATACTGACAGAGAGTGTCACCCGCCGATCTTTACTTTCCGGTAAGCTATTTTCAAGCCCCTGGTATTTCTGATACCAAATAGCCAGTGCAGGGTAAATCTGCACCATAACTAGATCAGTGAGTTCCAGTCGCAGTTCTGGCTTCATAATACTCATATTTAGCGCAGAAAGAATAGTCACCGATTCTTCTAACATACGCGCCGGAAAATTTTGCAGCTGTTTTAATTTGTCATGGCAAATACTGAGATCAATTTCTTTCTTGCCGGGATGACGATGAAGATGTGGTAGGTTACTGAATTTGGCATAGGGGATCTTGAGCAAATTTCCACCCTCGAATCGAATACCAGCTGCACCTCTATTTTTCCAGAAAAAACCCATTACCATGCCTTATAAGCGTTCCGTTGGTTATGCCCTGTCACAATCTGCAAGCTTAATTGTTTTTAGGTCGCATCACTTTATAAAAATTAATCAGACCATTGGTCGAAGAATCATGCCCTGTCACCGGCTTATTATCGTCCAGCTCAGACTGAATATTCATGGCCAGTTCTTTACCCAATTCCACACCCCATTGATCAAATGAATTGATATCCCAAATCACACCTTGTACGAATATTTTGTGTTCGTACATCGCAATCAGCATCCCCATCGTGTGCGGATCAAGTGTGCGAAATAAAATAGTATTCGTAGGTTTATTTCCGGGGAATATTTTGTACGGCAAAAGCTGTTTAATTTCTTCTTCAGACAGCCCCTGTTTCTGCAATTCGGCTTCGGCTTCCGCTGAGGACTTACCCTTCATCAAGGCTTCAGTCTGAGCAAAAACATTGGACATAAGCACGCGATGGTGTTCCCGAATACAATGAAAATCAGAAATAGAGGCAAGAAAATCAGCCGGGATTAATTTGCTGCCCTGATGAAGCAGCTGATAAAACGCATGTTGCGCAGCAATACCAATCTCGCCAAAAATTACCGGGCCGGTTTCATAATCAACCGCTTCGCCATTGCGATCCACATACTTGCCATTACTTTCCATATCAGCCTGCTGCAAATATGCCGGCAAACGTCTCAAATGTTGATCATAAGGTAAAATAGCCTGAGTCTGCGCACCACAAAAATTGTTATACCAGATACCCAATAATGCCAGCAGCACGGGAATATTTTTCTCAAACGGCTGGGTCTTAAAATGCTTGTCCATTTCATTTGCGCCTTCAAGCATGGCTTCGAAATGATCCATACCAATCGAAATGGCAATCGGCAATCCAATCGCCGACCAGAGGGAATAACGCCCTCCTACCCAGTCCCACATTTTGAATACATTTTTCTCATCAATACCAAACTCAATCGCAGCCGAAGTATTTGCGGTTACCGCAACAAAATGTTTATTAATGGAGGATTCATCATCAATACTTTTCAGGAACCATTTTCGTGCAGTGCTGGCATTCAGCATGGTGTCCTGGGTAGTAAAACTCTTGGAAGAAATTATGAACAGGCTGGTTTCCGCCTTTAACAATTCCAGTGTATCCATAATATGGTTTTCATCAACATTGGAAACAAAATGAAAACGCATATCATGAATGCCATAAGGCCGCAGCGCATCGGTCACCATCTCAGGACCAAGGCTCGAGCCGCCGATGCCGATGTTTATCACATCGGTAATCGGCTGGCCGCTAACGCCGCGCCATTTTCGCTGACGCACCGCTTCAGCCAGCTCACGAATTTTAAAAAGTTCAGTGCGAATTTCCGGCATCACATCCTGATCGTCCAGCATCACCGCATCCGCAGAACGCTGACGCAAAGCCGTGTGTAATACCGCACGTTTTTCAGTATGATTAATGTGCTCCGCATTAAACATACGCGAAATCCAGTCTTCGAGGCCGGCATCACGTGCCAGCTTCATCAACAAGGTCATGGTTTCTTCGGTAATACGGTTTTTGGAATAATCCAGCAGAATATTTTTGTAGTGAATAGAAAATTTACTAAAGCGTTCGCTGTCCCCAGAAAACAAATCACGCATTTGCTGTCCGTTAAACGCATCATAATGCGCCTGCAACGCCTTCCAGGTTGAGCCTGTAGTATTTAACATTTTATTATGAGCCTTATTACTTTAATATTTATTTGGCACGTATATGTCATGCTGAGCTGAAGATCTCTAATTCTACCGCAATCTGCCTGCGGGTAAACCGAATTTATTTGCCCGGCATGCTGACATACCCGCGTATCAGGGTATAATTCCCCCCTCCCAAAACGAAAGCGTACTAGTATGAGCATTCGACATATAAAAACCACCGCCTTTACAGATCAAAAACCCGGCACCTCCGGCCTGCGCAAGAAAGTCCGCATATTCCAGCAGCCCCACTATCTGGAGAATTTCGTTCAGTCTATTTTTGCAACGCTGCCCGAGCCCACCCCGACCGACACCCTGATCGTCGGCGGAGATGGCCGCTATTACAATCGCGAAGCCATCCAGATTATTCTCAAAATGGCCATTGCCAATGGCTATCAGCACATATTAATTGGCCAACATGGTCTGATTTCAACTCCGGCTATGTCCGCCCAGATACGCAAACACCGGGCACTGTGCGGCATCATTCTCTCTGCCAGCCACAATCCTGGGGGTCCCGATGCCGATTTTGGGATCAAATTCAACATGGGCAACGGCGGCCCAGCACCGGAAAATCTGACTAATGCCGTGTTTGCGGCAAGCTGTGACATTAAAGAATACCGCCAGCTTGATATAGATGACATCGATCTCGACACACTGGCTGATATGCAGATTGAAAGTACCCATGTCGAAATCATTGATACCGTCTCTAATTACGCCGATTTCATGCAGCATCTGTTCGACTTTGACAGTATTCGTACCTTATTCAAATCCGGCCTCTTTCATATGGTCTTCGATGCCATGCACGCCGTCACCGGCCCCTATGCAAAAGAAATACTCCAGCGGCAACTAGGCGCAAGCAGCGACACACTCATTAATGCCGAACCCAAAGAAGATTTTGGCGGGGGTCATCCCGATCCCAACCTGCTGCACGCGAAAGAGCTGGTGGATCGATTATTTGGTGCCAATGCCCCTGACTTTGGTGCCGCCTCCGACGGTGACGGGGATCGCAATATGATCCTTGGTCGACATATCTTCGTGACTCCCAGCGACAGCCTCGCGGTCATGGCCGCCAATATCCACCATATGCCTGGCTATCGCTCGGGCCTGGCCGGAGTTGCCCGTTCCATGCCCACCAGTCAGGCGGTAGACAAGGTGGCCCAGGCTTTGGGGGTAGAATGCTATGAAACCCCCACTGGCTGGAAATTTTTCGGCAATCTACTGGATGCCGGTAAGATCACCCTTTGTGGTGAAGAAAGTTTTGGCAATGGTTCCGATCATATCCGCGAAAAAGATGGCCTCTGGGCAGTCCTGTTCTGGCTTAACCTCATCGCCCTGCGCCAACAGCCGGTGCGAGAAATCATGCTTGAGCATTGGCGTCGCTTTGGTCGCCACTATTATTCCCGTCATGATTACGAAGAAGTGGACAGTGCAGCGGCTGAATCTCTTATGAGCCACTTGAGTGAGCAATTGTCCAGCCTGCCCGGCCAGCAGTTCGGTGACTACCAGCTCAAAGCCTGCGATGACTTCTGTTATACCGATCCTATCGATGCCAGTATTAGCGAGCATCAGGGACTGCGTTTTTTATTCGAAGACGGATCGCGTATTGTGTTTCGACTCTCTGGCACAGGTACCGCTGGCGCTACCCTGCGTCTCTATATTGAGCGCTATGAACCTGATCCGCAAAAGCACGAACTGGACACCCAGCAGACACTTGCGCCTTTAATTCGGATTGCTGAGCAACTGGCGCGTATCCGACACTTCACCCAGCGGGATAAGCCCAGCGTAATTACCTGATCTTTTCCCGCACAGATTAATATTTTGTGCTACAACTAACGCTTGTCATCAAGAATCCGCAACAGGACTTTTAACGCATGAGCGAAACCTATTTTGAATTTGAAGTACAACCTATTATCCCGGCAAAACTGGCCGGCCTCAATGAGTTGTCCAACAGTCTACTTTATACCTGGGATCGTCGGGTTCGCAGACTGTTCTACCAACTGGATGCCGTGCTATGGGAAAGCTGTGGCCATAATCCCAAGGTATTCCTACGCCGGGTCGCTCAAAAAAAACTGGATATCGCCGCTGAGGACAATGTCTTCCATGAAGAATATAACCGGGTCATGTCTTCCTTCAATACTTATCATAGCAAGAAGGCACATTCTGAAATTGATAAACATCTCGATGCTGACAAGGATCTCATTGTTTATTTCTGCGCCGAATTTGGCCTGCATGAAAGTGTGCCAATTTATTCCGGCGGTCTTGGTATTCTTGCCGGTGATCATTGCAAGGCCGCCAGCGATCTCGGGCTGCCCTTTATCGCCATCGGACTGCTCTACCGTCAAGGCTACTTCACCCAAACTATCGATGCAGCCGGTAACCAACTAGCACGCAATAAATCCACCCACTTTGGCGATCTACCTATCTCGCCGGTACGCGACAGTGACGGCAACAAGCTAAAAATATTGGTTGACATTGAAGGCCGGAACGTAGCTCTCAAAGTCTGGAAAGCCGATGCTGGGCATATCACCCTGTATCTACTTGACAGTGATCTATCTGAAAATACTGAGCAGGATCGCACAATTACTTTCCAGCTCTACGGCGGTGACAATGTCATGCGCATTCAGCAGGAAATCGTGCTTGGCATTGGTGGCGTACGGGCTATCCGCGCACTCGGCCTGAACCCCAACGTCTGGCACATTAATGAGGGACATTCAGCCTTTCAAATTCTTGAGCGCTGCCACGAGTACATCACAACGGGCATGGATTTCGATAGCGCGCATGAACTGGTCGCCT
Source organism: uncultured Thiohalophilus sp. (assembly GCA_964575555.1). Classification (GTDB taxonomy): domain Bacteria; phylum Pseudomonadota; class Gammaproteobacteria; order UBA6429; family Thiohalophilaceae; genus JAADGZ01. The sequence goes on along the minus strand of CAZNRP010000026.1, from coordinate 16,087 downwards.
CTGGGACTATTTTTACCACCCATACGCCGGTACCTGCCGGGCACGATATTTTTGACGAAAGTATGATTAACCAGTATTTAGGTGGCTTCCCTCAGAAATTAAATATCAGTATGGAACGTTTCCTCAGTCTGGGCCTGGCCCCCAACAGTGGTAGCGGTTTTAATATGACCACCCTGGCACTACACAGTTCACGTTTTCATAACGGTGTCAGCCGTATTCACGGGAGGGTGGCATCAGAAATGGAAAAGGATATCTGGCCACAGATTCCGGCTAATGAAAACCCCATTTCCTATGTCACTAACGGTGTGCACGCCCCCACCTTTCTGGCAACCGAATGGATTAATCTATTCGATATGCGTTTTCGTGAATGGCGCAACCACCTGCTAGATCCAGATTTCTGGAAATGTCTGGATAATATTCCCGACCACCGTTTCTGGAGCCTGCGGCAGGAACTTAAATCCCAGATGCTGGAATTCGTAAATCAACGCGTGACCATACGCGGGCTACGCAATGGCTGCAGTGATGTATTGCTAAAACGCATCACCCAACACACCTCCCGCCCCGAATCTGATCTACTGGTACTGGGCTTTGCCCGACGCTTTGCCACCTATAAACGTGCCACCCTGTTGTTCAGCGATATTGAGCGACTAACCCGCCTGTTAAATAACCCGGAACGGCCCGTATTGATAATTTTTGCCGGCAAGGCGCATCCGAATGATATCCCTGGGCAGGAACTCATTCGCCGCATTCACGAATATTCTCTGCGCCCCGAATTTGTCGGCAAAATTATATTGCTCGAAGGTTATGATATGGCTCTGGGGCGTAAACTGGTAAGCGGTGTGGATGTCTGGTTGAATACGCCGGAATATCCGCTTGAAGCCAGTGGCACCTCTGGAGAAAAGGCGGCCATCAACGGGGTGCTTAATGTCAGTGTGCTGGACGGCTGGTGGGGTGAGGGCTATACCGGTGACAATGGCTGGGGCATCTCTCCTCATGGCCCACACTTTGATCCTGATTATCGTAACACCGAAGAAGCCAACGACTTATTAAATATTCTGGAGCATGAGGTTATTCCCATGTTCTTTGATCGTGACAGTCAGGGCTATTCAAAAGACTGGGTTAAAATGTCTCGTGCCTCGATGAAATACTGTATCCCACACTTTAATGCCAAACGTATGCTCATGGACTATGTGCGTCAGTTCTATGGCCCGGCAAAGAAACATTACAGCCGTCTGAGTGCGGATAATAACCGGCCAGCAGAAGAACTGGCCAACTGGAAAAAGAAAATTTCAAAACACTGGCACGGTGCCAATATCAACAAAGCGAACGATGTCAGCAGCGCAATCCACCACGGTGAAACCTTGTCTATTAAAGTGCGGGTCTTTTTAAACGGCCTTTCACCGGATGATGTTGCGGTAGAGTGTTTGATCGGAGAAAAGATACAAAATGAATTCACAGCCTGTGCCAAACAACAATTCAATTTTCTCGAACAACAGGGGGATGACTGCATATTCCTATTGGAACTTGACCCTATTCACGCCGGCCTCAACTACTACAAGTTGCGTATGTACCCCTATCATGAACTGCTGGCACACCGGCATGAAACCGGGTTTATGATCTGGTTGTAAAGCTAATGGACTATTCCGAATACAAGGTACGACTTCAGTCGTACCGGCACGGCGCATGGTACCCAAAGGGTGAAAGCTGAGAACCTACAAATTTATTTCTCTGCCAGCAGCAGGCTCATTATCATCACTCCCTGAGCGGTGGTATGAAAGCCGTCCCGTCGCGTCCTGATACTTACACCATGCTGCGAAAAGCCCAGCGACTGACCACCATATAGAGGAAACAGTGGCTCAAAATTACTCCAGCCACCCTCGTCACTTTGCGCCTTAAAAACCTTTATCAACCAGATCGGCTTTACTCTTTCAAGCGTTCCTGTTTCAATCAACATCAGTACCCGTTGCAAATAAACATCAACCACTCTTGGATCATAAAATAATTGATTTTCAATTTTACCCTGCAAAACAGAAACCATCTGCCGTAACTTTTCCGTATCCCCGCATTTTTTTCGCTGCAGTATACGAATACCCATCAATTGATGCGTCACACAGGCTGGGCGCAGAGGATGGCTATTACAGAATTCAGGTTGATTCTGCTCACGAATCTCTGCATGTTGTTCCAGATCTTTATCGCAACTTAAGGCGTAAAGAAAATGTTTATTATAATAGGGAAAATCACGAATACTTTCATAGCGCACGGGTGACCAGGTGTTCTTGTAAAACAACGGACGCCAGATGTTTTTTCTATTATTTTTAAGATAGCGAGTTTCATAACCCGCAAAAAGTTCCTTTAATCGCGGGTCTCCACTTATTTCAGCACTTTGTTGTAGCATCCACCACAGCATAGGATTCGCTTCATTTAAAATCTTTTCCTTGCGCTCAAACAGCCAGCTGATTCCTGAATCAAGCGAGCGTTGCATTTCAACTTTGCTCAGCGCATCGGCGCTACGATTATTCTGATATAACAAACCGGCATACACTGCCAGCGGAATAACTAAAATAAAAACTAACCACTTAATAAAACGCATTTTCATTCCTGAATATTACTACGACCATAGCACTGAATGAGTTTACGCAAATTAACAATGGTATGCTCATTCATCGCCGACTCAGTAAAACGCCAACCCCAGTTACCTTCAGTGGTACCGGGCACATTCATTCGTCCTTCGCGGCCTAATTCAAAAACATCCTGTAATGGAATGATCGCCAACTTTGCTACTGAGGCCAGTGCCATCCGAATCAGGGGCCAGGGCATATTTTCAGCCACTGCATAGCCCAGATAATTTTCAATGTCCTTTCGGATCGAATCATCAAGACCATCATACCATCCACGAGTGGTATCGTTGTCATGAGTACCAGTATAGACAACCGTATTACTGTCATAATTTTGTGGTAGATAGGGATTAGATGCATCACTACCAAAAGCAAATTGCAGTATGCGCATACCGGGCAAATCAAAACTCTCTCGCAACGCAGTGACCTCATCGGTGATCACACCGAGATCTTCTGCAACAAGAGGCAAACCTGAAAAAGCCTCTTTCAGACTTTGTAATAAAGCCGCACCCGGTGCTTTAACCCAACGACCATTCATCGCCGTATCTTCATCAGCCGGAATTTCCCAGTAGGCTTCAAAACCACGAAAGTGATCAATGCGGATTAAATCAAACAACTCAAGTTGACTCTGCATACGTTGAATCCACCACTGGAAACCATCGTCGGCCATCACCTGCCAGTTATAGAGTGGATTGCCCCAGCGTTGCCCGGTGGCAGAAAAATAATCGGGTGGCACCCCGGCAACCACTTCAGGCTGACCCTGTTCATCGAGCAGAAAATAATGCTGATGACTCCAGACATCACAGCTGTCATGGGCGACAAAAATGGGCATATCACCAAACAGGTATACACCGTGTTCATGTGCATAATGTCTCAACTCAGTCCACTGACTGAAAAAAACATACTGCTCAAATTTCACAAACTCAATATCATCATGCAGCTGCTGTTGTGCTTGTTCCAGTGCCAGTGGATCACGCTCACGCAAGCCTGTCGGCCAATCCACCCAGCCCCGGTTATTTTGAGTCTTACGAATAGCGATGTAGAGTGCATAACTGTCCAGCCAGTAGGCGTGATGCTGGCAAAATTTTTCAAATTTCTGCTGCTCTGCATTATCAATGTGCTGGTAAAAAAATGTCTGAGCCTGTAACAGGCAGTGATGCCGGAATGATGCTCCTGCCACCTGCTCAATATCGGCTTGCTGCAACCAGCCACGATCAAGCAGCCATTCGAGACTGATCAGACGAGGGTCACCGGCATGTGCCGACAGGCACTGATAAGGCGACCCATCATTGTGTACCGGCCCTAAGGGTAAAGTCTGCCAGACGCTAACGCCCGAGGCAGCTAGAAATTCAATAAAACGATAAGCCGCATGACCTATATCGCCATTGTCATCACGGCCGGGAAAGGAGGTAGGGTGAAGCAGAATGCCTGCGCGTCTTGCCTCTGAAAATTTAAAGCCCGGAAGCTCGCCTTTGCGACTCACCTATTCCTGCCCTTTGCGCATCGCGCCACCCAGAGCCGGGTCGCCACTGCCATGAGCAAAAACTTCGGATAAATAGGCTGGAGGTTCTTCACCTAAAAACTGATACAGGTTTGACAGGTGCATGCGATAAAGGGATTCAAAATCACTAACGGACTCAGCTGAATTATAATCACCAAACCACCAGAACCAGTCCGAACCTTCACAAATCGCCAGTTGCCGTTCAACCCGCTGCCGGTGGGATGGATCCAGCCGACCGGTCGCCATCACTTTATCGTAACAACGCTTGGCTTCACCGAGCATGTCCCAGGCACGATTTTTATCTTTATCACCAATCCAGGTAGAGAAGGTGCCATAGACCCAGCTGCCCGCCACCAACTCAGGTAATACGGCCGGCTCACCACTGTGCAGACAATCTGAAAACGTAGTCAGCTCAAGACGCGGATGTTTGGCAATGCCTTCATACAGGGCACGCAAAAAATAATAGCCGTTATCCGGATAAAATTCCCACGCATTTTCACCATCAAGAATAATTGAAATCACACTGTCGTCCTGATCGGCACAGACATCAGCAATGTTTTCAAGGTGGTGTAGAAAATTCGCCACCGCATCATCGGCATGCCAGTCAGAATAAGTAAAGCCGATAAGATCAGACAGACCATCATCACGGAAAAAACAATTGATCCCCTGCCCCGGCAACTGATAACGCTGGTGCATGCAACTTTCTTCTCCAGGGGTAAGATCTGATTTAATCAGGCTATTGCGCAGGACACTTTCTCCCGAGGCGGTCCATTTAAAACCCGCCTCGCTCAACAGCTTCAATGTCGCCGTACTGACACTGCCTTCAGAAGGCCAGCAGCCGGTCGGTCGAATACCAAAGTATTTTTCAAAGCTTGCCAGCCCCTGCTGCAAATGCCAGCGTACACGTTCATCCCCCCCAGGATAATTTTGTAAAAAAGGCAGATCAACATCAGGCATGGCCTCACTTGCGGATTGAATATCCTGCAACAGGGGCATGATCGGATGTGCATACGGGGTCATGGATAATTCCACCTGACCGCGTTTCGCCAGTGCCGCATAACGTCCGCAAATACCCGCCAGTAAGTCACCGATAATCGCCAGCAGCTCGCGCCGATCACGCAGAGTGAAACTGGAGGCTTTTTCCAGTAACTGTTTTATTCGCGGATCTTTTCGGCGTACGGTTTCACCGATCCAGACCAGGTGATACCAGACCAGTAGATCAACCAGATATTGATCATTCACATACAACATCATCTCAGGATGTTTTGGCAACCAGTGTGCAATATCGGCCAGCTTACGGTAGGCGGGAAAGGGATCAATTAATCGTTCCGCATTGGCACGCAGGCAATGACGAATTAACTCCAGCCGCGACTCCTGACTCGAAGGCAACACCGGCCCGGCCAATGCCGCCATCAGCGGATCACTCAGTGCCGTGCTATTACCCAGATAACCTTTAATCTGCTGAGCATAATCATCAATTTGTTCGAGCAGAATGGGAACAAAATTGACCACCGCACGAGCTTCGGGAATGGCTTCAAGATGGGCGGCCATATCGACATAGTCTTTAATCCCGTGCAGATAAGTCCAGGGCTGATGATACTCGCCACTGCGAACATCACGGTACTCGGGCTGATGCATATGCCAGTAGATAACTACTTTTAATGGCTTTGATTTAGCGGACATGATGTAACTTCTGCCCTAACATTTCAGGGGTCACCAGTACCACACCATCTGGGCTGACATAAAATCGTTGCCTGTCCTGCTCAGGATCCTGACCGATTTGCGTTTCTTTGGGAACCTTACAGCCCTTGTCGATAATCGCCTTGCTTATTTTACAGTTTTCACCAATCACAACATTTGGCAGAACCACAGACTCGGTTAAAGAGCTGTAGGATTCAACACAGACATTAGAGAATAACAGTGAGTGTTCAACTTTCGCACCGGAAATAATACAACCTCCCGAGACCATGGAATCAACCGCCATGCCACGGCGATCCTCATCATTAAAAATAAATTTGGCCGGCGGTAACTGTTCCTGATGTGTCCAGATGGGCCAGTTCTCATCATAAAGATTCAACTCCGGTGTCACCGACACCAGTTCCATATTGGCTTCCCAGAAAGCATCCACTGTTCCCACATCTCGCCAGTAAGCCTGTTCATCATTTTCAGGATCACGAAAGGGGTAGGCATAAGCACGATAACGTTCGATAACCGAAGGGATAATGTCCTTACCGAAATCATGGCTGGAATGGGGCATGTCCGCATCTTTAATCAGTTGCTCAAACAGAAACTCGGTATTAAAAACATAAATACCCATTGAACACAGGGCGGTGTCATCGGAGCCCGGCATGGTTGCGGGGGAATCCGGCTTTTCTGTAAAGCTCTGAATCCGGCTTTCTTCATTCACTCCCATCACTCCAAAGGCTTTAGCCTGATCCAGCGGCACCTCAATACAACCCACGGTAATATCCGCCTGATTCTCGACGTGAAAAGCCAGCATATCGCCATAATCCATTTTATAAATATGATCACCGGCCAGAATTAATATATATTTTGGACGGTGGCTACGGATAATATCCAGGTTCTGATAAATCGCATCGGCCGTTCCCGCATACCAGGAGGCCGCAATTCGCTGCTGCGCCGGTAACAACTCCACAAATTCGCCAAACTCAGCCCGCAAATGCCCCCAGGCCTGTTGTATATGTGCGAGCAGTGAATGCGCTTTATACTGGGTTAATACACCAATACGGCGAATGCCCGAGTTGATGCAATTAGAAATAGGGAAATCAATAATCCGGAACTTACCACCAAAAGGCACAGCGGGTTTAGCACGCCACTGGGTTAAATCCTTGAGTCGGGAACCCCGTCCACCGGCCATAATGAGTCCCACCGTGTCACGAGTAAGCCGGCTGACAAAGCGCGGAGATCGTTCAATATTCATTTAGCGTACATCCTGATTGTTACATAAGCAAAAGTGAAACCGGGTGTCTATTTTTACTATTTGTAATCCAGCCTGTTTTTATCATTTTACGGCACAGTATTACACTCGGATATAAGTTCCCAGACCATGATAGATCATGGCATTATTAACTCAAGCACAAGAAATTATTCCAGTGTCAACCATAGCGCATTATCACCGCTAGCGTAAAATAATAAAGCGCAATTTTTTCTTCATCACGGTAGAATAAAGCTCCTTATTGGTCACCTGTACCACTTATGCCAAACTTGTCAGATAATAATCTATCTAAAAAAAAATCGGCTCTCCCATCAGCATTGCAAACCCAGTTGCAACGAATTATGGATGCCCGACATCATAATCCTTTCTCAGTACTTGGCCGTCATGTTAAAGCGGACAAGGTCTCGGTTTATGTTTTCAAGCCCCATGTTGAACAACTAACAATAAGCGATCAGCGTCTGCCTATGCAGCGACTGGAAAATAGTGATATTTTTATCTGGCAGGGTAAGGCCAGTGAAATGCCCGATCATTATCAACTGCACTGGAACTCAGAGGGTCAGGAATTCAGTGAGTACGATCCCTACTGCTTTGCCCCCCAACTGCCTGACTTTGATATTCATCTTTTTTCTGAGGGTAAACACTGGCACATTCAACAATTCCTGGGCGCACATTTACACCAGATCGGCGATATAAAAGGTGTGCTCTTTTCAACCTGGGCTCCCAATGCCGAACGGGTTAGTGTCACAGGTGAATTCAATCGCTGGGATGGCCGGGTTCACCCGATGCGGATACGCGGGGGCAGCGGTATCTGGGAATTATTCATTCCCGGCATCAACGCAGAAACGCTCTACAAATTTGAAATTCGTAATCGCGATTCTGGGGAGATACTCAGCAAAACCGATCCCTATGCCCGCCAATTTGAACTGCGACCCAACACCGCCTCAATTGTCACTGCCGAAAGTAAACACAATTGGCAGGATACGGACTGGATGCAGCAACGCCAGCAGCACGACTGGCTGCAAAGTCCGACTTCCATTTATGAAGTTCACCTCGGCTCCTGGCAAAAAGCGGCGGATGGAACATTTTTAAATTATCGTGAACTGGCACATCGCCTGGTCGCCTATGTTCTTGAACTGGGCTTTACCCATATCGAACTAATGCCGATCACCGAGCACCCGCTGGATGCCTCATGGGGTTATCAAACCACCGGCTATTTCGCCCCCACAGCCCGCTTTGGCAGTGCCGATGACTTCCGTTATTTTATCGATCATTGTCACCAGCACAATATCGGCGTATTGCTCGACTGGGTGCCGGCACATTTTCCAAAAGATGCACATGGTCTGGCGCGCTTTGATGGCAGTCCGCTTTACGAACATGAAGATCCCCGCCGGGGTGAACACCGCGACTGGGGTACACTGATTTATAATTTTGGCCGCAATGAAGTCAAAAACTTTCTCCTTGCGAGCGCCCTGTTCTGGCTGGAGGAGTTCCACCTCGATGGCCTGCGCGTCGATGCGGTTGCCTCCATGCTCTACCTGGATTATTCGCGCGAAGAACATGACTGGGTTCCCAATATTCATGGGGGTAACGAAAACCTCGAAGCCATTGATTTCCTGCGTGAACTAAATGCCCTGACCCATGCCCAACAGCCCGGCACGGTGATCATTGCCGAGGAATCCACCGCCTGGCCTCAGGTAACCCGTCCCACGGACATGGGCGGCCTGGGGTTTTCCATGAAATGGAATATGGGCTGGATGCATGACACCTTGCAATACATGGCCGAAGATCCTGTACACCGCCAACACTATCACAATCAGTTAACCTTCGGTCTGCTTTACGCCTTCACCGAAAATTTTGTGCTTCCTTTTTCACATGATGAAGTGGTGCACGGCAAGTCCTCCATGTTGTACAAAATGCCGGGGGATGAGTGGCAGCGTTTTGCCAACCTGCGCTTATTATACGTTTATATGTTTACCTACCCCGGCAAAAAACTTTTGTTCATGGGCTCTGAATTCGGTCAGGGTGATGAATGGAATCATGAAACCCAGCTTGACTGGTATGTACTCGATTACCCTCTGCATCAGGGTGTTAAACACCTGCTTGCCGATGTCAATACACTGTATAAAAATGAGCCCGCTCTGTACCGCCTCGATTTTGAACATCAGGGTTTTGAATGGCTGGATTGCGAAGATCGGCAGCACTCTATTCTTGCCTATATACGTAAAGATGAGCACCAACAGGTTCTGATTATTCTTAATTTTACTCCGGTACCACGTACCGATTATCGTATCGGTGTTCCACAGCCCGGCGCGTATCGGGAAATATTGAATTCCGATTCAGAACATTATGCCGGCAGTAATATTGGCAATGCCGGGCTGGTACAAACGGAAGTCATTCCCTGCATGGGGCGCAACCATTCATTAATGCTAAACCTGCCCCCTCTCGCGGCACTGGTTTTAAAGCTGAATTAAGAAACTCGCCGCCAATAATTACAGGCAAACATGCTCGATTTTAATCGAACGAGGACGAGATAAATAGCTGCGGTGGCTTCGAACTTGTTCGATTAAAATCGAACAGGGGCCAGGATAATCATCATATTAAGAGATTAAGTACCCGAATGAACCGTATATTATTTGCCAGCAGTGAAGCCTATCCGCTAATCAAAACAGGCGGCCTCGCCGATGTCGCCGGCAGCCTGCCGCGCGCCTTGCTCGCACTGAAACAGGACTTACGACTCATCCTGCCAGCCTACCCTGATGCACGCGCAAACATTGGAAAAATCAAAACACTGGCCAGCTTTAATCTTGATGGCCACGCACTCAATTTATTACAGGGCCGACTACCCGGCAGCCGGGTCATCACCTGGCTGGTCGACTGCCCTGAGTTTTTTGATCGTCCCGGAAATCCTTATCTTGATGAGCGGGGTCAGGTCTGGCCGGATAATGCAGAACGCTTCGCCCTGTTCAGCAAAGCCGTCAGCCTGATCGCTTTGAATAAAATTGGACTGGACTGGCAGCCGGATATTGTCCATTGCCACGACTGGCAAACCGCACTTGTACCGGCACTATTAGATCAGGAGCCCCAACGTCCGGCAACCTTGTTCACAATTCATAATCTGGCTTATCAGGGCCTGTTTGATCATCAAACTTTTATTAAACTCGGTTTACCCTCGAATCTCTGGCACCATGAAGCGCTGGAATTTCACAACCAGCTTTCCTTTATAAAAGGGGGACTGGTGTTTGCTGACAGCATCAACACCGTCAGCCCGAGCTATGCCAATGAAATATTACAAGCTGAATTTGCGTATGGACTGGATGGCCTCCTGCGTCACCGCAAGCACGTACTCAGTGGCATTATCAATGGCATTGATACCGATGAATGGAATCCCGGAACCGACCCCCGCCTGCTGCAAAATTACAATCGTCGCAACCTGACAAAAAAACTCGCGAACAAAACCGCTTTGCAACATCATTTCAATTTGCCCGAAGAACCTGAAACCCTGCTATTCGGTTTTGTTGGTCGACTGGTGGAGCAAAAAGGGCTGGATGATGTTCTCAGCAGTCTGCCGGCTTTTCTTAAAACCAGCGTACAATTTGTTTTTCTTGGCAGTGGCCAGCATGAATATGAACAGGCACTAACTAAACTGGCGGCGAAATACCCGAATAAAATTGCCGTTCAAATTGGTTATAGTGAAGAACTGTCACATCGTATCGAAGCCGGTGCAGATGCTTTTCTAATGCCATCAAAATTTGAACCCTGCGGTCTAAATCAACTGTATAGCCTGCGCTACGGAACTTTACCCGTGGTTCGCAAAGTTGGAGGACTCAATGATACCGTAGTCGATATACAACAAAAAAATATTGATGATGATCGTGCTACCGGAATTATATTTAGCGGTACAAAGGGAGAGGGTTTACTTGAAGCCCTGCTGAGAACACAAAAGCTATATAAAAATAAAGACTACTGGAAACAGGTACAAAATGCCGCTATGCGCCAGGATTTTTCCTGGCAACGTAGCGCGCAAACTTATCTGGATTTGTATAACACCAGCATCAAACGAAATCCAAAACCCTTACTGGCGTAATTGCTTTTTAGAAACGTCAATACAATCATCCCGCCAGAGACACGCTAGTTGATTGCAATCACTATTTGCATTGGTTGCAAAACATTCATAATTACCTTCGACTTGCTGAATTTTTCGAATTAGACTTATTTTAGTTATTTTGCCTGATTTTATCCCGTGATCTTTCGCAATAGTGCGAATCTGCTGCATTTGCATCGCTCACTCCTTGATGTAATAAATTTGAAATAATATGACACTCATTGTATTGCAATTAATGTATAGCAAACAATATTAGCTTTGCACACCAAAGCTAATAAATTTTATGAAAAAACAGAGTTCTGGCTATGAGAGCTATCCTTCTAGACAGCTCACACAGAAAATAATTCCCAGCAGAATTAATTTGCCTTCAAACATGACATATCTGCTACCCTAAACTTAATGTTTAGCTGGATAGAGCCGATATAATTATTTTCAATTTAGACATATTCAAACTCAGGATGAAAATATGCGCATTGCACTAATTGGACTTGGAAAAATGGGTGCCAATATGGCACGGCGACTTTGTCGTGGCGGCATTGAAGTCGTCGGTTATAATCGCTCTCCCGATATCGTCACACAACTGGAAAAAGAAGAAGGACTGCTTCCCGCAACCTCGTTGGAAAAAGCCATCATCCAACTTCCCTCCCCACGCATAGTCTGGTTAATGCTGCCCAGCGGAGAGATCACGGAATCAAATATAGAATCATTGAGCAATATACTTTCCAGTGGCGATATTCTCATCGACGGTGGCAATGCCAACTACCATGACAGTCAACGTCGCGCACAGCAGCTGGCCGAAAAAGGCATTGGCTTTGTTGATGCTGGCACGTCCGGTGGAGTTTGGGGACTCGATAATGGCTATTGCATGATGGTGGGCGGCGATGATGCCCATGTCAAACCCATCGAACCTGTACTAAAAATTCTAGCTCCCGCGACTGACAAAGGCTGGACCCATGTTGGTCCAGCCGGTTCAGGCCATTTTACCAAGATGATTCACAATGGAATCGAATACGGCATGATGCAGGCGATGGCAGAAGGATTTTCACTGTTACAGGGCAAACAGGAATTTAACATTGATCTGGCTGAAGTGGCTGAAATTTGGCGGCATGGCTCGGTCGTGCGTAGCTGGCTACTGGATCTCAGTGCTGAATTTCTGCGCGAAGATCAAAAGCTGGAAAATATCTCAGCCTATGTGGCCGACTCTGGTGAAGGTCGTTGGACCGCCGAAGAAGGCATCGCTCAGGGCACCCCAACCCCGGTCATGACCATGGCCTTACTCATGCGCTTTGCCAGTCAGAACCCGGACGGCTATGGTAATAAAATGTTGGCCATGATGCGTAACGCCTTTGGCGGTCACGGTTTTAAAAACAAGGAATAAAGCAATGACGGAAGCCTGCACCTTTATTATTTTTGGCGCGACGGGCAACCTTGCCCGCAACAAATTATTACCGGCTATTTATCACCTGGAGGAAGTCGGGCGCATACCGGAGGGCAGTGCCATTGTTGGTTTCAGTCGGCAGCAGTGGAATGGTGACGAGTGGCGTAAACCTATGGATAAAATTCTCGCCAGCAAAGCTCGTGGTGGAATCAATAAAGAAGCCCTCGAACGACTGCACCAGCGCATACACATGTTCAGTGGTGATATGAGTGATCCGGAAAGTCTGAAAAAACTGGCAAAGGAACTGGACAGTAATCCTGCCTTCCCGAAGAATCTCATTTTCTACATGGCCATCCCACCCAGTTTTTATGTGCCGGTCAGTCAGGCCATGGCCGCCGCTGGTCTTAATCATGAAGACAATGGCTGGCGACGGGTGGTCATTGAAAAACCCTTTGGTCACGATGTCGAAGGTGCCACTCGCCTCAATAAAAGCCTGCACCAGCATTTTAAAGAATCTCAGTTGTTTCGAATCGATCATTACCTCGGCAAAAGCATGGTGCAAAATGTACTGGTGTTCCGCTTCGCCAACCTCATGCTGGAACCCTTATGGAATCGAAATTATATTGACCACGTACAAATCACTCATTCGGAAGATTTAGGCATCGGCGGCCGCGCAGGTTATTACGATGGCGTAGGTGCACTACGTGATATGCTGCAAAGTCATCTGCTACAAATGCTGACGCTGGTAGCGATGGAACCTCCTCCCAACATGGATGCCGAGTCTTTACGTGACGAGAAGGTCAAAGTCCTTAAATCTCTACGTCCAATTTCACGCCGCGCCGTCAATGCCCATGCCTTTCGTGCTCAATATGTGCAGGGTGAAATCAACGGCGAAAAAGTACCCGGTTATCTGGACGAAGAAGGCATTCAACAAAATAGCAGCACCGAAACCTATGCAGCCATGAAACTGTATATTGATAACTGGCGCTGGCGCGGCGTACCTTTTTATTTACGCACCGGCAAACGTCTGGCAAAAAACAGTTCATTGATTAGCATTCGTTTCAAACACCCGCCGCAACAGCTATTTCGCCAGACGAATATAGAACAGATTAAACCCAACTGGATCATTCTCGGTATCCAGCCACAGGAATGCATGCGTATTGAAATGCAGGTGAAACAACCCGGCCTGGAAATGCTGGCGCAGACCACCCAGCTGGATGCCAGTTACTGTTCCATGACTTCCCTGCAACTGGATGCCTATGAGGCCCTGCTACTGGATGTTATCGAAAATGACAGTTCCCTGTTTTTGCGCTACGACGAAGTTCACTATGCCTGGGAAGCCGTCGATCCTATTTTAAAAGTCTGGGACAGCGAACGTGATTTCATCCACACCTATCCAGCAGGAAGCTGGGGACCAGAGGGCGTGCAAAAATTATTTGACCGTGAAGATCATTTTTGGAGAAACTCACTCAACGAGTAGCTTCAGTTAAATTTTTTTAGAAAGCGCCAAGCTGTAGGTTGGTGCTGAGCCATGATTTTTATGGCGAAGCCCAACAATACCCCCCTCCCTGTTGGGCTTCGCTTTGCTTAGCACCAACCTACATTTATTCTCTGCAGGCAAAGGTTGCCGCTCCCAGCAAGCCCACTTTTTCTTCCATGATCACTTTAATTGGAAAGCCTTGCATTAATTCTGTCATCACCCCTTTATGATGGAAGGCGGTAATAAAACGTTCTGAATTTAACAATTTAATAATTTTAGGCGCAATCCCACCGGCAATATAAAGTCCGCCTGTCGGCAAATAATTTAAAGCCACATTGCCAGCCTGTGCACCATAGATCTGGATAAAACAATCCAGCGTCTGTACGGCAAGTAGATCATCTTTATCTTTTGCATGACGGGTAATTTCAACCGCCGGATCTAGCGCCTGAAAAATATCCTTCGTAAACTCAGAGTCGGTTCCATTTTCATCAAGAAAAAATTGATACAGACGCTGCAAACCCGAACCAGAGAGAATATGTTCATAGCCAACATAGTCCAGTGAGGCCTGTAAATAATGTAACAATCTTCCCTGCACGTCATTCGCCGGTGCAAAACCTGTATGTCCCCCCTCACTGGGATAAGGCACATAAGCATGCTTTTGATAAACCAGACTGCTGATTCCAAGACCGGTACCAGCTCCGATCAATGCCCGCCTGCCCAGCTTCTCCGGTTGACCAGGCTGTAAACTTACAAGCTGATCATCATTAAGCATTTCCAAGCCATAACCCACTGCCTGAAAATCATTTATCAGACTCAATGTCGTAATCGCTAATTCTTTTTTTAACTGCACGGCATCCAGCTGCCAGGGCAAGTTTGTCACCTGTGCCTGTTGCGCGCGCACTGGCCCCGCCACTGCAAAACAGGCCGCATCGGGACGCGGTAAATTAGTATCACTCAGAAAAGATTTAACAATGGAAATAAAATCAGGATACTGCTGACTGGCATAAACCTGTTCATAAATAAGATGAACCTGCTTTGCCTGTTTTTCTGCCAGACATAGACGTGTATGGGTGCCGCCAATGTCAGCCGCCAATACCGACATGATTATGCGCTTTCCAGTTTGCCGGCTGCCGGCTTATCTAGAAACCACTGGCTCGGAATCCGACTGGCAAAGCCCTTAACCGGGTAGTCATGCTTATCCGTTTGCGAGAAAATTTTTGCCAGAACATCGGCCTTATCTTCCCCGCACACCAGCAATAAACGTTGATGCGCCTGTTCGATAACCGGAAAGGTCAAACTCACCCGCCAGGCCTTTAATTTTTCAACATAGACTTCGGCAACCGTGCGAGTGTCTTCATCAAGAATCGTAGTGTCTGGAAATAATGAAGCCGTGTGACCATCCGCACCCATGCCCAGCATAACAAGATCAAATTTAATCCGGCCATCACTATCATGCGGCAAAACAGCGTCCAGCTGCCGGGCATAATTGTCTGCAAGTAGCCGGGTAGATTGAGCCAGTTCAGTCGAACTCAATACTTTATCATCAACAATGGGATGAATGTTCGCAGCGGGAATATCAACATGATCCAGTAGCGTTTCTCTGACCATGCGGTAATTGCTATCTGTATGATCGCAGGCCACCATACGCTCATCCCCGAACCAGGCATGTACGCGTGACCAGTCGATTTTTTTCCGGTATTCATCCTTGAGTAAAACACGGTGCAGATATTTAGGGGTGGAACCACCTGAGAAGGCAACATGGAATATGCCCCGTTCACGAATTGCGCTACTCGCGCAGTGCAGCCAGTATTCCGCCGCCGCTATCGCCGCCGCCTCAATAGTGTCTGCAATATAAAGGTTGTTATTACTCAAGAAATTTTGCCCGACTGTTTATAATCACAACAAAAAAACAGGACTCAAACTTAGCGTTAGTTTACCTCGTCCCTCGCCACTAGCAACTTATGTATTTGGTGCCGAAGAGAGGATTTGAACCTCCGACCTACGCATTACGAATGCGGTGCTCTACCAACTGAGCTACTCCGGCAATAGAAACAG
>CAZNRP010000025.1:15257-31969 GCA_964575555.1 uncultured Thiohalophilus sp. | reverse complement strand
CCGAGGGAAAATATTGGGATGAGGGAATAAAATATATGCGAATACTTAGGCAACGATTAATAATAACCTTTAGTCTTTTCTCAGCCCACTTGTACCTTAGCATTTTATGGCTGTTACCGGTTTCAAATAACATCCATTATTTTTTAATCACCCGCAAACCTGGCACTATGCAGGTGTCATTAAGGGCTAATTTAGTAAGGATAAACTGGCAGGGTATCCTCAGATGTTGCGATTGAGAAATCATCCAAATAAATCCAGAAGTCACAGGACAGGCTACTATCCGGGCGACAGGGATTATGTGTTGTGGGCATGCGGAAAGCACGGTGACCGCCAATGTTACTCGCCGGGATCTGCCAGCTGAATCCGGGAGTCACACCATCAATTAATTCAGTGGTCTTAAACCAGCTACCGCCCATGGGTTTAATCCATTGTTCAAAAGAACCGGAGCTGGTTGAAGTATCGATGTGTAACTTCACCAGTGTCCAACGGTTTTCTCTTACTCGCTCACTGATATCGGTCGGTCCCACTTTCCAGTTGCTTGCGCCATCAGGATAACGGTATTCAATATCTTGCAAATCAGCCAGGTGAAAATAAGGACTGGCATTTCGATAGGCAAGCATATCATTTAAAGGGGCCTTGCTGTTTCGACTCATACCTAAAAGCCAGTTACCTGAATTTGAGGGATAACCATCTTTGGTGGGATAAATAAATTTGCCATTATTTTCAAAGTGGCTCATCTGATCGTTTTGATCGGTAGGATCATCGTAGTCATTAATATAAATCCAGTACTGAATCCAGACATTGCCGGGCAGTGTTTCAGGATCAGGGCTTCCATAATGCAGATAGAAATCGGTTTGCACGCCAAAGGTAGAAGGTCGTCCTTCGAGCGCTAAAACACGGGTTGAATTACGGCCAGGGAAACTGCCGTTGTAACCGGGAATTTGGGTGGTGGTATAAATGTAACCTTTACCCCGATTGCCGAAGTTTTCAGCTTTACCGCCACCCCAACCATGTGCCCGAATCGCATCCAGCGTATCACCTGTGCGATTTACAACATAGTTGAAGTCATCATAAAATTTAATCGAAGTAGGGACAACGGCCTGAGAATTATCGACTGAGCTACCAAAAACATAAATTTGACGCGTTGCGGTATCAATTTCACCATTCGCAGCAGTCAGCGTCAGTGTGGCCGAGTAGGTATTCGGGATATCGTAATTATGCGTGACATTCTGACCCGATGCGGTATTGCCATCACCAAAGTCCCAGTTATAACCAACAATGCTGGAGCCTCTTTCATTTACAGCACTGAAGTTCACCGACAATGAAGCCTGACCACTGCTCGGTGTTGCTGAAATGCTGGCAACCAGAGCAGCACCCGTCCCAACCGAGATGGTTGACTGTGCTGAACCTGAACCGCCTGAACCTGATTCAGCCGTCAGCACTGCAACCGGAGACAATGGTGTAGTGACGGCCAATGAGCTGCCCTGCCCATTGATATTCTCACCGCCACCACCACACGCGACTAACAGCAAAGCCGCTACAATAGAAAAACCATAGTGATAAAATTTCATATTTGTATTCATGATTGTATCCCTCAACCTGGGCAGAGAGTGTAGAGAAGAAATATGACTTTAATATTACTTGCAATATCACAATATGACAGATGCTTTGGGTTGAAGCGTGAAACCGTTCAGATCTAAATTTTCAAACTGTGAATTAGCTAACAATACCTTGTTCTGAACAAAAAAAACCCGCATAGCAGTGCGGGGTTTTTCAGAAAAAATGTGGGCTTTAAATTAAAGACCCACTTTTTCCTTAATCGCAGCCACAACAACATCACTGGAGGTTGCGTTGACTGACATCAGCTGACCTTCTTTTTCATAGAAAGATACCAGCGGTGCAGTTTTTTCAGTGTAGGTTTCCAGACGCTTGCTGATAGCTTCTTCAGTTTCATCATCACGCTGAATCACCGGGCTGCCGCATTTGTCACATTTACCTTCAACTTTAGTGGGGTTACTCTTAATGTTATAAATAGCCTGGCAATCAGAGTTGGAGCAAGTGCGACGTGTGGTCAAGCGATCCAGAATTACATCACGAGGCACATCGAGGCTCACCGCCATATCCAGCTTGATGTCCAGTTTAACCAGCATTTCTTTCAGGGCTTCAGCCTGAGGAATGGTGCGCGGGAAGCCATCCAGCAAAAAACCTTTTTCACAGTCAGATTCCTGCAGACGATCGCCCATGATGCCCATGATTAATTCGTCAGGCACCAGATCACCAGCTTTCATAAAGGCATCCGCTTTCTTGCCCAGCTCAGTTCCGGCCTGCACCGCACCACGCAGAATATCACCGGTAGAAATTTGTACTGAACCATCAACTGCCGTCAGTAATTTAGCTACCGTACCTTTACCCGCACCAGGTGCACCTAATAAAATCAACTTCACAGACTTTCTCCTAAAATAGATTAAACAAAAGCAAAAAATAATTTCCCAATCAGCAGGTGTTGAACCCACTCCGAGTGATGGGGCGCAATTTTGAAGCATGCGCGGATGCTTATCAACGCCAAATTCAACCTATTTCAACGATTTTGTTGATTATGGTGGCTATTTTCCGCAAAAAAAGCCGACATCAGCCAAACTACCCACAGTCATCGAATCAGCGCTAAATTACACAGAAAACAAAATCTGACTACGACAGCAAATGTTTATGATAAAATTTGATGGTTTCCTGATTCAGATAAAACCACAACAAAAAGATAGATTATGATGCAACTGGATAATTTTTATTCAACTGAAAATAACAAAATATATTTTTCCCGCGAACAGGCCAGTGATTTTGCCAAATCCCTGGCAGGAGATTTCAATCCGCTCCATGATCCGGACTCCAAGCGATTCTGTGTTCCCGGTGATCTGATTTTTGCCTTAATACTCGCACGCTATGGCCTTTGTCAGCAGATGGAATTCACCTTTTCCGGGATGGTGGGAGAAGGCATGCAGCTGGATTTTGTCGAGTCCTATCCCGGTGCCCTTTCTATTATCGATGAGAAGGGCAAAGAATGCCTGGGAGTAAAATGTGAGGGTGAAAAAACCACTAATCAGACACTTACTGCCGATCTAAGCCAGCGCTATGTTGAATTCTCCGGCCAGACTTTTCCGCATATTCTGGTGCCACTGATGAAAGAACAGCGAGTGATGATCAACCCGGAGCGCCCGATGATCATCTATCAGAGCATGAACATTAATCTAGAACGTCTGGATTTCAGTGCCCCTGAGCTCGAGCTTTCCAGCAGCCAGCTTGAAGTAAATGGCAAGCGCGGACAGGTACAACTGAATTTTCAGCTCAAATCAGCGGGGGAAATTGTTGGCAGGGGTCAGAAAAACATGATTTTGAGTGGTCTACGTGAATATGATCAGGAAAAAATCGACCGGCTGAGCCTCGCCTACAACCAGAAAAAACAAAATTACACAAAGTAAATATTGTTTTATTACAGTTAGTTAAGTAATAATAAAAAGAATAGCCCGGCTCTTTTACTGAGTAACTTCCTGTGAGTATGGCAATTTTCGCTAGTACCTGATAAAATCAGTCAACTTTAGACAAAAACATATTGAAACAATGAGGTGGTTGTTATGGAAGCGATGGTTAATGGTAAAACAATCCAGTTAAGCGAAGCGGGCTGGCTGGAAAATCTGGATGAATGGAGCAAAGAGTTGGCCCATGAAGTCAGCAAAAGTGAAAATATTGCTGAACTAACTGAAGAACACTGGAACATCATCAATATGGCTCGTGAGTATTTCACCGATAATGGTGCGGTCTGCGAGCCACGTAATTTTTCCAAACTGATGAAAGAAAAATATGGCAAGGATCAAAGCAGCCAGAAATATATTTATTCACTGTTCCCCACTGGGCTGATTAAATGTGCAAACAAAGTTGCCGGTCTGCCTCGTCCTAAAGGCTGCAGTTAAAAAAACAGGCCATTAATAAAGGGAGCGAATTAAACCGCTCCCTTTTTTTATCTGTAGAAAACCGATATATTAAAAAGCTATAGCCCTGCACCTTAAATCAATCAGGAACCTTAAAATGGCGGATAGTTTTCAACCCTCAATAAAAGCCACATCCTATAGCATTGCTCAAATTGTCAAACATCTAAATGCCCGCGTCATTGGCGATGACAGCCAGATGATTACCGCTATCAACTCCCTTGCCGATGCCCAGCCGGGTGAAATCAGTTTTCTTTCCGACAAACGACTGCAGGCGCAATTAAAAACTACCCAGGCCAGTGCCGTGCTGCTCACCGAGGCCGCCGCAGAACACTGTCCGGTTAGCGCCATTATCGTAGACAACCCTTATGCGGCTTATGCACGCGCAGCCACACTACTCTATCCGCAACGCTTCCATATTCCCGGCATTCATCCTGAGGCGATTGTGGATGATAACGCGACTATCGATATTACCGCCTGGGTAGGCCCCGGCACCGTGGTTGAAGCAAATGCCGTGATCAAAGCAGATGCGCAAATTGGCCCTAACTGTGTTATCGGAAAAAATGTACGCATCGGCAAAGAAACTACCCTGGTCGCCAGCGTCACCATTACTTACGACTGTCAGCTCGGTGAACGCAATCTGATACACCCCGGTGTGGTCATTGGCAGTGATGGATTTGGTCAGGCCAATGATAATGGCAAGTGGCTGAAGATTCCGCAACTGGGGCGGGTCATCATTGGTGATGATGTTGAAATAGGCTCCAATACCACCATCGATCGTGGAGCCATCAAAGATACCGTGATTGAAAATGGAGTACGCCTCGACAACCTGATTCAAATTGCCCACAACGTACACATTGGTGCGGATATGGTAATGGCCGCCCAGTCTGGTATTTCAGGCAGCACCACCATCGGCAGGCACTGTATGTTTGGCGGTGCCGTCTCCATTGCCGGTCATCTGGATATTGCCGACAATGTCATTCTCACTGGCCGTGCCGGAGTCCGCCAATCTATTGATGAAGCGGGTATCTATGGCTCAGGCACACCGTTAGAGCCGATGAAGAAATGGATGAAAAATGCTGTGCGTTTTAAACAACTGGATGAGATGAGTAAACGTATCAGCGAGCTTGAGAAAAAACTGGCGCAAAGGGAAGAAAAATAGATACAATATTTTCAACACAAAAATGCGCGGGTGCAAAAAGATGTTGCCCCCTTAACAATTATCTGGTTTGTATGCTCCTACGTGGGAAGCAGATATTAATCATACCTACACCTAAGGCTTATGCAGCACCGTACCCAGATGTACCAGCTCGGCACGATACTTATTCAATAATTTTTCCATACTTCCATCAGCCTTCATTGCCGCTAGCGACTTATTGAAAGCCGCAATGATTTCTTTGTGATCGGGGCGTGTCCGACTCACTGCAATATGCAATCCCCGTCGAGCCACCGGTTGACCCATAAACTCAAACTCATCAACCGCACTGGGGAAATACTGCGTAAGCTGGTGGCGTAACACCCATTCATCGCCCAGGGTTAAATCAATCCGCCCCTGCTGCAGCAGCAATAAGTTTTGAATCACATGATTTTTGGCAATTTTTAAAAATCCCTGAGCCCGTTCAAACTCCTCGCCATAGGCGTAACCTGTCGCCACGCCTACAATTAAATTACGCAGATCATCATAGCTACGAAAACGCAGAGGATCTTTCTTGCGTTTCAAAAAACGAATCACATTTTCATAATAAGGATCGCTAAACTGAAGTTCCCGATTCCTTTCTTCGGTATACCAGGCAGTAGCAACAACATCATAAATACCAATTTTTGAACCCTGCAAAGACCGTGGCCAGGATTCAATCGATACCTCGGTTTCATAACCTGCACGTTTCAGAATCCGGCTAACCAGATCCATCGCGGCCCCTTTGCCAGGGGCCTCTTTTTCAACGTAAGGTGGCCAGGCACTACTGACTATCTTCAGGGGTTTATCTGATGCTGCCTGAACTGATTGAGTCGCCAGCACTAGCAACAATACAAGTAAACGAAAAATGTTCAATGAAAATAATTTCATAACAATGCTTCCAGCAAATTAGAAATATGAATTATAAAGCAAACCAGGAAATGAATGGATCTTTATTTTAAAGCCCTTACTTTATCCAGCAAGCTGTCCTCATCCCATTCCCGCCCGCCGATGGCGCGGTATACCAGTCTACCTTCCTTATCCAGCACAAAGGTGGTTGGTAGACCAACAACTGGCCATTTTGCGGAAACCTCACCACGACTGTCCAATAGAACCGTAAAGTCGATCGGATAATCCGCCATAAAAGTAAAAATAGTATCTTCATCTTCACCAACATCCACTGCAAGCATAACGATGCCTTCATCTTTTATTTTTTTCCATGCACGATTCATGGATGGCAACTCGCGACGACAGGGTGGGCACCAGGTAGCCCAAAAATTTATGATTACCGGTTTACCTCGATAGGCACGAAGATCATGTTTTACCCCGTCCATGTCCAGCAATACCAGCTCAGGGGCGTGTTTTTTATCTGTCAGTGGTGTCAATGATTGTTCGGCATGAAGTGTTAACGCGAACTGGCTTATAAAAATAAACAGGCCAAACTTTATTACTAACAATTTTACCGCTGCATTCATTGTGGTTTTATCCTTTCAAAAATAAACTAAATAAGCATTCCAAATACCAGTACAGTTTTGGAACAACCGTTCGTCCTGAGCTTGTCGAAGGACAAACAGAATAAACTACCCCGCCGCAAGCGGACGGGGTATTAAACCCTCAGTGATTAAATAGTCTATTTATAGTATTTCCACGTTCATGGTTCGACAAGCTCACCACGAACGTGAAAAATCACAAGTGAGCTGGCATTTGGAATGTTTATTTAGCCCGCCGACTCTCCCTCTCCAGTGGGGAGAGGGAGATAAATTATCGATCATCAGCACAGTTTAACTTTTTAATCTCGGTGCTATATTTTTTATCATCTTCAGTCCAGATGATTTGCAGATCAAACTGCATTCCCGGTGGCGGACCAAAACTGATCATGCCCCAGTTATAATCACCAGGCAAAAATGTTTGCGTGGTAGGAAACATTGCCCAACGAAAAGCCAGTCGCGCCGAGGGACTGACGCTGTTCCCCTCCCAGCTTTGATCCCAGCGTTCTTTTAACTTAAGGGATTGAGTCACGCCAGCCTGATTGATCTGCCAGTCTTTTAAACTAACCGTCAATGCACTGGAGTCAGCGTTATTGGTTTTATCAGTGTTGCGTAAAATGGTTTGAAAAATACAGGAATGTGCCAGCTTATCGGATATATCACGAGGGAACCCTCGTCCTAGAAGAAAAGCCCGGGTTTGATCAGGCAGACGTTGAATTAACTCCAGTTGCAGATTTCCCTGCGTCAATTTCCAGCCAAGCAAACCCGTTTCTTTATTTATTGTTTTGCTGACTCCGGCAACAAGCAGCCCGCAAAAAAAATACAATAAAATAATCAAACGTAAATCAGGCATGTTTTGCACGGTGTGATTCATTCACGTCTATTTTTAAGGGGAAATGCTGCTTCAGCCCCGCAACCCAGTCGGCAACAAAATCTTCCAGTGACTCGACAAAATCAGCATCCTGTTCTTTGCGGTTAATCGTGCAATGCACCATCACCTCGTCGCGTTCCTCATCCGGGCTAATGGTTATCGTCCAGGCCACACCATTCAGACAATTGGGCAGAGTAAAACGTACACCACCACGAATGCATTCACGCCGGACATTGAACAGGCCCCAGACCATACTAACTTCAGCCGTATCTTTTTGGTAACTCATCACTTCATAAATAGAAGCACAAAAATGCGTTACGGTTTCAACTTGCAATTGCTGTTGCAGCTCCTCTTCCGTTGCCACCAGCTTCAGGGTTGCAAAAAATTCCATTAATTCTCCAGCCTGATGTTTTCAATATTTTTATCTGTATTGGTTTTAACCGATGCCCATGAATTGTTCCACAACTCGTCAAAATACTCCGCTAATGATTTTTCCAGAATCCCATCAAGCTGGAACTGAATAAACTTCAAAGCCCCGCCAAATATGCAAACAGCGGCAACCATGCTATCCATCTGCCGGATTTCACCTTCATCGATGCCTTTTTGTACCACTTCACGCATACGCTGGAACGGACGTGAAGAACACACCGGCACAATATCGGGCATAATTTCCTGATGCCGGGTGTGCAGCATATAGGCCATCACCATCGGTTCTTTTTCGGTTAACTCAAACAGGGCAAGAATAATTTCCCGACAGCGTAATTCAGCCTGTTGATGCTGTATTTCAATGTGGTTAATTAATATATCCATCTGCGCCACATGCCGTTCATACAGCGCGCGGGCAATCTCTTCCTTATCGGAAAAATGATGATAAATGGAACCGGTGCTCACCCCGGAATGACTGACGATGCCGGGAATTGAGGTATTAAAGTAACCATTCAGTGCAAACAGATATAAGGCCGAATCCAGTACGATTTCACGTACATGAATACGACGCTCCGACATAGTCGATGAAGCGGATGTAATAGTAGGCGATGGTCCGGACATGAGCACATGCTAAATTAGAACTATCATTCTAGTCAAGCCGGGCAGCTTAATCGACAGATGGCTTTCCATACTTGTCGAACATCTCACACCGTCCCACCGGCAAATAATCCGGGATCTGATAATAGCGCGACAAAATCGACTCAATAACCTCACGGCGATAATTCTCATACTGAAAGCCCCAACCCAGGAAATAATGAAACTTCGTGTCGGCAATGGGCAGGGAATGAATTTCCAGTGAATCAAAGTAGGCGCGATGCTGATCCAGCTCGGCTGAATAGCTGATCAGAACAATATTTTTGCCATCCAGTTTGCGAAAGTCGGTGATGATGTCATCCTGTCGCGCATGGTGAGATCCGATACCCAGCACGGGCACATGCACACCACTACGATAAGACAGTACCGCTGATTCCGTGTAACTGTCGGTTGCCAGAATATAATCTCCACGATAGCGGTTTAAGCCTTCAACAATATCATCACTGTAAAATCCGTAAACCAGATCTTTATAGGTATTCTCATTATCCCGAAACAAATCCGGGCCGATGACCAGCATTACCGTCAACACTAGCAGATGTACCAGTGTATAGGGCAGCATGAAATAAAAGCTTCGGCGCAAAGCCGTAGTCGAAAAAATCTGGGCCATGCCAATGAAAATAAAGGGATAGAAACTCAATAGCCAGTGCAGACCGATTGAAACCCAGAACGACAGCAATAAAAACAGCGCAAAAGGAATCATAAACAGGCCGATGAAAACCCCTTTACCTATTTTTTTCCGCACACTAGCCCACTCTTTTATGTAGTAATAAACCACCGCAGGACTGAGCAGATAAATCAGGGTGAGCAGATATTTACCGGTTAATTTAAACGAGAAACTATTGCCCTCGGTGCGGTTGATTAAATTAAAGAGATAATTATCCCAGCAGTTGTTGTAGTTCCAGAGCAAGTTAAGGGCAATGAAGGGTAAAGTACCAAGAAGGATCAAGCTAATCCCCGTCCAGGGTCGCCAGCCTCGGCGGACATAGATTAACGTGTAAACCACATAGGCAATGCCCAGCAGACCGGCAAAAAATTTGGAGAAAAACGCCAGCCCCAGCATTAAACCTGCAAGCAAATACCAGCCCGGTGCATCACTATCCTGCGCCCGGTAGAAACACAGTGCCGATAAAAATGACCAGAACAGCAGCGGTGTATCGGTCGTGATCAACATGCCCAGAATATTGATCGGCGCAATCAAAAATAGAATCGCTGCCATTATCGCCGACTCTGGCCGTGTATCACGCAGCAGTCGGTAAATCGCCCAGCCTATAAAAGTGACTATCAGGATCTGCGGCAGGCGCAGCCACACCGGTGCATCACCAAAATAAAGCATCACCGCCAGAAACCAACCCACCATTGGCGTGTGATCATAATAACCGTAATCTAGATGCCGCCCCCATTCGATAAAATAAACTTCATCACCGGTCATCGGCACCAGTCCGGCTAAAAGCAAGCGCAGCATCAGGGTGACAAACAGGGTGATCCAAAGGTGGCGTTCGCTTAATACCATGCGGGAAAATCCGGGACAATTTAAAGCTAGCCATACTAGCATGGCGACCCGGCAGACGCAGCTTTCTGCTGCCTGGCGACTTACGGAAAAGCCATGATCTGGGTATAATGCCTAACTTTCAAAATCCAATCACAGGCACAAGCAAAACCGTGGAAAAAACATACAATCCTAAAGCCATCGAACAACGTTGGTACGAGACCTGGGAAAACAATCAGTATTTTGCGCCTCAGCAAAAGCCGGAAGATGGCAAGCCGGCCTATTGCATCATGATTCCGCCGCCCAATGTCACCGGCAGCCTGCACATGGGACATGCCTTTCAGGACACCATCATGGATGCCCTGATCCGCTATCACCGCATGAAAGGCGACAATACCCTCTGGCAACCGGGTACCGATCATGCCGGTATCGCCACCCAAATGGTGGTCGAACGCCAGCTCGAGGCCGAGGGCAAAACCCGCCACGATCTCGGTCGTGAAGCCTTCATCGAAAAAACATGGAAATGGAAAAAAGAATCTGGCGGCACCATCACCCAGCAACTACGGCGCATGGGAACCTCACCGGACTGGAGCCGTGAACGCTTTACCATGGACGAAGGCCTGTCAAAGGCCGTCAACAAAGTATTCATCGAGCTATATCAGGAAGGCCTGATCTATCGCGGCAAGCGACTGGTTAACTGGGACACCGAGTTGCACACGGCGGTCTCGGATCTGGAAGTCCTTTCCACCGAAGAAAACGGCCACCTCTGGCACATGCGCTATCCCCTGTCCAATGGCACCGGTCATGTTATCGTCGCCACCACCCGTCCGGAAACCATGCTCGGTGATGCGGCCATTGCCGTACATCCCGGTGATGATCGCTATAAACATCTATTAGGCGAATCTGTCGAGCTACCCCTGTGTGGCCGACGCATTCCCATCATTGCCGATGACTATGTGGATCCTGAGTTCGGCACCGGCTGTGTCAAAATTACCCCCGCCCATGATTTTAATGACTACGCGGTCTGGCAGCGCCACCGTGATCATATTGCGATTCAAAACCTGCCCCACGGTGGACTGATTAATATCTTCACCGATGAGGCGGCAATACGCCGCAATGAAGACGACGAAGGCAGCTTGCTACCCGAAGTCTATATTGGACTGGATCGCTTCGCCGCACGTAAGCAGATCATTGCGGATCTGGAAGCCGCCGACTTACTGGATAAGATCGACGAGCATAAACTCATGGTACCCCGAGGGGATCGTTCCGGCAGCGTGATCGAACCCTACCTTACCGATCAGTGGTATGTGAAAGTTGCTCCCTTGGCAAAACCGGCAATTGAAGCCATCGAAAAAGGTGACATACGCTTCGTGCCCGATAACTGGAAAAACACCTATTACGAATGGATGCGCAATATCGAGGACTGGTGCATCAGTCGACAGATCTGGTGGGGACATCGCATCCCGGCCTGGTATGACGAGCTGGATAATATCTATGTCGGTAATAGCGAAGCACAAATTCGTGAGCAACATGGTCTCAAAGATGACGTTGTACTACGCCAGGATGAAGACGTACTCGATACCTGGTTCTCCTCTGCACTCTGGCCGTTTTCTACTTTAGGCTGGCCGGAAAAAACCGAAGCCCTGGATACCTTTTATCCCACCAGTGTACTGGTCACCGGCTTTGATATTATTTTTTTCTGGGTCGCAAGAATGATCATGATGGGACTGAAATTTATGGATAAAGTCCCCTTCCATGAAATTTATATTCACGGACTGGTACGTGACGCCGAAGGCCAAAAGATGTCCAAATCCAAGGGCAACGTACTTGATCCCATCGACATCATCGACGGCATCGAACTCGAAGCGCTGGTGCAAAAACGCACCAGCGGCATGATGCAGCCGCATCTGGCCGAACGCATCGAAAAAATTACCCGCAAAAACTTCCCCAAGGGTATTTCCGCCTTTGGCACCGATGCCCTGCGTTTTACCTTTGCGGCAATGGCTTCCACCGGCAGAGACATTATGCTCTCGATGGACAGGCTTGAAGGTTACCGTAACTTCTGCAATAAGCTCTGGAATGCCGCACGCTATGTATTAATGAACACCGAAGATCACAACTGCGGCGTGAAAGGTGATGAAGTCGAACTTTCCGCTGCCGATCGCTGGATTCTATCCCGCCTGCAGGAAACCACTCGCAACATCCACGAGGCCATCGAACACTACCGTTTCGATCATGTGGCCCAGGCACTGTATGAATTTACCTGGAATGAGTACTGTGACTGGTATCTGGAACTCACCAAGTCCGTACTCATGAATGAAGACAGCAGCGAAGCGGCTAAACGCGGCACCCGACGCACCTTGATTCAGGTACTGGAAACCCTGCTGCGCCTGGCTCATCCGATCATGCCTTATATCACTGAAGAAATCTGGCAACGGGTTGCGCCACTGGCCGGGATTAATAAAAACAACCGTCCCAATACTGAAACTATTATGTTGCAGCCCTATCCTGAAACCGATGAGACATTGATCGATCCACAATCACTAATCGAAATCGAATGGCTAAAAACTTTCGTCCTCGGCGTAAGAAAAATCCGCAGCAGCATGGACATCAAGCCAGGGAAACCACTGCCCGTGTTATTACAAAATGGCAGCGACAGCGATCAGAAATTGCTCAGAGCCAATGATACTTACCTGAAAAAATTTGCTCGCATTGAGACCATTCAATGGCTGGACACTAACGAGGAAGCGCCCGAATCTGCCACTGCACTTGTTGGTGAAATGAAAGTATTAATCCCGATGGCAGGACTCATCGACAAAGATGCTGAACTGGCACGACTCGGCAAAGAAATTGATCGGTTAGAAAAAGACATCGTCCGTACTGAAGGTAAGCTAAACAATAAAAAATTTATTTCAAAAGCACCAGAAGAGGTGGTTGAGAAAGAACGAACAAAACTAAAAGATGTCTCTGCTTCCGTACTGCAGTTAAAAGAACAACTGTCTAAAATAGAAAAGCTATAACTAAACTACCACCTACTAAAGTAGGTGGGTTAACGCATTCGGTGCTGATATAATCAACTAATCAACGGGTCAGACTCGATTGATTCCGATTGATTAATCTGGTTCCCACGCTCTACGTGGGAACCAGATTATGTGTTGTATCCCCTCCCCCCCCCCCCGAGAGGAGCTATAGTGAAAACATTAATGCAACGATTAATAACTTCGTTACAAGCAGCGGGGAATCAAGAATATATTAAAGCTTAAAGTCCCAACGATAGCCGGCATAAAAGAAAAAAGTTTCACTTGAAATAGCCTGATCAAGAACTTTTTCATGACTATTTTCAATGCCAACACGAGATTCAAGCTGCATCGTACGTGATGGTTTATACTCTACCTTTAAAGATAAACGTGTTGTATCACGCACATCTGAGTTAATCGAACTTTCCCTTCTATTGTATTGTATGATTGGATTAATCCGCCATGTGCGCCCGCTTAATGGAAAACGATTATTTAAACTGAATGTAAAATCTTTATAGCGTTGTGCCACCCCTCTCCGCAATGAAAGGATAGTAACATCAGCCCGGGAAAATATACCATTCCCGATTAATTGAGCACCAAGAAAATATTCATTTCCCGTCCCTTCAATTTTTTCTACTCCCCCTGATGCAGGCATAGAACCCGTGTTTGTAACGGTTACATCTGCACTTAGTTGATATGCTCCATAACCTTTAAGAAAGTTTTTCAACGGTTGAGAACCCCCGACTGATAAAGTTTTAACTTCAGCGGTTCTATCCAGTGTGAGCTGGTAAATTTCATCCAATACAAAAAGATTACTTAATTCTTCCACCGTCTGCACAGGTTGATTAATAATTGAATTATATGTTGTTAAATAAGGTGATTTCCTAAAATCAATGTTGGCAAAAAAAGTGCTGGCATCTGAAAACACCCAGTTATTGTTTAGCAAAAACACATTCAACTCTTTATAGAAAATATCATAATCAATTAGGTTAAACATATTATAAGATGGTTCAAAATAACGGATTTCAGAACCCACCGCATAACGATCTAATACATCATCTACATATTGCCTAATTAAATATAGATTAAAATCAGCGCGTTCTATAATATTATCAAAATCCACATTCGCACTTAAGAATTTTCTATTGCTTTTATAATTAAATAGCCCTTCTGGATCGAGCAAATATCCGGCGGTTGCATCAAATGTAATATCTTTCGTCATTTCAACGCCAGCATTAATACCATCAAATCGTCCGAGTACTCCACCACTACTATGTGACTGTCGACCCACCCTTAAATGTCTTCTCGATAATCTATGTATTACCTCGTAGTATAAATTTGTAAATCGATTATCACTCTCTTTATCCAAAAAGTCATAAGCCTGATCACCATAGAACTCAATGCGGTGCTCATATTTATCTGTTACTTTGCGAGAAGTGACACTTAGAGTTGAAACAATCTGAGATAAATCAACAGTCTTGTTTTCATTATCAACCGTGCGTTCGTCACGGTAATAATATTGCGACACACCACCTAAAGTTCGCCACAATGGTTTCTTTTTTTCTTTTTTAACCATCGATTTTGGCGTGCGTTTAATGGGTACAGATGCAGTAATCAACCCAGATAAGCGTTGCTGCACACGTTCAGCATCTTCTCCACCTGGATATAGTTGTAGGTATTTTTCATATTCAGATTTTGCATGTGCTAACTGGCCGTTTCGCTCCCTTGCCAAACCAAGAAATTCAATCGCTTCACGATTATTTTTATTTCCTTCCTGCTCTAGCATCATTGTAGTGAATTGAATGGCTTTACTGTATTCGCCTGCAGTAATTGCATTTCTAGTTAGCGCGAGGAGATTTTTATCATTACCCCTTGAATCTTGTTTTGTGGAATTTATGCCGACTTTTTTCTTGTTTTGTTTACTTTTTACCACCGGTTTCTTAATTAATTTTTTTGGTATGTCACCTAGAGGGACGATGATTTTTTTTGATGAGGTTCTTTGTTCATTTAAGCTGGGAATTGATACCCATGCACTAGGGTAATATTTTAATATTTTTTTTCTTGTTTTTTCTGCAGATCTACCCGATCTAAAAAATCCAAGACGGAGTCGATGCCATGTTTTATCAGGAGTAATATATTTAACGACATAGAGTCTATACTTTTTGAAAACATCAATTTTTTGAATATCCTTTGCGTCAAATGGTTGGAGTGATGAATATAAATTAATCACATAACGATCTTTTAATTCAGCATCCGTTTTATTTTTTGCACATACCATACCAGATGAAACCAATAATATGATTATCATCAAAAACCCAGGGCACACAAGGTTCATCGACCTGGTATTGACAGGCCCTGTAAAGGGAGTTCCGAAAGCCATTCAATTTACTTACATGAGTCAAATTTTTTATTTGCAATATCAATAACCAGGCTTCTAAAATCTTTCCCCGATTCCACTTTGAAATAAACTTCATTTTCAAAAGTTACTACAATGAATGGCCTGTTAAGTGAAAACTCACCGTCATAAGATATATATTTAATACCAACATCCGTATCATCAAGCAATTGAATTGATTCATCTGAATTTGCTGCTATTTTATCCGCACTGGAAACAGCTACAGGGGAAATCTGAACGCGAAGTTCATTGCCTTTGATAGTTGGCACATGCGTTAAATATTGAACAGGAAAACTGAACGAAATAATTAACCGGGTACAACCATTTAGCTTCATAACCTGTGCATTAGTTAAAACACTATTGCCGGCTGGTTGTGAAACTGCACTATTATTAATAAACACAAATAACAGCACAATCAAATATAATTTATATTTTATACTTTTCATTTTATACTCCATAAAGCATTACCACCCACCTGATGTGTTATGTTCACCTGTTCGTCTTCTGCTAATAGTTGTAAATGTACTATCTGTATATTCATGACAGGAACCCGTGCAATCACGTACTTCATCAACACGATACGTGATCCTTGGAGTATCAACTTTTTTATGTTCTCCCTGGATGTAATCACCTGCATGGCAACTCGCACAATCACCACTAACATTATTATGATCAAAGCTTGCCGGGATCCATGCATTAGTAGAGTGGCAATTGTCACACTGTGCCGTAGTTTGGAGATGCGAACCTGATTTACCGATTGCAATTGAACCATTATGGCAATTTGAGCATGTACCCGTCACGACACTATGATCAATATTGGCTGGTCGCCAAGCGTTGGTAGAATGGCAACTATCACATTGCCCTGATGTCTGTATATGATTAACTGATTTTCCAGTAGCTTGCGTACCATTGTGACAATTTGAGCAAGATCCGCTCACACTATTATGATCAAAGTTTGCTGGTCGCCAACCATTGGTAGTATGGCAGCTATCACATTGGGCTGAGGTTTGTACATGGGTCCCGGACTTGCCCGTCGCCTGTGTACCGTTGTGGCAGCTCGAACAATTTCCGCTTACGCTATTATGATCAAAGTTTGCTGGTCGCCAACCATTGGTAGTATGGCAGCTATCACATTGGGCTGAGGTTTGTACATGGGTCCCGGACTTGCCCGTCGCCTGTGTACCGTTGTGGCAGCTCGAACAATTTCCGCTTACGCTACTGTGAT
>CAZNRP010000025.1:0-15157 GCA_964575555.1 uncultured Thiohalophilus sp. | reverse complement strand
GTCGCCTGTGTACCGTTGTGGCAGCTCGAACAATTTCCGCTTACGCTACTGTGATCAAAGTTCGCCGGTCGCCAGCCATTGGTAGCATGGCAGCTATCGCATTGGGCTGAGGTTTGTACATGGGTTCCGGACTTGCCTGTCGCCTGTGTACCGTTGTGGCAGCTCGAACAATTTCCGCTTACGCTACTGTGATCAAAGTTCGCCGGTCGCCAGCCATTGGTAGCATGGCAGCTATCGCATTGGGCTGAGGTTTGTACATGGGTTCCGGACTTGCCTGTCGCCTGTGTACCGTTGTGGCAGCTCGAACAATTTCCGCTTACGCTACTGTGATCAAAGTTCGCCGGTCGCCAGCCATTGGTAGCATGGCAGCTATCGCATTGGGCTGAGGTTTGTACATGGGTTCCGGACTTGCCTGTCGCCTGTGTACCGTTGTGGCAGCTCGAACAATTTCCGCTTACGCTACTGTGATCAAAGTTCGCCGGTCGCCAGCCATTGGTAGCATGGCAGCTATCGCATTGGGCTGAGGTTTGTACATGGGTTCCGGACTTGCCTGTCGCCTGTGTACCGTTGTGGCAGCTCGAACAATTTCCGCTTACGCTACTGTGATCAAAGTTCGCCGGTCGCCAGCCATTGGTAGTATGGCAACTATCACATTGCGCGGAGGTTTGTACATGGTTCCCTGACTTACCTGTCGCCTGCGTACCGTTGTGACAGCTACTGCACGTGCCAGAAATATTGTTATGATTAACATTAGCGGGTCGCCAGCCTGCCGATGAATGACAGTCATCACATTGCGCTGATGTTTGAATATGGCTTCCTGACTTTCCTGTCGCCTGCGTACCATTGTGGCAACTTGAACAAGTTCCACTCACACTACTGTGATCAAAGTTCGCGGGTCGCCATGCATTTGTTGAATGACAGGTGTCACATTGACCTGCAGTTTGAATATGATTACCTGATTTACCTCTGGCCTGTGAACCATTATGACAGTTATTGCATGAGCCAGTGATACGACTATGATTAACATTAGCGGGTCGCCAGCCTGTGGGCGAATGACAGACATCACATTGCGCTGAAGTTTGAATATGATTGCCCGATTTTCCTCTACTCGTAGTACCCTCATGACAACTAGAACATGATCCAGTCACGAAGTTATGATCAATATCAGCAGGTCGCCATGAATTTGTTGTATGGCAGCTATCACATTGAGCCGCTGTCCGCACATGCTGTCCGGTCTTCCCCGCTGCTTGTACATTATTGTGACACGTCGAACAACTTCCCGATGCATTGGCGTGGTTAAAATTAGCCGGTTTCCATGCAGCAGTTACATGACAAACATCACAGCGTGCAGAAGTCTGTATATGCGTAGAGGACTTGCCTGTAGCCTGAACACCGTTATGACAATTACGGCATGACCCTGTAATATTTTCATGACTAACATTTGCAGGCTTCCATACTGTAGTCGAATGACAGGTATCACACTGTGCAGATGTCTGGATATGACCTAACGCCTTACCACTAGACTGTCTACCATTGTGGCAACTGTTGCATGTACCCGCCACATTAACGTGATTAAATGTCGCTGACCGCCATGTGCTAGTAATATGACAACTATCACACTGGTCTGATGTTTGTATATGATTTGTTCTTTTTCCTTTAGCCTTTGTGCCATCATGACAACGGCTACATTTTCCTTGTACATTTATATGCTGAAAAGTTGCAGATTTCCATGAGCTATTGTTATGGCAGCTATCACATTGTTCGGTTGTTTGAAAATGATTGACATGTTTTCCAGAGGCGATTTGTCCATTATGACAGCTAGAGCAGGTTCCTATTACACCACTATGATTGACGCGGGATACCTTGTTCCACAAAATCGTGTTGTGGCACAGGTTGCATTGGGTTTGAGAATTAATGTGGCGGGTATTTTTACCCATTGCCGTGGTGCCGTTGTGACAACGGGTACATGATACAGTAACATCACGATGTTCAAACCTTGCATTTTTCCAGCTAATCGTTACGTGGCAATCATCACATTTATTACTGCTTAGAATATGATTTTGTGATTTCCCCCCGCCATCACCCACACCATTATGGCAGTGACTACACTGCTTTGGTGTACCCTTAAAAATCCCCTGTCGATGACAGTCTGAACAAGCAACAGATACATGTTTACCGGTGAGTATAAATCCAGTAGTAAAATGATCGAAATTATTCCGCCCCTGAGAAAATGCCACATTGCTGAAAATACCAGTTAACAGCATTAGTATTACAGTTATGATTTTTATCAATTTAATTTCCATAATTTTAAATGTTAATGCTAGCCCCACGACCAAACACATCAACCAACCCTTATCCATGATTATAAATATTAACGCTGCATAACAACTTCACTAAAATCTGTTGTATTGTGGCAACGTTCACAATGACGGCCAAAGCCACCCCGATGTACATCATCAGAAAAATGACAGCCATGACATTTTTTTGATATTTTTATTGAACCAATATTACTCTGATGGCAATCATCACAAGTTATTTTTTCATGAGCACCATCTATCTTAAATCCTGTTCGCTTATCATGATCAAATACCCAGGCACTCCAGCTATTTGGGTTGTGACAAAACCCACACCGATCCCCGAAACGACCCTTATGCTTATCTCTTCCCTCATGACACCCAACACATTTCTTCGTTGCATCTTTATAATTCGACACCTGATGACATTCTTCACATGTTGTCACCGCATGCATTCCTATAAGTGGAAACAGAGTAATATCATGTTCAAAAAACACTTCACGACCCCATCCGCTTTCGTTATGGCAACGACTACAAATTTCACTCATCTTACCTAGATGGATATCATTATGTTTGTGGCACCGATAGCATTTTGCTCCTAAATCATCTTCAGAAGAATTTTTATGGCATTGTTCGCAATTGACTTTCTTATGTTTTCCACGCAATGGAAAATCTGTTTTACGACCATGATCAAAATCACTGTCATTCCAGTTAACTGGTGTGTGACAGGACTTACACTTATTTCCATTTCTACCTTTATGTTCATCATCGTTCTTATGGCATGAATAACAGTTGCTTTTAATTTTTTGCGTGTACAAATTACCGGTATGACATAAATCACAGCTAACATTATTATGCTTACCGATTAACTTATAATCTGTATCTTGTTCATGAACAAATGTGGTCTTCTTCCAACCCTTACTGGTATGACATTTATGGCATTTTTTCCCGTAACGACCAGCATGAACATCATTTAACCCATGGCAACTAGCACAAATTTTTGGTGTTTTTTTAAACCGGTTGCCAGGGTGACATGACTGACATTCAATCTTCGCATGCTTCCCTTTGAGTGGAAATTTAGTTTTCTTATCATGATTGAACCCTGATTTATTCCAACCCAACTCAACATGGCAACCCTCGCATTTTTTTCCTAATTTACCTTTGTGAATATCTTTTTCTTTGTGACAGCTATAGCATGAAGTTGTTGCCTGGTTGTATTTCCTGCTTTTTTTGTGGCATGCAACACATTCCTGTACAGCGTGATTTCCCTTCAATATAAAATCTGTAACATCATGATTAAATGCACCTTTATTAAACAGTACAATTCTCGCCTTGCGGCCACGATGTTCACGGTGGCACTGTTTACAAGCCGACTTTCCTTTTGCCAGTACTCTGCCATGAAACCCTGTCCCTTCCCGGATATCGGTAGCAACGTCTTTATGATCATGGCAATTCAAACAAAGCTTGTCCTGCAAACCTTTTTCAAATTTCCCATGGCAAGAGTCACACTTCTTTTCCAAGTTTTCATGCGGCCTGGAAATATCGCCAGGACTAAATAATGACTCAATTGAATCTGCATAAATCGAAACACAGAACAGATTCAACGCTAATATAATGAATATTTTCACTCTGCACACAACCAAACCAATCGTCTATATTCTAAACATCACCAACCAAAAAATTAAACTCAGTACATGTGAACCACAATGACATGAACAATGCCAGAGATAATCATCATGACAAACAAGGGCAAATGTAAAATATGCCAAAGTGAAAACATCTGTTCATGGACTCTAAAATCTACTGTATTTCTAACAACCACTACATAACGCTTTAAATTATCTCGAATTGATTTTCTGGCTGGCTCAGCAATTCGCTTTCCATTTTTTCTATCCGTGCGAATTGCATTGGCCACCTTTTTTCTTAAGCCATTGATTTTTCTCGCGCTAAGATGGCGTAACTTTAAACTGTGTAGATACCCTTTTGCCGGGCTTATTGATAATCGCTGTATTTCATCAATTTCATTAATAATCTGCTCACCATCGGGCAGGTATTTGGCAAGCACCTTTTTTTTTCTTTCTATAGAATCTTTAAATTCTGACAATTTAATACGGCTGCCATAAAGCCCATGGTGAATCCAGACATACAGATAACGCCCCACAACCCCACTTCCCGCAACTAGTAACATACAAGCAAGTGCAACATTGCTGTTGGTTGAACCCAAACTAAAATTTGCATGATATAAAATAGCCATAGGCCCAAGAATCCCAAACATCATATGCAGACGAAACCAGAATTTAACTGACAACATACGTTCCATTGCCCGCACTCGTTTACGCAGAGGGTAAATCAATAACGCAAGCATCATGCTCCCTCCAAGAATACCCAGGGCATAACCAAATCCTGTTTCAGCCTCCAGATAAAAGTTATTACGTTGAGACCACCCAAGCACCAAAAAAAATAGTATTGACAGAAATGGCAGGCTGTTTCTTGAATGTTTCAGCACACGCAAAAAAATATAACTATCGCTTCTCAGTTCAATATTTTTAACTGCAGTTGTATTCATGCAAAACACCTTAAAAATTAAGCTCACATAACGTTACTAATAATAAAAGTTCATTCAATACCGTTACACGACCGAATTTGCAAATGGTTCCATTGGCTATAAACATAATATTCAAACCGTGATCACGGTCACACTGTAAATTAGAAATAAGAACAAGTATGGCAACCATGATATAAGACATAATAAATGAAACTCATTTTTTACTATCCGAGAATAAACACTTGAACCTATCATCCATCCCGCTGTGGCTACTTATATACGGCCTCCCTTTATTTAGTGTTTTTTTGTTATATACAATTAAACGCCGAACTAAAACCAGGATTAGTCAGTCCGTCCATAATGAATCTCAGCAAGCTGGACTAACAGAGCCCGCGTCACTTCACCCCATCATTAATGAAAGTCGGTGTCTTGGCTGTGGTTCCTGTGTTAAAGCCTGCCCCGAGAAAAAAGTTCTTGGTCTGATTAATAATAAAGCAAATCTCATTAGTCCCAGCACCTGCATTGGCCATGGTGCCTGTAAAACGGCCTGCCCCTTTGATGCGATCACACTGGTATTTGGCACCTCTCGCCGCGGAGTTGATATACCACTGTTGAAACCTGATTATGAAACTAATGTACCTGGGATCTATATTGCAGGCGAACTAGGTGGAATGGGTCTAATTCGCAATGCCATCCGTCAGGGCGCTTTGGCAATAGATAATATTGCTCGATCCCAATATATGAAAAATAAAAATAAGCTTGATATCGTTATAGTGGGTGCGGGACCTGCAGGGCTCACCGCGTCGCTAGGCGCAATAAAACACAAACTTCGATTTATCACCGTTGATCAAGAGAGCTTTGGTGGCACTGTAAGTAATTTTCCTCGTGGGAAAATCGTTATGACCGCACCAGCCGAGTTACCCATAGTTGGTAAAATGCTTTTTCGGGAAACTACCAAAGAAATTCTTATGGCATTTTGGGAGGATATTAGAAAAAAAACCAAGTTAGAAATTCAGACGAAAGAACGTGTTGATAAAATTGAAACAACGTCATCCGGCTTTGAAGTCTTTACTGATAAAGGCCAATATCAAACCAGCACTGTATTACTTACCATCGGGCGACGAGGTACTCCAAGAAAACTTGGAGTACCAGGCGAAGAATTAAGCAAGGTCGTCTACTGTTTAATTGACCCTGAGCAATATCGCGGAAAAAAAGTATTAATCGTTGGCGGTGGTGACAGTGCCTTAGAAGCCGCAATCAGCATTGCAGATGAAGATAATACGACTGTCAGCATTTCATATCGCAGCGAGGCTTTTAGTCGTGCAAAACCGAAAAATAGAGAAAAAATAGAACAAGCAGTTACGACAGGAAAATTGCATCTCTTAATGAAATCCACGGTTAAATCTATAACTAAGAATAAAGTAATTCTTAATCAGGGTGGCAACGAAGTAATTATCGATAATGATGCTATTATCGTCAATGCTGGCGGGATTTTACCCACACCTTTCTTAAAAAGTATCGGGATTGAAGTTGAGACTAAATATGGCACTGCATAATCCAGTCAAAGAAAAAATTTATAATGCATTTGGAAAATGGAAGCTGCTGACTTTTATTATTGCATTAATAATAAGCAGCATTATCAACCAGGTTGAAGCCAGCACCCCGATTGATGATGCAAAACATGCCATTCGATCCCGTGACTTTACTCGTGCATTCACCCTACTTGAGCCACTTGCTAATAACAGAATAAAAGAAGCACAATACCAGCTTGCCAGCATGTACAGAACAGGGAAAGGGGTAGAAAAAAATGACAAAACCGCCTTTGTTCTAATGTCCAGAGCAGCCGCACAGGGACATGTTCGAGCTCAGTATAACCTTGGCAACATGTATGAGCGCGGACATGGAACTGAAAAAAATATTTCTCAGGCCTTATACTGGTATAAAAAATCCGCAAGCAAAAAATATTCCCCAGCCATTAAAAAAATAAAATTTATTACGGAAAATCGTTATCTGAATCCTAGTCCGGACTCAAATGTTTTATTTGTTGCAATAAAAAATAATGATATTAATAAAATAAAATCATATTTATTGAAAAATATAGACATTAACAAAAAGGATGAACATGGAAACACGTCTTTGATGGAATCAGTACAACAGGAAAATGTATCCATAAGTCAATTATTACTTGAAAACGGAGCCAATCCTGATACTCATAACAATTTACAAGATACTCCATTACAAGTTGCAGCCCAGCATGGTAATGAAAAAATAATCCAGTTTTTACTTAAAGCGGGTGCAAATAAAAATCTGGTAGACATCAATGGAAATACTGCACTAATGCTGGCCGCAAGCCGAGGGAAAATATTATCTGTAAAAAAACTTGTAACTGCTGGCACAATACTCGGCCATAAAAATAAATCAGGTTATCATGCACTTGATCTGGCCATAAAACGTAATCACTCTCAGATAGCCATATACCTGAAAAGCAAGGGGCTGGTAGAAACAAGGAAAAATAGTAAAGCTGCACAAACTACCCGCGCCAGGCTTGAAGTAGTAAAACAACAAACGCAGGGTTCAACAGCCTATCCGGGATGGCCCCCCATAATGATTGCGGCCTGGAGGGGTGAGATTGATGTTATTAAGTTATTAATAAAGGATGGGATATCCATAAATCAAGTGAACAAACAGGGTGTAAGTCCTCTTATTCGTGCCGCATGGCAGGGCCATGATGCCATTGTTACTCAACTGCTAAAATCAGGTGCAGATCTACATCATCAGGACAATAAAGGGCGAACGGCATTAATGTATGCTGCAGAAAATGGCCATTATGCAGTAGTAAGTACTTTGTTACTTGCTGGTGCAAAGGTGAATCAGTATGACAATAGTAAATCAACTGCCTTACTTTTTTCCCTGCGCGGAAAAAAAACCAGGACAGCACTGCTTTTATTAAATTACGCGGCCGACGTAAATGCTGGCATGCTGGATAATCAACCTGCGTTAGTCTGGAGTGTAAAAAACGAACTCACATCGGTAATAAAGTATTTTATAAATCATGGTGCTGATATCGATAAAGCAGATAAAAACCAGCGCTCAGCATTATGGCATGCTGCAAGTATTGGAAAATTAACAACCATTCAACTATTAATTAAACATAAAGCAAACCCGAACCTTGCTGACAAACAGGGACGGACTCCCTTACATCAAGCTGCCTGGCAAGGACACACCAGTGCAATAGAAAAACTTTCAAAATCAAAAGTCAACCTTAAAGCCGTTACCCTTGAAGGTAATACTGCCTTAATGCTTGCCGCAAGTCAGGGGCATAGTAAGTCTATTGATGCATTATTGAAGATCGGAGCAAAGATCGATACTCAAAATAATGCCGGTGAGACAGCCTTAATATTAGCCGCTCATAATGGCGACAGGAACTCTGTCTACACTCTTCTTAAGAATGGTGCTAATACACGGGTGCGTAATAAATTTAAAAAACGTGCCGAAGATATTGCTATGATAGCCGGCCAAACTGAAATTTCAGAACTTATTAGAACAACACGCAAAGAAAACTGGTTCGCGTTATTTTAAAATTTACGGCATCTAAATCTCAAAATTGATAACTGAACTTACTACCTGTCAAGTTATATTATAATTCCCGGGCTACCCGCCGACCTTCATCTTCATCCACAAACAGCAATAATAGTGCACCAAGAATAAATAATAGACCAACAGAGAGAATACCCATACGCGGGCTACCTGTCAGCAACCCAACCGTTCCCATCATAATAGGCCCAAGTACAGCGGCAAATTTACCCATCATATTATAAAAGCCAAAGAACTCCGCAGATTTATCAGCAGGAATAATCCGCGCATAAAAGGAACGGCTTAGCGACTGCACCCCCCCCTGTACCAGACCAATAGCTACGGCAAGAATATAAAATTCGAGACTGCTATCCATGAAAAAAGCACCGACTGTCACCAGAAGATAAATACCCAACGCAAATAAAATACCACGCTTGGCACCGTAATGTTTACCCAAAAAACCAAATGCTATCGCAGCCGGAAAGCCTACAAATTGCGTAATCAATAATGCAATAATCAAGCCTTCAGAATCCAGCCCAATGGACATACCATAATCAACCGCCATGCGAATAATCGTGTCCACGCCATCAATATAAAGCCAGTAAGCCAGCAGGAATAAAAACACCACCCGCAGCTTTTTGATTTCATGAAAAGTTTGCAGCAACTGGCCTAATCCCTGTCGGGCAACCAGACCGATTTTAACCGCTCGTGTCTTATTCGCGCTGCTGCCCTGTTTTTCCGGCACCCAGATAAATAAAGGGAAAGAAAACAAGGCCCACCAGAGGGCTAC
Source organism: uncultured Thiohalophilus sp. (assembly GCA_964575555.1). Lineage (GTDB taxonomy): Bacteria > Pseudomonadota > Gammaproteobacteria > UBA6429 > Thiohalophilaceae > JAADGZ01. The sequence goes on along the minus strand of CAZNRP010000025.1, from coordinate 5,955 downwards.
CGTTAAAAAAGAAAAACGCACAGCTTCTGCCGCATCAGTAAAACCAAAGTTCTCCGGCCACAGCGTCATCGCCACATCAAAAGCAAATAACAGACCTCCTCCCAGGTAACCCACCCCAAAGCCAAAGGCTGACACCATATCCAGCTCATGCTCCCTTGCCACACTCATAATTAACGCATCATAGAACACCACACTGCCCATAAAACCCAATACCGCAAAGACAAAGAAAATCAATGCTAATAACCATTCTCCCTGAGCAACAGTATAAAGTCCTGCGGTCATTAAAATGCCAAACGTAGCAAATATGAAGAGTAGTTTTTTTCGCCATTGACCGACATCCGCAATAGCCCCAAGCACCGGCGCGATCAAAACGATAACCAGTCCGGCAAGGGAGTTAGCAATACTTAGATGAAAAGTGCTTTCGGTAACCGGAATATCACTACTCCAGTATTGTTTGAAAAATAGCGGAAAGAAGCCCGCCATGACTACCGTGGCAAATGCGGAGTTGGCCCAGTCATAACAGGCCCAGGCAATAATCTGACGATTCAGTATGTGGCGCATTTCAGCATCCGAAAGATATAACAAAACTTATCTTACTACATATTTACGCTTAACTCGGGACAATAATAATGGGTTTCGAAATACCATGAGATAAACAAAAACCATATTATTTTGGCATAGTTTTGGCTGGAATCCAGCCACTCAAACAATAGATTCCGGCTAAAATTAGAGCGAATGGCGGGATATAAATTTTCATTCCTCGAAGCCAAAAATCCAGTTATGATTGATACTTAAAATTGACTATACAGTCACCACGCGATCTCTGCCTTCATCTTTTGCCTGATATAATGCGTTGTCCGCTCTGGTGATGACACCTTCAATGCTGCTACTATCAACTGGATAAATAGCGACACCAGCAGAAAAAGTGACTTTAACAAATTCTTTAGCATTCAGCTCAACGTCCATCTCACGAACGCCAGCACACAGTTTTTCCGCCACACGTTGAGTCTGCTCCAATCCGCAATCCGGACATACAATACAGAATTCTTCTCCTCCATAGCGGCTGACAATGTCATCAGTGCGAGTCATTTCTTTGAGTTTATTTGCAATTGATTTTAATACTAAATCTCCAGCATCATGACCATAGTCATCATTAAATTTTTTGAAGTGGTCAATGTCGATCATAATAATACCGATTTCCGAGTCCTGCCGGTCCGCCCTGGCAACAATTTTTTCTAAAAACTCAAATAAATAACGTCGATTGTATAAGCCCGTTAAAGCATCTTTGGTTGCCTGTTCGCGCAAACTAACACGTAACTCGATATTGGCAATCGCGAGACCAATTCGCTTTGCAATTGAATTATCAAGTAATGTATCACCCGCATCAAACGTTTTTCTCAGTATGTGCAATACCCCTATAGTTTCACCAAATGCTCCCAATGGAATACATGTTGAAGACTGATCTTTCATCTCAGCCAGATGTTCGCAATAAATATGTGTATCCGTTTGACTGGATTGATGATTATGTCCCGTGCGTAACGCCCAGCATTGGTCTGGCTTATAACGCAATTTCCCTGGCCATTCATCACCCCAAAACATGATAAGCTCCAATTTATCTCTCGATGCTTTATAAATAGATACGGCACCACTGGTCGAGGGCAGCAAATCAGGTAAAATTTGTTTAACAACTATTGATGCTTCATTTAATTCACTGCACGTACTCAATAGCGAATCCAGCTTGTGCATTAATTCTATTTGCTGCTCATAGGTATTAATTTTTACTTTGAGATAAAGCTTATCTTTTTTAATCGATGCAGAAATCCACCGTGATGAGGCCACACTCAGCACAATAAACGTCATCAGACTCAAGCTCATAGCAAAAAACAATGTCACCCGTACTTTCATCATTTGATGTGCGATAGTGCTTTGTGGAAGTGAAGCACGAGCATAATAGCCCATAGGGGAATAGCTGGAAATATTACTTTTATATACCGCGATATAAAATAATTTATCTTTGAGCGTTGAACTGTTACGTGTTGCAAAACCAACCCCAATGTTAAAAGCTTGTTGTAACTCGGGTCGATTTTTATGGTTTTCCAGTTTCACTAAATGCTCAAAAGGCACTTCAGAATCCCCCATCACCACACCATTAGCATCAATAAAGGTGAGCCTTGCATCTGAGACTTCATGGTAACTTTTAGCAATATGATCGACATATTCCATGCTTAACTCAGTATTTATAAGTGACAAGCTTCCAATCGCGGCATTGGCAATCCATTCTAATTCTTTTTTAACCCGCTCATTGAGTTCAATACGCAACTTATAGTCTATCAATATCAGACTGAAGCTACCCACAATAAAAACAAGAATAAGGGGAAGGAAAGTAATTCTATTTTGCAGATTCACGATATCCTCATAAATTTCAGGATTATAATATTGATTTACATTTCTTTATAAAAGGTAGCACAAAACTCTACCTGTCTTTACAACAACAAAAATAATACCGCCTTAGAAGCATCTGAATTTTGTAATACCGGAAAAATACCCATGCAACTGGCATGAGATATATTCACGCCTAAAAATCAGGAAGGGTGGCAATTATGCGCCGTAGAAAACAAAAAAGACCTGGCCTTGCGACCAGATCTTTACTGTATATGGTGGGCCGTCCGCGACTCGAACGCGGGACCATCGGATTAAAAGTCCGGTGCTCTACCAACTGAGCTAACGGCCCCAAAAAGGGCTTGGTATTACGGGAGGTGAGTAGGCGAGGAACCTGCTTTGCCTCGTACAAGAAGGCGTGAATTGTACCGAAATTAGCAGGAATAACAACCCCATGAGTGGTTATTCCTGCCTGTGAACTCAATATATTTAGTCTCAGATCGCGTCCAGCTTACGCATTCCGGCGGGTAGCAGTTTCATATCCACCAGTGCGCTAAGGAGTGCCTTGATAAAGCTGGCTTCTTCATAAACCAGCTTGTAATATTGAATTTTCATGGTCAGGGCGCTGCCAAAGATGATGCCCACCAGGGTCACAAATGAACCTAGCGCGAGGGTTGAAACACCGGTAATACCCTGTCCAATCGTGCAACCGAGGCCCAGTACACCGCCAACTCCCATGAGGACAGCACCAACCGAGTGATTCAGGAAATCCTTAAAATCAACGAACCATTCTATCCGGAAACTGCGGGATACCAGCGACCAGACCAAAGAACCGAGAATAACGCCCAGTACCGCCATCACCCCGAAGGTAACATAGACATTGTCGAAGCCATTCAGGGCCAGACGCAGGCTCTGACCAATCGGGTTAATAAAGGTAAAGGACTGAACCCCCACATCTTTTGGCCGCGCATCCGGATCATCTTCGAGCATATCCCAGGACTCGGCGCTGCCATACTCTGTCCAGCTCAGCATCTCACCGTCGGCGGATATTGAGGCCATCGCCCCGGTAATATACCAGGCGGCCAGCACTACTAGTCCCACAGTCAGTCCACCAAACACATTATCAAAACTGCTGCGAAAATCGGCTGATTTCAGAATAAACATCAGCAAACCGGCGGCGATAAGCAGACCAATGATCATGCGCAGATTCGCCACATCACCACCAATATTGGCGGCCAATATACTGCCCAGATCCTGCGGGGTGCTCAAGCTGATGCTGGCCTTGCTGCTCCAACCATAAAACAGTTCGGAGTACAGGGTTTTATCGGTACCTGGAAAAGGGTTGAGCATGAAATAGGCAATCAGCGCAATGATGGCGAAGACCAGCACGGATTTAAGGTTGCCACCGCCAATCCGCACCAGGGTTTTGTTGCCGCAACCGCTACCATAAGTCATGCCAACACCAAAAATGATGCCGCCAAGCAGATATTCCAGCCAGGCGAAATTACTGCCACGATAAGGGGGAAGCGTGCTGTCTACGCTGCTAATACCACTGGACTCCAGCACCACGACACCGATAATGGCGACGCACATGGCCAGCAACCAGGCTCGAAAACGGCTCTTGTCACCCATATTTACCCAATCGGATACCGCACCCATGGTACAGAAATTGGTTTTATTAGCCACCAGACCCAACACAAATGCAGCCGCAAAAATGGCCCAGAGTACGCTTGACTGAGCGCTATTAAAATCTTCAAAAATCACTAAAAACTCTCCTTAAATATTACCCTGCGGCCGCTATAATTTTATGTCGTGCCACATCTTCCCCCTCTCCCCAGCCCTCTCCACAATGGGGGGAGGGAATAAACAGACAGGCGTGAAAAAATATCTCTGATTTTGAATCTAATCGGATTAGATCATGAATCAGAAAGATAGGACGCAGCTCACCACAATTTTATTCCGTATTTTTCCTCTGATAGCGGGTCGGATCGCTAATGCCTGCCGCCGCAAATCCCGCTGCACGTAGCTTGCAGGCCGCACAACGGCCACAGGCAAGTCCATTAGTATCCGGGGCATAACAGGACACAGTCATAGCATAGTCCACTCCCAGCCGCCTGCCTTCACCAATAATCGCCGCCTTGCTCAAATGTATAAGCGGGGTTTCGATTTGCAGCCGCTGACCTTCCACTGCCGCTTTGGTGGCAAGATTCGCCATTTGTTCAAAGGCCGCAATATATTCAGGGCGACAATCAGGATAGCCCGAATAATCCACCGCATTAACACCAATAAAAATATGTCCGGCTTGCAGCACTTCCGCCCAACCTAGAGCAAGGGAAAGAAATACCGTATTACGTGCGGGAACGTAGGTAACCGGAATACCACCAGTATCGGCAATAGAATCAAACTGCGGCACAGGTATCGCACTGTCGGTCAGTGCCGAACCACCGATGCTATCCAGATTCAGACTAATCAGTTTGTGCTCCACCGCCCCCAGTGCCGTTGCCAGCTTTGTAGCCGCGTTCAGCTCACAACGATGGCGCTGGCCGTAATCAAAACTGAGTGCGTAACAGGCATAGCCCTGTTCTCTGGCCATGGCCAGCACGGTACTGGAATCCAGCCCACCGGAAACGAGCACTACAGCTTTTTTCATCGTCCCGGCTCCTCTTTCCAGAGTAATTTATGCAACTGTATCTGCAGTCGTACCCGCAAATGATCCGCCAGTATCCAGTCCGCCAGATCGGTGGCCGATAATTTACCCTGTACCGGCGAAAACAATACTTCGCAGCGTTGCGCCAGCCCGTACTCATCCAACTTTGCACATGCCCAATCATAATCGGCGCGATCAGCGAGTACGAATTTAAGCTGATCCGCCCGCTTGAGTCGTTCAATATTCGGGTAATGGTTTTTGGATTCCTCAGTGGATGAAGGGGTCTTCAAATCCATCACCACGGTCACGCGCGGATCGACCTCGGCAATATCCAGTGCCCCCGAAGTCTCCAGCGACACCTCATAGCCGGCATCACACAACTGCTGCAATAAGGCCAGACACTTTTTTTGTGCCAGCGGCTCGCCACCAGTGACGGTAATATAATGAGGATAAAATGTTTTAGTGCGGACGAGAATTTCATCCAGCGGCATCCATTCTCCGCCCTGAAAGGCATATTCTGTATCGCAATAGTTGCAACGCAAGGGACAGCCGGTCAGACGAATAAACACCGTCGGCCAGCCCACGGTGCGAGATTCTCCTTGCAGGGAATAAAAAACTTCAGTGATACGCAGGCGATCCTGCCCTGCTGAGTCAGTGCCCATATTAGATCAAACTACCTGTATTCAAGTATTATTTACCACGAAAATCACAAAGGCACACAGAGATAACGATAAAGAAATCTAGCCAGCCTGAGTCAAACACTAATATCAATATTTTTATCTTATCCTGCCTGCACCGGCTTTAAAATTCAATAAATGAAAATAGTTAATTCAGGTTTACTTTGAATACCGTTCTAAGAATACCGTTCGTCCTGAGCCTGTCGAAGGAAGCCTGTCGAAGGAAGCCCTTCGGCGTTGCTCAGGAGAGCC
>CAZNRP010000024.1:0-32183 GCA_964575555.1 uncultured Thiohalophilus sp. | reverse complement strand
TAACTCCGTTCGTGGTGAGCTTGTCGAACCATGAATGTCGAAAGCGATAAAATCAGCACTTTATAAATTTCACCCTTCGACAAGCTCGGGGTGAACGGAATCAATCAGAGCTTATTTAAATTTCACTTTTACAAAACGTATGGAAGAAAAATTATGAAAGTTTTAATTACCGGTACGGCCGGTTTTATTGGCTCAGCCCTGGCAATGCGCCTGCTGGAACGTGGCGATGAAGTTATCGGTATTGACAACCTCAACGACTATTATGATGTTAACCTGAAAAAAGCCCGTCTCGAACGCGTTAAAGCCTATAAGGGCTTCACTGATGTACGTATTAATCTTGAAGATCGCGAAGCAGTGGCCGAAACTTTTGCTAAACATAAACCTGATCGCGTAGTGAATCTAGCGGCTCAGGCCGGAGTGCGGTATTCGCTGGAAAACCCGCATGCCTATGTCGATACCAACATCGTTGGCTTCGTCAATATTCTTGAAGGTTGTCGTCACAACGATGTTGAGCATCTGGTCTATGCCTCCAGCAGTTCGGTTTACGGTTCCAACACTAATATGCCCTTCTCCGTGCATGACAATGTTGATCATCCGGTCAGCCTCTATGCGGCAAGTAAAAAAGCCAACGAGCTAATGGCGCATACTTATAGTCATTTATTCCGTCTGCCAACTACCGGTCTGCGTTTCTTTACCGTATATGGCCCCTGGGGTCGTCCTGATATGGCCTTGTTCATGTTTACCAAAAACATTCTCGCCGGCAAGCCCATTGATGTATTTAACTACGGAAAACACCGTCGTGACTTTACCTATATTTATGACATCGTTGAAGGTGTGGTGCGAGTACTGGATCGCGTTCCCACCGCCAATCCTGAATGGAATAGCGATGCCCCGGATTCGGCCACCAGTAATGCCCCATTCCAGTTATATAACATCGGTAATAACAATCCAGTTGAACTGATGCACTATATTAAAGTACTAGAAGACTGTCTGGGCAAGAAAGCAGAAATGAATATGTTGCCATTACAAAACGGTGACGTACCTGCGACTTACGCCAATGTAGAAGATTTAATTCGTGATGTAGATTACAAACCGGATACCTCAGTCGAAGAAGGTATTGCCAAATTTGTAGAATGGTATAAAGATTATTTCAAGATTTAGGTAAGACATGTAGGTTGGTGCTGAATGAAATGATGCCCAACAGCTTGGGCTTAAGATTGTGTTGGGCTTCATTTCATTCAGCACCAACCTACATCAACAATTTAAAACAAGAGGAATAAAAATGTCAGATACCGTCATTCCGCAACCAATTTTGCAACAATGCGATTATTCATCTGCGCAATTCGGTTCCATTGCCCGGCCGTCACATCCGCTGTCGTTGACGGATATTCATACAACGATTGTTCTCTGGGAAGATTAATAACTTCTAATTTAATACTTCTATAATCTGTCGTCGCCATTGCCAAAAAATTAGCAAACTCTACCGACTGTTGCATGGAGACCAGATCAGAACTCTGTGCGGGATTAATAATTTCATTACAGCGATTCAAAGGTAAATCGGCTGCGGCCAGTTGATAGCCTTCTTCCACATTTCCACGTAAACAAAATTCACCGATATGGGTTTGCAAAACGATCTTACCTTTAAAGCCTGCGGCCTCGGCTATTTTTAATAGTTTCCGTATCTGTATAAGGCGCTGCCTGCCTAAAGCTAGCTCATTATACGGAAATATTAAATTCTGATTCACCGCCCATTCTGCCAAATTCCAGTTATGGCTTGATTCTGGTATATCAGTATCAACACGACTACGCTGCTGTACACTCAGTTCATTCAACATTGATTTTACCGTGTCTTCATTCACGGCTGAATTTGCAGCTATCTCTATATCGATAATTTTGTTCTGCAAGCTATAATTCCAGAATAGCGAAATAAATAATAAAAGCAATAGAAGTAATAGCGGGAAATCGGATCGTTTTTCCGGTTTAACTTGTGAAGTTTGTAATAGCTGGATTTTCTCTTCCAGTTTTTCTGCAAATGACTTATACAACTTGCCACTGTATAAACGAAGTGAAGCCTGAAGATTTTGCTGCTGTGTTTCTGTTTGTTCAGAAAGATATCCGCGTAAAAATTTTAATTCGGTAATAACTTTTTCATCAGTATCGGATTTTTTATTTGGCCGCAGAAAATCACTGGTTAATGCGCGTATCGAGCGCCCAATACTTTTTTCGCTATCCGCTGCATTTTCCGAAACATCAATTTCAACAGTTTCAACGGTCTTCTTCAATAAACCCAAACGCCGCAATGATTCATACAACTCAGTCGATGCCGTCGCCTTGGGCAAAATATCAACCGCCCCCAGAGCCCGTGCCTGACTGAGATACAGTTCACCACTCTGCGAGGTAAACATGATGATTGGAATGGTCGCGGTATCCAGATTTTTCTTGATATGCTTAACCGCTTCAAAACCATCCATGCCCGGCATTAGATGATCCATGAAAATCACATCAGGCCGATGACGTAATAGATAATCCAGGGCATCTTCTGCTGAAGCTACCGTATGCGCATTAACGCCGTATTTTTTCAGCATCCGCTGCAATACCAGCCGTGCTGAACGGGAATCATCGACTATCAGGGCATGTTTTTCTTTCATACGCGCATCCGCAATTCTGCTGGGCTATATCTCACGTTTGAGATCACAACCCGAATTCTGTTAGGGAAGCCCTGATTAATTCCGTTTGCCCTGAAGTCCTGAGCCTGACGAAGGATCAAAGGGGGGCAGGCACACGTAAGATAATGATTCTATGGTGGTTCCCGTTCATGGCTCGACAAGCTCACCACGAACGGCGGAATTAATTAGAGCTTCCTTAGCAGTTTAGCTTTGCCAGCCATAAAGGGCAATCACCCCTTAGCCACCTACCTGTTCTGTATCAAAGCGATAGGTGGCATGGCAAGCAACACAATTGTTCATAAGTTCTGCTAACTGTTTCAAAGTATGCTCAGGATCACCCAGTTGCTCTGCATCCAGTGCAATCATGTCAAATTTCCTGTGCGTGTCAAAACCAAGCTTTTTGAATGATAAGGGCAACTTACCGATAAGTGATGCAGGAACGTCCTGTTGTGCCGCCGCACCAACCACACGCGCTGCTTCTGCCACTTTATTCATGTCATCATTGCTCAAACCATCGGTAATCGCCTGTACGCTAGCCAGAAATATTCGCATTTCAGACAATATCATGTCGCGCTCCCCTGTTTTCAGTAGCAGTGCTTCTCGTCCATCAGCAGCAGGGACGACACTCCCCGCAATAATGAATTTATATCCCATAATTATCAAAACCACGAACAATAGACCGGAAATAGACCAGCTTAATTTACACATTTGTTACTCCACTTTGTATATTTAAAGATAAAAAAGGTATCCGTTATTTGTAGATACGGCTGACGCTGTATCTACAAATAACGGAGCACGGCACGCGAAGAGATTAAATACGCAGACTCGCATGAATAAAATGCCAGAGTGCATCGGACTCATCGGCGAGATCAAATCCAAAATCAAATATCGACCAACGCATAATTAACCCCTGAATTAATGCTGCCACATAACGGCCTGTTTCTTCTGCATCCAGATCTGCACGAAAACAACCGCTATCTTGACCATCCTGAATAATCATCGCTACCCGTTCGACATAACGACTCATTATTTTCTGTACAGATGTTTTTAATGCCGGTGACTCTAAATGCAGACGATCCGAAAATAGTAAACGCGGTAGACCTTTATGCTTACTGATAAAGAGCAGTTGTTTTTGGATCAATTGTTGTAAACGTACATCAGCAGGTTCTTTGCTAGTGAATACCACATTCAGCACACTAAAAAGATTGCGTGCCAGAAAATCAATTGCCGATGAAAAAATGGCATCACGTGTTTTGAAATGTCGAAAAACCGTAGGCTGAGCGATGCCCACCCGATCGGCAATCGCCTGCGTCGTCACCTTTTTAACTCCCTGCTCCGCCGCTAACTCCATTGCGGCTTCGATAATTTCCTGCTTGCGCTCTTCGTGCGACTTACCCATGATTTTTTTGAACCTTCTATGTAAAAGTAACGTATTTCATATGATTATAATTTAACAGTATTATTTTCTGGTCTCATGGTTTCCGTGGGAACCCATATTTCGCATCACCTTATTTGAGTAAGGTTTAATCATACAAACGTGGTTAAATATTTTCAAACTTACTTTGTGAAATTGAATTTTTTTCCAATAACATGAATATAACCGGAATCACGATCAAAGTAAGAAAAGTCGCTGCCAGTACCCCGCCAATCACCACCGTGGCCAGCGGTGAGAAACGTTCAGAACCTACGGCCATTTCCATCGCCAGTGGCAGCATACCGGCCACATCAGAAAGGGCAGTCATCATAATAGGCCGATAACGTACCGACACGGATTCAAGAATCGCCTCACGCAAGCCCGCCCCATTTCGTCGGCGCTGCAGTATATAATCAATCAAAACAATACTATTATTCACCACCGTTCCGGTGAGTAGAATAATCCCCAGCATCGCTGGCATGGATAAGTATTTACCGGCCACCAGCAAGCCTGCCGCTACCCCGATAAACTGCAAAGGCACGGCAACCATAATAGTCACCGGATGTTTGAAGGATCGAAATTGCGCCACCAGGACCAGATAAACTGCAAGCACGCCCAAACCCAATGCCCGGATCATACGCGTTTTTGCTTCTTCAAAATCACGTTGTTCGCCGGTGATATCAACCTGATATCCACGCGGTACATCAAGTCCTGTGAGTGCTGCATTGATGTCGGCAATAGTGTCAGACAGGGGTCGTCCGAAATGGAAGGCCAGGACATCCTGGGTCTGGCGCAAGTCTTCACGGGTCACTACCCGTGGGCCAAATTTTGATTCCAGTGTGGCCACTTCACGCAAGGGCAGCTGACGACCATCGGCAGCACTGATAATGACATCTTCCAGATCGGATATATGGATACGCTCTGGGCCTGCATAACGTAAGAATACATCAAGGTCACGATTGTAAGGCTGGCGAAAAGGTGTCACCACTCGACCTTCCAGTGCCTGATAGACCGCCTGTGAAACAGCTTTGCCGGTTAAACCCAGCTCACTCACCCGTTCACGATTAATGATGACCAGGATTTCCGGCGTATCCAATGCCCAGTTCTTATAGGGACTACGCACACCGGGTATTCGTTGTATGATCTCAAGCACCTCAGAGCCCAGACGATCCAGTACCTCAACATCCGGCCCGCTAATGCGCACATCAATCGGGGCACTGGTGGTTGAGCGCGCAGTACCACCTTTTTCCTTTGCCACCGCCAGCGTCAGACCGGGAATCTTACTGGTGACGGCTTCAATATCGCTCATCACTTCCCAGAGAGTCACACTGCGTTCTGTGCGAGGTGTGAGGTTGACGGTAATGCTGGCCTGATTAACATCAAGCGCACCACGATCACCCAGAAAATGCACACCGGGTTCAAAACCGACCTGGGTACTCACCGTCACCACACCGGCCTGATTGATCAGAGATTGCTCAACCGTTGATACCGCCGCCAGGGTTTTTTCAAGTGGAGTCCCCGGTATGGTATCCAGGCTAAACTGAAAATTACCCGAATCAAATCGCGGCAACATCTCACTGCCAATAAAGACCATGGCACGAACACTGATCACCAATAGAATGAAAGCGGTCAACAAGGTTTTTTTTGGGTTGTCCAGAGCCCATTGCAACAGGGATAAATAGCCTTCCCGCAAACCTTCCATAAAAGACGTAAACGGAGTAATTATTTTTTCCAGACGACTCACTTCATCCTGTTTATGTGGATGTAACCAGAGAGCCGAGAGTAAGGGGATCAACGTTACCGAAACAATAAAAGACGAGGCTAGTGCAAAGCCAAGCGTGAAGGCCAGCGGTGAAAATAATTTACCCACAAAACCACCCAGAAACATCAGCGGGATTAATACCGATAATGTCGTCACTGTGCCGGCCAGATCCGCCAAAAATATTTCTTCGGTGCCCTCGACCGCTGCCTGAGTCGGCGTTTTGCCGGGCATTTGTAGATGCCGGTGTACATTCTCCAGCACCACGATGCTGTCATCGACCAGCAAACCAATCGACAGAATAATAGCCGACATAGTGATCATATTAAGATCGATCCCCGTCAACCACATCAGCGAGAAGGTCATTAAAAATGAAACAGGAATGGAGATGGCAATAATAATGGCCTGACGAAAATTTGCCAGAAATAAAAACACCACGCTGATCGTTAAAAATATTGCAATAATGATCGATGAGGTCATATTGTTAATCACCAGTTCAGTGAAACTGGAATCATCGTCTGCAATATTAAAATGAATCTGTGGAAACTCTACATTCAAATCAGCCAGCGCATGCCGTACTTTTGCCGCCACTTCAACGGTATTGGCTTCTTTACGTTTTAACACCTGCACCGCAATAGCTGCTTCATTATTAAAATGATAGGCCGAACGCGCTTCTTTTTCCGTTTCACTCACTGTTGCCACATCGGACAAACGCACCAGATAATCGGCCTTACGATAGATGATAAGTTCAGCGGCTTGCTGTGCATTGCTTAACGGGGAATCAAAACGAACCACGGTTTCCTGTGAACCCAGATCAATCCGGCCACCCGACTCAGTTAAATTCCAGCCATCCAGCGCCGTGCTCACCTGTTCCATAGTGAGTTTAAAGGCCTGTAATTTATCCCTATGCACCGCTACTTCCAGTTGCCGTTTATGCGCACCGAAAACATCAACCGTTGCCACCCCTGTTATTAACTGAATACGATCACGTATATCATTATCTGCAAGTTCACGGATCTGTTGTAACGACAGAACATCGCTACTCAGGGCAATGGTCAAAAAAGGTTTATCGGCAGAAGAGAACTGCATCACCTGAGGTTCACGCATCGACACAGGCAGACGATCACGAATACGGGTAATGGCATTCTGCACTTCAACCGCCGCTTCTTCGACTCGCCGGCTAAAGTTAAATTGAACTTTAACCACTGAAAGCCCGGTTTGACTGCTTGAACTTACCCGCGTCACGCCATCAATACCGGCAAACTCCTCTTCCATGGGTTTGCTCAAATTTTTACTTACATCACGCGCCGCCACACCAGGGTAGGATGTCAGCACAGTGACTATCGGTGGATCTGTGTCCGGAAACAAACGCACAGGCAGAGAAAATCGCGCGACCAGCCCCACCACAATGACACCTATTAAGATGGCAAAAACTGTGTAGCGATAGTTAATTGAAAAACGCGGCCAACTCATAATTTTTCACTCTGATTGATGAGCGATTCAGTAATTGCCAGACCATCTTTAAGTCGAGGATCCGGAGTTACAATAATTTTCTCACCAGCGGTTAAACCTGAGATAATCAGTACACGCCCCGTATCGACAACACCATGGCTCACCTGACGCCATTCAGCTACACCATTAATATAAACAAAGACGCCGGTACCCTGTTTGTTTTTATGTAAGGCATGATGAGGAATGACCAATACAGCATCGTCTTGCTGTAATTCAACACGCGCATCAACGACCATGCCGGGATAAAGCTGAGCTAAATCGCCCGATTGTTGCACAACAAGGTATGCTTCAAATGTTGCATTGCGGGTTGCTGGATCCAGTGCCGGATAAATTTTCTCTATTTTTGTTTGTTGCAATAAACCGGTGGAAGGAATGCTCAACTTAACCACCTGACCAAGTTGCAGCTGTCCAAGATCTGCCTGAGGAACAGAAATGACAGCTTTCATTTTCTGCATGGATACCAGTTCAAATAATACTTTGCCCGGAGCAGCCTGCTCACCAATCTCGGTCATAACGGCCTGTATACGTGCAGTAAAGGGTGCAGTTATTTTTGTATAACCCCGACGAATTTTTGCATTTTTCATCGCCTCGGTATTTTCTTTAATTGACGCTTTTAAGCTTTCCTGCATACGTAAACTTTCTTCAAGCTGACTATCTGAAACCACTTTTTGTTTAAAAAGTTTTTGATTGCGATGATGTTGATTTATCCAATAACTAAGTTCAGCTTGCAAACGTTGCTCACTGGCCTGTAAACGATTCACTTCATTTTCTAGTTCCCGAGCATCAAGGCTAACAAGCAAATCACCCTGTTCTACATAGGCTCCTTCACGAAAATAAATATTGCTAACACGGGCATTAACCTGGGCTGAAATCTGTACACGTTGTTCGGCTACAACACTCCCCGTATATCGGCGAGTATGAGCAAATGAACCAGACGTAAGCGTAAGCGTTTCCACCGCAAGGGGGGGCTGAGTGAGTACCGGAATGGGGCTAAGTCGCTGAACAATGCGTTGTACTGCAAAAAAAAGAACCAGTGCCACCAGAACCAATAACAACAAAGCCGATAATTTTTTCCGGTTATTCAGGAATTCACTCAACATCATTACTCACTTACCCACAACTTAAAAGTGATTAATCACTCACTTTGTAATTCAAAAAATAGCGCTCGATTTGAATCAGCGCCAGTATCATCAGGCTCACTTGAAAAACACATTAAAAGTGAGTAATCAATTACATTTATTATAGCTAATATTGACAAAGAAAGCAATAAACAAGCTCGTAACAAGATACAGGATACGTGCAAATTCAGATTCTACGCTTCTGTGTAAGTAATGCCTGTCGCTACGCTATGTGGCAAAGATGTACAGCTACCTGCAGATGCCTCCCCATAAACCCTTGAATTATGAGGATAAGCCCGACAAAAAGACGATTACACTTAGTCCCCTGACATGCTAATATTCTTTAATACCCTAATGTATGGTGTTCAGTATTTAACGCCAGATAGCACTGACCTCAGGAGGCCGCCATGTCCGCAGTCCAGTTTAAAAGTGAATTAACCGATGAAATCAAGGTGTCCGCCGCCGCTGCTGAGCAGTTGCTGGCCATCACCAATAATGAAGAAGGTGTGAATGGAATTCGTATTTTCGTCTCCGGCGGTGGCTGTAGTGGCATGACCTACGGCATGACCTTTGTTGATCGCCCCAGCGAATTTGATGCGGTATTAGTAAAAGATGATGTCAGTATTTATATTGATGCCGTGGCACTGGGATTCCTCGAAGGCGTGGAAATCGACTATCAAACAGAAGGGCTTAACCAAAGCTTTGTGTTTAAAAACGTCTTTGCTAACTCAGGAAGTTCTGGAGGTAGCTGTGGCGGCTGCGGCTCTGCCGGGGGTGGTTGAGACTAAATCAGTCCGGTTGTAAAGATTTTAAACTAAAAATCTTTACAACCAATTTCCACGCTACATCCCCCCTCTTCCCTGCTACGGCTTGACGCTATTTCTTCGCACATACTCCTTATCGCCCAGCCCGGTAGTTATCGCATTGCACCTTATCTGAATGCGGCCAAACGCATGGGGCTCAGCGTGCAAATTGCCTCTCGGGGTGAACATTCCTTAATCTCAGAAGTGCATGATGGGCTTCATGTTGATCTTGATGATCCCGATAGTGCGCTGATAGATATCTTACAACAGGCGAAAAAAACACCCTACGCTGCGGTTATGGGCAGTGATGATAGTACGGTGGAATTAGCCGCCCATGCCGCCGCTCAACTTGGACTACCACATAATTCGCCCGCAGCGGCAAAACTAACCCGGCGCAAAGATCTGGCACGCGCACATCTTGCCCATAGCGGCTGTGCGGTTCCTCCGCATTGGCTTGTCCATATTGAACAGGAACTGGAACCACAAATTAGCGGAATTAACTGGCCCTGTGTGCTCAAGCCCACCAACCTCTCAGCCAGTCGTGGGGTGATTCGTGCAAATAGTCAGAATGAATTTCTGGCCGCTCTCGTCCGTATTAAAAATATTATTGCTGAGGCATCCGATGAATTTGAACGACAACATGTTCTAGTAGAAGAATACATCGACGGAATTGAAGTCGCCTATGAGGGCTATCTGCAAAATGGCCATTTGAACATGCTGAGTATTTTCGACAAACCCGATCCCCTTACCGGCCCCTATTTTGCGGAAACGATTTATGTCACTCCTTCGCAGTTGCCGGAAACCACTCAAAAAAAAATTCAACAATGTGTTACTGGGGCCTGTCAAGCCTATGGCTTAACCACCGGGCCGGTACACGCGGAACTGCGTATCGATGAACGGGATGATGTCTGGATACTGGAAGTGGCCTGCCGCACTATTGGCGGCGATTGTGCCCGCAGTCTGGATCAGGATGATTTTAATCTTGAAGAAATGACGCTGGCACTGGCAATGGGGAAAACCATCCACGCTCGTCCGCCTGAGGACGCACGCGGCGTGATGATGATTCCGATCACGCAAAGCGGAATGTTAAGGCGTGTAGAAGGCCTGAGCAGCGCACAAAAAATAGAGCACATTGAAACGGTCGACATTATTATGCGCGAGGGCCATGAGCTTATTCCTCTGCCCGAAGGTAACCAGTATCTCGGCTATATTTTTGCTCGTGCAACCACATCCGCTAAAGTTATTCAGGCCTTGCACGCGGCCCACGAACAACTAAATATAATCTCCGCCCCGATCATCCGCTTACAGCCGCTTTAAAACAGATTATTTTTTACCACCGCCACCAGTCTGAAAACCAGCCGGCATCTGACCATGATCGCCTTCATTAAAAAAGAAACCCAGCATGTGTTCTTCAATTAACACAAGGTTACGCATATCCGCTGTTGATAGACCATTTTCATTAATAATAATCGTCAGACGTTCCAGCCATTTTTTCCAGCCTTCTTTAGAAACATTTTCATAAATACGGATACCCAGATCTCCCGGATGTGGAGGCTGTTCCATGCCTTCCGCTTTTGATTTTAAAACTACACATTCAACCATTCTTGTCATAACTTACCTCAATACATTATTTACTTAATACTATTCAAATTTTTTCAGTAAAACACCATCATCACCGCAACAGTCCGCGGCACAGTGTTTAAGCTTATGTATCTCTTTCTGGCTGCCAGTGAGATACACCTCAACCGGCATATTTTCTTTCGCACAATCACAACCTTTGTCATTATACACGTAAACGTGTCTGAGTCCGGCACGTTGTGCGGCCTCTTCTGCCGCAAACAGGGTCGCATCACTGGTGGCCGGCAAATGACTTAATTTATAGGCCGGGAAAAATTTCGTAATATGCCAGGGACTATCCTGCCCCAGATTATCCCGAATCCAGCAGGCCATGCGGTAATGCTCTTCTGAATCATCATTTTTACCGGGAATAATATTGGTCCGCGTTTCAACATGTATGCCCAATTCAGCCGCGCGTTTAATTGAATTTAACACCTGTTCAACCTTTGCGGGCTTGCAGATTTCCTGATAAAAGTCATCGCGCATACTTTTGATATCGGAGCACAGCACATCAATATGCGGAGCCGCCAGTTCCAGTGCCTCATCGGTCACATAACTATTCGAAACATATACAGTGTAGAGCCCGGCTTCATGAGCCAACTGACTAACATCAATAATATATTCAAGCCACACCGCCGGTTCTGAATAAGTAAATGCAATCCCGTCTACTTCAGCATGCAGTGCTGCTTCAACTAATGTTTCCGGAGCGACCCAGGCTTCAGTGGATTGCCCCCTGGCCAGCTGATCGAGAGCCTCAACCCCCCATGAGATTTCCAGATTATGACAACCATCACAACGAAAACTACAGCCATAACTTCCGACTGACATAACCTGAGTTCCCGGACGATAATGTTTGACAGGTTTATCTTCAATCGGCCCAATTTCAATAGCCGATAAAATGCCATAGGACAGATTATACAAAATACCATTACGGTTGACATGCGCCTGACAAAAGCCACGTTGACCATGACCAATTTTGCAACGCCACAGGCACAAATGACAGCGCGTAGTGCCATTATCCAGTTTTTCCTGCAGGCGTGTTTCAACTAACTGGTACTGGCGGGGAGATGTATTTCGGAAATGCTCCAAGATTAAACCTGTAAAAAATCGGTGTATTTTGGTTCACACCTGCAGTTAAATATGTCCATTAGTATAGCAGAATTCCGACCTCAACCGCTCCATCATTGCAGGGAAGTGTCATTCGTTGGCCTTCAGTTTTCAACGCTTTTATCTGTCCCGTTTGAAATGAATAGGCTTCGGTTAAAAAATACCGATGTCCATTATGAATACATGGGAAATAAGCAATATGTTTCTGCATCGCACAAATAAAGTTATACAGGCCTCTCGCCGGCCAGTCACGGCTTAGAGCATAGTCCTTTTGTTCAGGAAAAGACTGATAGCTAGCCCAGCTTTCATCCTGCAACTGAGGCTTAGCCCAGGTGAATAATATTCATACTTATGGGAGATCAATAAAGAAGTTAGCGGAGCAACAGTATGCAATACGTATCGTGTTGAAACAAATCATCCCTAGACTGTTCGCAACATACCTTCCTGCTTGAGAAATGAAATAACCGTCTCCAGTCCTTCACCGCTTTTTAACTGCGTAAAGACAAAGGGCTTATCACCGCGCATACGGCGACTGTCAATTTCCATCACCTTGAGTGAGGCACCAACATGGTCAGCCAGATCCATTTTATTAATGACCAATAGATTGGATTTGGTAATGCCGGGGCCTCCTTTGCGTGGAATTTTTTCACCCGAGGCGACATCAATAACATAGATAGTCAGATCGGCCAGTTCCGGACTAAAGGTCGCGCTAAGATTATCCCCTCCGCTTTCGATAAAAATTATATCCAGATCATCAAACTGCTGCGATAGATCCTCAACGGCAGCAAGATTCATCGATGCATCTTCACGAATTGCTGTATGTGGGCAACCGCCGGTTTCCACACCCACGATACGCTCGGCTTCCAGCGCCTGCGCTTCGGTCAGGATGCGCTGATCTTCCCGGGTATAAATATCATTGGTGACCACGGCAAGGCTGTAATCATCACGCATTGCCTTGCATAATTGCTCAAGCAAGGCGGTCTTGCCCGAGCCCACCGGGCCACCGACACCAACCCGTAAAGGTGCTTTACGATTCATACTTTCTCCTAAGATCTAAATAAACGACTGTACTGTGTTTCATGCAGACTGCTGGCTATCGCCAGTGCCGGTGTACTGGCACCGATAGCCTCATCCTCAAGCACCTGGGCACAAGCAACAAGTGCAGCAATCTCAGTGCTAAGTTCATACAATAAACGCTGACCCTGAGTCTGTCCCAGCGGTACCAGTTTGATGGCAACAGCAACGGCGTTTTCTAACCAGCTCCAGCAATAGCTGTTGAGTAGTTCGCTTAAACCAATCTGCCAGTGATAGGCGGCTAAGGCATAACCAGCAAGCTGGCTGTTTAATAAGGCCGCGTGACAGCTTTTCAGCTCCGGCCAGTGCTGCGCGTCCGGTAATTTTTTTAACACATTAAACAACGCCCGCGCTCGCTGCTTTTCTTCATTGCGAAGTTCGCGGGTTTCACGGCTGGCGTACAGTCGCCGACTCCAATGAGCAACGCGATCGTAATCCCTGTTTTTAAGCGCCGCATACAAACGAATCAGCAGCGGCAATTCCAGATATTGCAGGCTATCCTTGAAGACCGACTGCAACCAGTCATAAGTATCTTTTTCGTTCTTTAACCAGGCACATTCCACCGCCCATTCCATCCCCTGTGAATAGGTAAAGGCACCGGTCGGCAGGTTAGGACTGAATAACTGCAACAGGCGCAAGCCGGGCAAAGCGGCGTCAGGCATGAGGGTTCATCATCAGTAATTCAACCCCGTCAGTGTCCGTAGCAATTTATAACCCCGGTTCATAGTAAATGCCTTAGTCGTGGTGGTGTGAATGCGAATGTTGATGATCATGTTGATGCGCCGCCTGCTGATAAGCACCGGCTTCGGGTTCAAAGGGAGCCTGTTCAACCACGACCTCAAGATCCATCTGCGCGAGCATCTCATCGAGCACGTGATCATGCAAATAGCGTAGCCAGCCTTTTTCGACTTGCAAGGGAATATGACGGTTACCCAGATGATAAGCGGCGCGCGTCAGCAGGATAGAATCATCGGCACGAACCGTGGACACTGTTTCATTGGCCGCAAGGATAGCGATCACCAGCCCGTCGTCACTGCCCAGTCGATCGCCGCCGCGCAGCAGTGTACCGCGTGGCAAGAACAGACCTGCATCACGACCATCATCCAGCTTCACTCGCAGACGACTACGAACACGCTGTTCGATGGGCAAGGTCAGACTCGCCTCCGCGTCAATATTTTTATCCAGTATATGGGTTAATTCAATCATGGCTTAAAACAGAAAATAGCGTTGCGCCAGCGGTAACACCTCAGCCGGTTCACAGATCAGCAGCTCGCCATCGGCGCGGACTTCATAAGTTTGTGAATCGACTTCGATCTTCGGCGTATAAGCATTATGAATCAGATCCTGCTTTTTAATCGTGCGGCAGTTTTTTACCACGCCAATACGCTTTTGCAGACTGAGTTGTTCGACCACCCCGGCGGACATGGCTGCAGCAGAAATAAAGCTCATACTGGTTGCACTCAAGGCTCGACCGAAGCTGCCAAACATAGGCCGGTAATGCACCGGTTGTGGCGTCGGAATCGAGGCGTTAGCATCACCCATCAAGGCATGGGCAATCATCCCCCCCTTTAATATCAGCGTCGGTTTCACGCCAAAGAAGGCTGGTGACCAGAGCACCAGATCGGCCAGCTTACCAACTTCCACCGAGCCAACTTCATGGGCAATACCGTGTGAGATAGCCGGATTGATAGTGTACTTGGCGATATACCGTTTAACTCGGTTGTTGTCGTTATTGCGGGCGTCACCCTTTAGCGCACCTCGTTGAACTTTCATCTTGTGCGCAGTTTGCCAGGTACGGATAATCACTTCCCCGACTCGCCCCATGGCCTGCGAATCAGATGAGATCATTGAAAAGGCCCCGAGATCATGCAAAATATCTTCTGCTGCAATGGTCTCGCGGCGAATGCGCGATTCGGCGAAGGCCACGTCTTCGGCGATGTTCGGATCAAGATGATGACAAACCATCAGCATGTCCAGATGTTCGTCAATGGTATTCACCGTGTAGGGCCGGGTGGGATTGGTCGAGGATGGCAACACATTATCCAGACCACAGGCACGAATAATATCCGGCGCATGACCGCCCCCTGCGCCTTCAGTATGATAAGTATGAATGGTTCTACCTTCAAAGGCAGCAATGGTATCCTCGACAAAACCAGACTCGTTCAGAGTATCGGTATGGATCGCCACCTGTACATCACAGTCCTCGGCCACACTCAGACAATTTCGAATCGTCGCCGGCGTCGTGCCCCAGTCTTCGTGGAGTTTCAGTCCCATTGCCCCCGCTTCCACCTGCTCCTGCAAGGGACCCGGCTGACTGGCATTGCCCTTGCCCATAAAACCAAGGTTCATCGGAAAAGCTTCGGCGGCTTCCAGCATGCGCTGGATATTCCACGGTCCCGGCGTACAGGTGGTGGCATTGGTGCCGGTAGATGGCCCCGTGCCCCCGCCGAGCATGGTGGTAATGCCTGAGGCCAGGGCTTCTTCGATTTGTTGCGGACAGATAAAATGAATATGCGCGTCGATGCCGCCTGCGGTTATAATTTTACCTTCGCCGCCAATCACATCGGTACCGGGGCCAATAATAATATCCACCCCGTCCTGCACATCAGGATTCCCGGCCTTGCCTATTCCGGCAATGCGACCCGCTTTAATACCGATGTCAGCTTTAACGATGCCCCAGTGATCGATGATCAGGGCATTAGTAATCACCAGATCAGCCACCTCGGCTGCCATCGCCTGCGACTGACCCATGCCATCACGAATTACCTTGCCGCCGCCGAACTTGACTTCATCACCATAGACCGTGAAATCTTTTTCCACTTCGATCCATAATTCTGTATCAGCCAGGCGCAACCTGTCGCCCGTAGTGGGGCCGAACATTTCCGCATAAGCCTGCCGGCTCATTGTCGCCATTAATCTTCCCCTCTTGACGCAGTTTCAAGCGGCCCCATGATTTTCCCCTGAAAACCATAGATCTCCCGTTTGCCCGCATAGGCAACTAACTCAACCGTGCGACTTTGTCCTGGCTCAAATCGTACCGCAGTACCGGCGGGAATATTGAGCCGGTAACCACAGCTTTGTTCACGCGCAAACAGCAGGGCCGTGTTAGATTCATAAAAGTGATAATGCGAACCGATCTGGATTGGCCGATCACCACTATTGACCACTTCAATACGCAAAGTTGCACGCCCGCGATTAATTTCAATATCACCCTTGCCGATTTTTATTTCGCCGGGAATCATCTCCTGCTCCTGGGTATTATTTATATGTTAAGTAAATTTTTAAATGAAATCCTACGCTGCACGCGGACGGAGTTTCGGTTATGTTTGATCTGTTCGACTTCAATCGTATTGGTGGGTAGTAGTACGACTAAAGTCGAACCCAACAATAGAAGTGACGTTGCAAACTGCCGGGAATAACAGCAAATACATAATCACCTCAAGCAGTATCAGCTAATTGGTTGATGTACGGTAACCAGTTTGCTGCCATCGGGAAAGGTGGCTTCAACCTGCACTTCATCAATCATTTCCGCAATACCATCCATCACCTGATCGGCACGTAAAATATGGCGGCTTTCATTCATCAGTTCAGCCACGGTTTTGCCATCGCGTGCACCTTCCATGATTGCCGCGCTGATATAAGCCATGGCTTCGGGATGATTAAGTTTCACCCCACGCGCCAGTCGACGTTCAGCTAGCAATGCGGCAGTAAACAATAACAATTTGTCTTTTTCTCGCGGGGTTAAATCCATACATTTTTCCTGTATTCGATATATTACGTAACACAAATAACATCATCAGCCGATTTCATCATCGCTACCTGTACTATGTTGCCCAGATGCGCGGTAATACGGCGGGGCGATCCAGCAGCATAGGTCGCAATGCCTGCCAGATGGATACCAGTTTCTGTTTTAATAACTCGCCCTTGCTGCCCATCGCCCGTACTATCAGCAGGCCATCTACAAGGGTCACACCCGCGAGCAAGGTATCGCCATCCAGTTGATGACGGATGCATTCAAGCTGCTTATCCGTGCAGGGATAGGCCAGCAAGCTTGCCTGCAGGGGCTGGCTGCGTAAACCTGCCGTGGCATCCAGACTTTGCGCGCCTAGTACGCGCAGATTTTCCAACAACAGTAATTCCTGGTTGTGATAAATCTCAAGCTGCGAATCAAGTTGGCCATGGTCAAAGCGTTCCGCGCAACCCGGACGGCCAAGACAGATGATGTCCCAACCGATAAAGACGGCATCATCTTCCAGTTCGATACGGGTGCGTGCATGCAGACGTGCGCCATCGAATAAAATATTTTCCTGCGGCAGCCATTCCAGACTCGCCCCCGCTTTAACATGCAGATGCTGTTTCAGCTCAGCCCAACCACCAGCAGTTAAATAAAATTTACCGGAACCGGGTGTGGTACATAAAACCTGCGCTGTCTCATTCACCTCCACCTCAATATTCAGTTGATCACCGCCCACCACTCCGCCGGGGGGATGCAAAATATATACATGGGCAAGATCGTCTTCCGGATAAAACGGTCGCTGCACGCGTAGTGGTCCTGCATGCCGACAGATGCCCATGATCGTGCGTGATCTAGTATTTTCAAAACGCAGTTGCAGCTCGGCCTGCCAACCTTCATTGACAGCATCATCGTTCGTCCCGGTGAGTGGCTCTGCATTCATACGGTCAGATATTCTTTTACCAGTGAATCGGAAAGTTCATCTACCCTACCCTGAGCCACCTTGCGTCCTCGGTCAAGAATATAAAATCGATCGGCCACTTTTTTTACAAAATGCAGCTTCTGCTCTACCAGTAATACAGTCATCCCGATTTCCCGGTTTAATTGACGTATCACATCCCCAATCTCAGCGACGATGTTGGGTTGAATACCTTCAGTCGGTTCATCCAGGATCAATAACTTCGGATCAATCACCAAGGCCCGACCTATCGCCAGTTGCTGTTGCTGACCGCCGGACAGATCACCGCCGCGACGATGCCGCATTTCTTTTAATACTGGAAACAATTCATAGATAAAACCCGGTATTTTACGCGCCCCATCAGGCCGTGCAGGCAGGCCGATTTGTAGATTTTCTTCCACACTTAATAAAGAGAAAATCTGCCGTCCCTGCGGCACATAGCCAATGCCCAGCCTGGCCCTTTTCTCCATCAATAAGGTATGCAGCGCAGCACCCTGATAGTTAATGGTCCCGGATTGCAGCGGCAAAGCCCCCATAATGCAATCGAGCATGGTAGTCTTGCCAACGCCGTTGCGTCCCATCAAACAGGTGCACTCGCCTTTTGCTACACTAAAATCAATATCCCACAGGGTATGGCTTTGTCCGTAAAACTGGTTGAGCCCATCAACTTCCAGCATTTTATTCTCCCAGATAAACTTCGATGACGCGGGGATCATTTTGTACGTCGCTCATGCTACCTTCAGCCAGTACCCCCCCTTGATGCAATACGGTAACTTTATTGGCAATAGAGCGAACAAAATCCATATCATGCTCCACCACGATCACCGAATGTTTACCTGCCAGCGAGGTCAGTAACTCAGCCGTTCGTTCCATTTCCTGATGGGTCATCCCGGCAACGGGTTCATCCACCAGCAACAAGGCTGGTTTTTGCATCAGCAACATGCCGATCTCCAGCCATTGTTTCTGACCGTGAGAAAGTTTACCCGCTGAACTTTGTGCCAGTGCTTCAAGCCCGATAATCCCAAGCACTTCATCAATCAGCGCCTGTTGTTCACCATTTAAAGCTGCCGTTAACAACGGCCAGACACGCTTGTTCTGTGCCATCGCCAGTTCAAGGTTCTGTAATACATTTAAATTTTCAAACACCGTTGGTTTCTGAAATTTACGACCAATGCCCGCCTCGGCGATCTCTGGTTCATCCATAGTGAGTAGATCAAGCTTTTGACCAAACCAGGCCTGACCACTGTCCGGATGGGTCTTGCCAGTAATGATATCCATCATGGTAGATTTACCCGCGCCATTGGGGCCGATAATACAGCGCAGCTCACCGGTTTCGATATACAAATTGAGATTATTGATTGCCTTGAAACCATCAAAACTTTTATTCAAGCCTTCCAGGTAAAGAATAATGTTGTGGCTAAGATCTAGACTCGGCGGTTGTGCTTGCAGCAGAAAATCAAACACTTGATCTCGGCGTGAAAACGCACGTATTACCTCGAGTGATTTCATGCCTTGGCCCCCCGCAGATTTCGCAACCCGATAATGCCCTTGGGCAGATACAGTGTGACCAGAACAAATAAGGCACCCAAAGCATAAAGCCAAACTTCCGGTAATGCAGCAGTGAAATAGGTCTTCGCATAATTCACCAGTAATGCGCCAAGAATCGCACCATACAAGGTGTTTCGTCCGCCAATGGCGACCCAGATAATTAACTCGATCGAGTTCAGCGGTGAAAATTCACCGGGGTTAATAATACCCACCTGCGGCACATAGAGCGCCCCGGCAACACCGGCCACCACGGCAGAAAAAACAAACACCCAGAGTTTGATATTTTCCACCCGGTAGCCAATGAAACGACTGCGGCTTTCTGCATCACGAATCGCCACGCAGGCCAGTCCCAAACGTGAACTGACGATATAACGGCTGATAACATACGCCACAGCCAGTGCAAGTGTCGAGGCCAGAAACAGGCCAATGCGGGTGCTGTCGGTACGCAAATCAAAACCCAGAATATCTTTAAAATCAGTCAGTCCATTATTGCCGCCAAAGCCCATTTCATTACGAAAAAATGCCAACATCAGCGCATAGGTCATGGCCTGTGTGATAATCGACAAATACACGCCAGTAACCCGTGAACGAAAAGCCAGATAGCCAAAGACATAGGCCAGGGCTCCAGGAACCAGAACAACCATCAGTGCCGCGAACCAGAATTGATCAAAGCCATGCCAGAACCACGGCAATTCACTCCAGTTTAAAAACACCATAAAGTCCGGCAACAGGGGATCACCATAGACACCACGCTCACCAATCTGACGCATCAGATACATGCCCATGGCATAGCCGCCCAATGCGAAGAATGCACCGTGGCCCAGACTGAGAATGCCAAGATATCCCCAGACCAGATCTGCTGCCAGGGCCAGTAAGGCATAAGTCAGATATTTTCCCAGCAGGGTGACCGTATAAGTTGAGAGATGAAAGGCGCTACCTTCAGGCACCACCAGATTCAATAAAGGCACGAGCACACTGGCCAGCAGCAGGCCAGCCAACAGATAAAGACCGGGCCGATCGTTTTTCATGATTTGTATCATCATCATTGTTTAATCCTCCGCTGCTCGGCCACGTTGAGGAAACAAGCCTTTGGGACGCTTTTGAATAAATAGAATAATAAAAATCAAGACTATAATTTTCGCCAATACCGCGCCGGCCCAGGGTTCCAGCACCTTGTTGATTATCCCAAGACTCATCCCGGCCACCAGCGTGCCCCATAAATTGCCAACACCGCCAAAGACCACCACCATGAATGAATCGATAATATAAGCCTGTCCCAGATTCGGCCCGACATTGGTAAGCAGGCTGAGTGCCACTCCCGCCAGTCCGGCAATCCCTGAGCCCAGACCAAAAGTCAGGGCATCCACCCATTCCGAGCGCACACCCATCGCCCGTGCCATTTTTCGGTTTTGTGATACGGCGCGTACCTGCAAGCCCAGCGAGGTTTTCTTCATAACCAGCACCAGTGCCACAAACACCGCGAGGCAAAAGATAATGATGTAGAAACGATTCCAGGTCAGCGCCAATACTTCGTTGATGTGCCAGGCACCGGACATCCACTGCGGGGTGATGACACTGCGGTTCAACGGTGAGAAAATCGAACGTACCGCCTGCTGCAGGATCAGACTCACCCCGAAAGTCGCCAGCAGAGTTTCCAGTGGACGACCGTAAAGATGGCGAATCACACTCCGTTCAATAGCAATACCCACCAGAGCCGAGACAAGAAAGGCCGCCGGTATCGCCACGACGATGGAAATACCAATATGATCCGGCATCAACAATTGAACCACATAGGTGGTATAGGCTCCGATCATCATTAGCTCACCATGTGCCATATTGATAATACCCATCACCCCGAAGGTGATTGCCAGTCCGATCGCCGACAATGCCAGCACCGAGCCCAGACTCAGACCGAAGAACAGGGTCTCGACTTTGGCATAGAGTCCGCGTTGTTCATTGATCTTTTTTATCGCCTTTTTAACCTTTGTTTCCAGCATTTGATTTGGCGCAGGGTAATTTGTCAGGGCATTGATAGCCGAAGGATTCAGGCTCCCGGCCAAGGTGGTGATCGCCCTACTCTGTTCGGCTTCGTCACCCTCTTCAAGTTGAATGACTGCCAACAGGATATGCATGGCTCTAAGCACACGCCCGTCTGTTTCTTTATCTATTATCGTATTGATAAGGTTTGCAGATTTCGATTCAGGATTTTTAAGTAATTCTTCCAGCGCCGACAAGCGGATATCGGCATCATCATTTTGTAACTGAATCACTGCTAGCGACTGCCGAATCAAGCTGCGCAAACGATTGTTGATTTTTACTTTTCTAAAGCCGCGTTTATTTTTCTGCGTCACTGGCTGGGCATCAAATAGCGGCGTAAAGGAATACTCGTCTGCCTTTTCCTGCATAAAAAATAGCTGCTTGCTGGATTTGGAAAAATACAACTGCCCCTCCAGCATGGCTTTAAATGCCAGATAAGCCTGGGCTGGATTTTGTGCTGAAATCAGTTCAATCGCCTGCGCTTTTTTGTTGTAATTTTTTACGCTGAGTGTTTTCCAGGCTTCATCCAGAGAAATCTCAGCGGCAAACGAGGTTGCCATAAAAGCTGAAAAAAAAGACAGACACAAGAATATGGTCGCCAGTTTTTTTGCCGTAGCAGGGATTAAAAATTCAGACATATCTGATCTCATTTTAACAATAAAAAGGGCATAGAATAAAAACGAGGTTTAATCTTGCTCGCCATTACCCTATGCACCCAAACTCAGAAGGACACGGCTATCTTACTGCGCCCTTCTGTCATTAGCGCCTAACTTTTAATAGTTCTGGCCGCTGCACTTTTTGCTTTTCACATTGTAGTTGCCACAAGACAACGGTGCGCGCCAGTCAGAAATCAGATCACGCGAACCCGGCAGATAATCAGACCAGGCATCACCGGGCACCAGACCGGTGGTTTCCCAGACAATATCAAACTGACCGTTTTTCTGGATTTCACCAATCAATACAGGTTTGGTGATGTGATGATTTGGCATCATCGCAGAATAACCACCCGACAAGTTCGGCACAGAAACACCAATCAAGGCATCCTGTACTACAGCAGGATCTGTCGTGCCGGCTTTTTCTACCGCCTTCACCCACATGTTAAAGCCGATGTAATGGGCTTCCATAGGATCGTTGGTAACACGCTTTTTACTCTTGATGAATTTCTGCCAACTTTCAATAAAAGCTTCATTCTCATCAGATTCCACGCTCATGAAGTAATTCCATGCAGCCAGATGTCCTACCAGCGGTTTGGTGTCCAGACCGGAAAGTTCTTCTTCACCAACCGAGAAAGCCACCACAGGAATATCTTCAGCCGAGATACCCTGATTACCCAGCTCCTTGTAGAAAGGAACATTGGCATCACCATTGATGGTCGATACCACGGCTGTTTTCTTACCTGTGCTGCCGAATTTCTTGATGTCAGATACTATCGACTGCCAGTCAGAATGACCGAAAGGAGTGTAGTTGATCATGATGTCTTTTTCTTTCACACCTTTGGCCAGCAAATAGGCTTTGAGGATCTTGTTCGTGGTGCGCGGATAAACATAATCCGTACCGGCCAGCACCCAGCGTTTAACCCCAAGATCGTTCATCAGATAATCCACTGCGGGGACGGCTTGCTGATTTGGCGCAGCGCCCGTGTAAAATACGTTCTTCGACGACTCTTCACCTTCATACTGCACCGGGTAAAACAGAATGCTGTTCAGCTCTTCAAATACTGGCAACACTGATTTACGTGACACCGAAGTCCAACAACCAAAGACAACATCAGTCTTGTCTTTGGAAATCAACTCACGTGCCTTCTCGGCAAACAGCGGCCAGTTAGAAGCCGGGTCAACAACCACAGCTTCGAGTTTTTTACCCAGCAAACCGCCTTTTTTATTCTGCTCGTCAATCAACATGAGCATGGTGTCTTTCAACGTGGTTTCTGAAATCGCCATCGTACCGGATAGTGAATGCAGCACACCAACTTTGATAGTGTCGCCCGCCCAGGCCAGGGTAGTCGAGGCGGTCAGCAATGCGGCGACCGCCAGTGTTTTAAATTTGTTCGTTGTCATGATAAAAGCTCCTTTGCTTTATGCTGCTTTAGATCTGAAATTGCATACCGAATAAAATCGTGTTTGTATCTGTGCCCTTACTACCGCTGGCACTGGCATCACCGCTGCTGAAGTTGAGATTCAACTTCATGTTGTGACCGGAAATAATATAGTTAGCACCGAATTCAGAGAGTGAACTACTGTCGCCAACGGTAGGACTATTACTGGTATATCGCACATAGGGTTGGAGTTTGCCGGAACCATAGGGTGTACCGATCAGATAGGCAGCACTGGCAAAATAGGCATTACCATCAAACATCGAGAACACCGGTGAGGCCGCTGAAGTGGAAACATCAAAGGATTTATATTCACCTTCAACCGTTACCACCGATCCGCCGCCCAGAGGTTTTTCAAACAGCCCATCAATCGCATAACCGCTAAAGGAGCCGGACTGCGTCACCGTACCATAGCCATCACTTTGTGATTGTGCTGAAATCGCCAGGGTCATAATATCACCGGCTTTACCATAATAAGTACTGCTGGTGTAGTAACCGGGGTTAGCTTCCTTGTTAAGAAAATTATAAGCCAGACGCGTGGCAAACAAAGGTGCATCGGTCTGGTTAGCGGCGCCGCTATAGCCATCGAAAACACCCACGGCATACTGGAATTTACCCATGCTACCCCAGACTGTGATACCTTCATCACGCCCGTAAGTACCAGCGACACCATCGGCACCATTACTACCATCATTATCGGAAGGATACAGAGGAACGGTATACTGCCCCCAGGTCAGACCGTAGAAGGGGCCATTCATTTCGATACGATCTGCCGGGGTCAACATGCGTCCCATCCAGACGTTAAAGATTTCACCAGGTTCA
Source organism: uncultured Thiohalophilus sp. (assembly GCA_964575555.1). Lineage (GTDB taxonomy): Bacteria > Pseudomonadota > Gammaproteobacteria > UBA6429 > Thiohalophilaceae > JAADGZ01. Next base: position 7,923 of record CAZNRP010000024.1, on the reverse strand, counting down.
TACTGAACGATGGCATCCAACACCCCATACTCGCCCCACATTTTGTCGGTGCCGAAGTAGAACTTAAAATCTTCAGTTACCTGACCTGCGATATATAAACGCATGTTCTCAAGGTTGAAATTATTACCACGACTTGTACCATTAGGCGCACTATCACTGGCTGATGCAATCGAAGTACGAATACCTGCACCAACACTGATCCAACGCGTATCATCAATCTTAATTTTTCCGCCAGCCCAAACCGGTGCAGTGCACGCGACAAGCAGGCTACTTAGCAGTAGCGATTTCCCAATTACATTTTTCTTTTGCATTTCTGGATTCCTGTTGCTGTGGCCAGATGGCCGTAAAAGTAAACATCAAAGAAAGCGTGCAACCATAATAATGAGTAGTGGTGAATAGCTGACGACTTTCATGGTTATTGAGTTTAAACACTGTGTGGGGAAGACAGAATTCGGTAATTAGCGCAGAAACATACGTCAAATGACGCATGGCGCAGGAATTGCTAATGAGATATTAAACAGGAACATTTTCGGTGTAAGCAGATAGAATGGTTCTTAGCATTAAAAGGATAAACCCAACTAACGACTGAAGTCGAACAACAGACACCTTAACCACGTGGGTATACTCAAGGTGCCCACACCCTTCTACTTAAGCTCAATAGAGCAGCATGGCAGGTATTGCAGATTTTCAATGAGTATTAATAAAGATGCCCTGCTGATCCGGCGCGAATACAACAAATGGGTCGCGAATGAAACCCTGGAAGATTATGCCCTGCGCTATACCGCTAAACAGGCGCGGCGCTGGTCAGCAGGCTGGGTTGCCAATACGGCTCTGGGTATCGTCTCTTTTCTGGCATTAGAAGCCATCGGCGGTGCCATTACCCTGAACTACGGCTTCACCAATGCCATGTGGGCCATACTGGTGGTCGGTGCAATTATCTTTTTATCCGGCCTACCACTCTCCTACTATGCCGCACGTGATGGTGTCGATATTGATCTGCTCACTCGTGGTGCGGGCTTCGGTTATATTGGCTCCACCATTTCATCCCTTATCTACGCCTCTTTTACTTTCATTTTCTTCGCCCTCGAAGCGGCGATCATGTCCATGGCATTACACATGGTCATTGATATTCCTCTCTCACTGGCCTATGTCATCAGTGCGGTGGTCGTCATCCCGCTGGTTACCCATGGTATCACTCGTATTTCCCGCTTTCAGGCCTGGACTCAGCCCATCTGGATCATCCTGCAAGTATTACCGCTGATTTTTATTGGCCTGCATGAATCTGAAGCGTTTGCCAACTGGCTGAATTTTAATGGTCTTGGAGCGGAAGAACGACAAGGCTTTGACCTGCTCCTTTTTGGTGCGGCTGCCGCCGTCATTTTCCCCCTCATCGCGCAAAATGGTGAACAAGCCGATTTTCTGCGCTTTTTACCTGTGCCTGAAAAAGAAAATAAAAGCCAATGGTGGCTGGCAGTGGTAGGGGCCGGCCCCGGCTGGGTCATTATTGGAGTGATTAAATTATTCATCGGCTCCTTTCTCGCCGTGCTCGCACTGAATCAGGGACTAGAGCCCGAGCTGGCCAGCGATCCGGCCCACATGTATGCCGTGGCCTTCAAATACATTACTACAAATCCAGAGGTTGCTTTGTGGCTGGCCGGTATTTTTGTGGTCATCTCACAACTGAAAATCAATGTCACCAATGCCTACGCCGGATCGATTGCCTGGGGGAATTTCTTTTCCCGCCTGACACACCATCATCCAGGTCGCGTGGTCTGGCTGGTATTCAATGTCACCATTGCCCTGATGCTGATGGAACTGGGTCTTTATCAGGCCTTTGAAAGCATTTTGATCACCTATGCCAGTCTGGTGGTTGCCTGGATCGGCTGCGTGGTAGCCGATCTGGTAATCAACAAACCGCTGGGGCTGAGTCCGGCACATATTGAATTCCGCCGCGGCCATCTGTACGACATCAATCCGGTCGGCGTGGTTTCTATGTGCATTGCCTCCAGTGTCGGCATCGCCGCCAATCTTGGTTTATTCGGTGAACTGGCCGAGGCGCTGGCGGCATTTATGGCGCTCACCATTCCATTTATCACCGTCCCCTTAATTGCCTGGCTGACCCGCAGTCGTTACTATCTTTCCCGCGTGGACGAGCGGCCTGAAACAGAGACTACGCAGCAGCAATGCCGGATTTGTGAAAACCATTTTGATCATGAAGACATGAGCCATTGTCCCAGCTATAACGGCGCAATTTGCTCCTTATGCTGTGCGCTGGATTCACGCTGTGCTGATCAGTGCCGCCCAGATGCCCATCTATCCGCACAGGCCTCAGCCCTGTTTAGCCGAATTTTGCCCGCGCAAATTAGTCAACGCCTACACTCTGTTACCGGCCACTTTCTCGGTATTTTTATGATCACTGCGGGCATTATCGCGGGCTTGCTGTCGATAGTCTTTTATGCCCAACAGGATAAATCCGTCGCCGAGCTAACGCTAATCAGCGGCACCCTGTGGCAGATATTCTTTCTGTTTTTACTGCTTACCGGGGTCTTAATCTGGCTGTATGTGCTAGCGCAAAACAGTGCCCGCATTGCCTTAAGTGAAACCCAGTTACAGGCCGAGCTACTGAGCAAGGAAGTTGATGCCCATGAGCTCACGGCGATCGAATTGGCTCAGGCTCGTGATACAGCCAATGCCGCCAATCAAGCCAAGTCGCGTTATCTGTCCGGTGTTAGCCATGAACTACGCACGCCGCTGAATACTATCTTTGGCTATGCCCAGTTGATGGAGGCCGATATCCACGCCGATGATAAATCCCGCAAAATTGCCACGGTCATCCGCCGCAGCAGTGAACATTTATCCGATGTCATCGAGGGCCTGCTGGAAATCTCAAAAATCGAAGCACGTAAACTTGATCTACATCGTGATACAGTTGATCTTCGATCGCTGATTCAACAACTCGATGATATGTTCCGTCCCATGGCACAAAGCAAGGGCATTGATTTTATAGTTCAATGTCAGCCCGAACTGCCCCGTTTTGTCTCCATCGATGAAAAGCGACTACGCCAAATTCTGCTCAACCTGTTATCCAATGCTATCAAGTTTACCCCGGCAGGCAAGGTTGAAATGAATATCAGTTATCGTACTCAAGTTGCGCGTATACGGATTCAAGATAGCGGCATTGGTATTGCTGAAGCCGATCAAAAAAGAATTTTCGATCCCTTCGAACGCGTTCACAATGATCATACCCAAAAGATCAGCGGCACCGGTCTGGGCTTGTCTATCAGCCGTCTACTGGTCGAAATGATGGGTGGCAGCCTGGAGCTAAGCAGCCAGCCCGGACAGGGCAGTGAATTCTGCCTGCGCCTGTTCCTTCCCAGTGCCCGCGAAGAACCCGCCGTCAACCACCCTCAAACAGAGATACAGGGTTATAACGAACGTCCTCAACATATTATGGTTGTCGATGATGAAGCCCGCCATCGCAATCTGATTTATGATTTTCTACATCCCTTCGGTTTCATTGTGCATCAGGCCGACTCTGCCGAACAGGCGCTGGCCTTATTAAACGAACTATCAATTGATCTTTTTTTACTGGATATTTCCATGCCCGGCATGGATGGCTGGCAATTGCTAAAACTCATTCGTCAACGCGGTATCAACACGCCGGTGATAATACTCTCAGCCGATCCTTATGAGGACGTTAGCCTAAATCAGGATAAGGCTGAATTTCAGGCTTATATCAATAAACCCCTGCGACTGGAAAAACTGCTGGAACAATTACAACGCTGTCTGAACCTGCACTGGACCAATCATGAGATAAAACAAAACTTAAACACTCCGGCAATCTCCAGTGATATCGTAATGCCAGTAAAACAGGCTCCAATTCAAAACCTGGATCAAAAAACAATACGCTCAATGCGAGAATTTGCCAGCGTCGGTTATCTTAAGGGTGTGCTTGAGTGCACCGCTCAAATGGAATCACAGCAACCGCCAGCTGACTGCTTAGTCCGTTTGCGTAGACTGGCGGATAACTGTGATATGGACGGCATTGTCCGCGCAATTGATGAATTGATTGAAACAGAAGGCAGGACTGAATAGTGCAAAAATTCAAAGATCAAACAACTGTGCTAGTCGTGGATGACTCGCCCGGCTCGCTGGGCATGATCAACATGGCACTGGATGAAGCCGGCATCACCGTGCTCATCGCACTCAATGGCCAACAAGCGATGAATGTGCTGGAGCAAATCACGCCTGATGCGATTTTACTGGATGCTGTCATGCCGGTAATGGATGGCTTTGAATGTGCCCGTGAGATTCGTAAAAAACTATTGCTGACACCGATTATCTTTATGACTGGGCTCAGTGAAGTTGAAGATATGGTCAAAGCCTTTGATGCCGGCGGCAATGACTACATTATAAAACCCATTCGCCCCGAGGAACTGCTGGTGCGTATTCGCCAGCATACCAATAGTGCACGCATGCTGATTGAAGCACAAAAAGCACTGGATTCCATGCGCCAACATGTATTTTGCATCAACAAACGCGGCCAGATTTTATGGGCCACTCCGGAAGCCCAACTTTTGTTAAACCAGTATTCACAACAACATGACAATACTATCGATCTTGACAAGCGACTAATGCATTGGTTGCCCAATGGTCAAAGCGGACATGATCTCGCCCTGCCCTTGCCTGAGCAGGATCTGGTATTGACGGTACATTATTTTAAACATACCAATGAAGATGAATTTCTGCTAAAAATCCAGTCACCGAATGTTGAAATTGATCCGGTTATTCTGGAAGAAAATCTGGCCATCACCTCACGGGAAGCCGAAGTATTATTGTGGTTGGCGCATGGCAAGACTAACCGAGAGATCGCTGAGATTCTTAGCATGAGCCCGCGCACAGTGAATAAACATCTGGAACAGATGTATCCTAAAATTGGAGCCGATAACCGCACCGTCGCGGCTTCCGTTGCGATACAAATTATACTTGGCGGACGCATGGGCTCTCCTCCAGCTTAATCCATCGCCTCTGCTGCTGATGCTCAAGGACAGGGAAGATGCAGGGAAAACACTGGTTACACTACGGCATAACCCTTCAATGTATTGCTTACTATTGTGTCGCTACAACGGTTGGCTTAGCAGTAAGTTCAACTTCAGTCGTACCCACGTGATTCTCGGGATGATATACCGGTTAGAATCAGCAGAAGCAGTTGAACAAAAATATGCAGTACTCTTACTGGTGAGTCCCTACAACCAGGACACCGCTGGGCGAATTTCTCCCACGGCAAGGCCTCTTGAGTTTACTATCGTAGGGGATATATGCGCCTGAAGTTTATGTTTCTCATCATCAGATAGCGCGCTCAGATGTTCAAGGATTGCTAATAATGCGACTGACCGTGCACGGTCACTGCCATCCGCTATTTTCAAAGCAATCCCCAGGCCTCGCTCAGGTAAGGCCGCCGTGACAATGCCCTCAGCACCGGTTTTAGCCAACACCGCACCGTTGGTGGCTTCGTTCAACTCACTGACCACCGATCCATGTCCGGCTATATATAGAGGCTCATTGATAATGGCTTTGTGAAGACGGTAAATTCCCTGTGCACGATAATCTGACAAATCTACGGGCTTAGCAAAGCGGGCTGTGGCCAGCCCCAGCTGTAGTAACGGCATCGTGGGTGCAGGTAATCCACAACCATCGATCCCCATTGGATACTGTTTAAGATCAATATCAGCCAGATCGGAAAGTATATCCAGCGATAATTGTTGCAATGGATGTTCGACCAGGTGGTAGTTATCCAATGGCATATCCAAATGCAGTGCCGTGGTTAAAAATCCGGTGTGCTTGCCTGAGCAATTGTGATGAATTCGACAGCCATGCTGCCCGGAAGCTAACAACTGGTGGGCACTCTCAGTGTGTTCAGGTAGCACCGCACCACAGGCTAGATGATCCTCGGTTAAGCCCAGGCGGTTTAACCATGATGCCACCAGATCTTGATGCATTGGCTCACCCTGATGGGATGAACAGGCCAGCGATAATTCTGCATCGCTTAGGGAATATTGCTCACTGGCACCACTCTCAACCAGGTGAATAGCCAGCATCGGTTTTAGCGCAGAGCGCGGAAATACCAGACTTTCGATATCTCCCCAGCTTTTTACAACATCGCCCTTATAATCAGACACGACGGCAGCACCAAAATGCCGACTTTCTACGGTACCATTGCGTGTAACTTCGACTAAGAGTTCATAGGACATGCAGCAGAAACTCCTAAATACACTCGCATCCAGATGAATATTGAGTGATAACTTTACGGTCGCAGACAAACTTCGTCAAGAGTGATAAACGCTAAAGATGAGTTCTTTATATAGCGGCAACAAACTTGTCGTCTGATCCAGGTTGCAAATGAGGGGGTAAGGTTGAGAAAGCTCTGGCAAGCCCATCTTCTAACATCAGCTCGATCACTTTATCGTAAGCAAATTCGTGTGCTATACCGCAGGCTTCAGGAAAATAACTAGAACCATAGGTCATACCCGGCACCAGATTTGCTTCCATGAAAAAACATTCCCCATGATCATTGGTTTTAATATCGATGCGTCCAAAGTCTCTGACACCCAGAGTATTAAAAGCATCAATAGCCAGTGTTGTTACTCTGTTTTTTACTTCATCATCGACAATTTCTATAAGTTTTTCTGAATCATCTTTTTTAGTCTGTGCACCTAAAATTCTAAGCCCATTAGCTGATATTGGTGGTATGACTTCAACAGCAGAGACAAATAATTTTTCATTGCGTGTTTTGATGACAGCAACGGTAAACTCACGACCACCCATGTATTCTTCAACCAGAATGGGTTGGTTGAATGTGTCGTATAATGACACTACTTTACTTTCGTAGTCTGTAAAGTTGGTTACAAACGACAAATCGTCAATTCCGTTTCCATTTGCGGCATCCAAAGGTTTTAAAAACAGCGGAAACGGAATCGGTAATTCGCTTTCATTTTTATATTGTCCAGGACTCGCTATAAAGTAATTGGCCGTATTAATACCTTTGTTGATTAAATGCGTTTTAGCGAGCACTTTATTGGAATCAAATTCCAGCACATCTCTTGATGAACCTGTGAAATTAATTCTATGCTGGGCAAAATAATCAGACAACCAAATATTTTCTTCATGGTTAACGGGAATATATTTTACCGCTAAAACGACCAGTTCAGGTTTTCTTTTAACAACATCATTCAAACACTCTTTTGTTGTGCACACATTTAGCCTGACACTGTAGCCCATTTTCTGAATTGCATCTAAAACACTGTTACAGGCGTTTAGTGTTCCAAATCCGCTTTCTTTTAATGCTTCATTGGGTGTCGTTATTATTTCTATATGCATTGAGGTTTTCCGAGTTCAATATTTAATTAGATTGAATGCATAGCAAAATGCCTGATCTTTAAATTCAGGTATGCACTACAAACAACAAGATGCGAAATGAAGAACTAGCTCACTAAATTGCTTTATGCTGATGAACTATGGATATGTTTAAAACGTGATCAGTTAGCCAGCGAGGTATGGGTAAACCGATGAGTACTAAGTATAACTGTTAAAAATACCAGATCGCTGGTTATACTCTATGTTCATGGTGAACCCTTCGACTTTGCTCAGAAGAGCCTTGTCGAACCATGAATATGGAAGGGTAAATCACTATGATCTAGAATTTTCACCTTTACAACAAGCTCAGGATGAATGGTCGTTTAAGCAGTTACACGCTTAAAATGGACGACTATTTAGTCAGCACAGAATAACATAAATCGGAGAAAGATGATGCGTTTATTATTGAAACACAGGATCAGCTCATTAAAAAGCGATTGATATCATAGATTTATTTGCAAATGCAGCACGCCTACATTGGGGCATTAAAAACAAAAATCTGAAAAATGC
>CAZNRP010000023.1:10417-32627 GCA_964575555.1 uncultured Thiohalophilus sp. | reverse complement strand
TCCTGAGCTTGTCGAAGGAAGCTTGTCGAAGGAAGCCCTTCGGCTGTGCTCAGGAAAGCCTTGTCTAAGGACAAATTAATTAGGCTCTTTATTCACAATATTTCCACGCTCATGGTTCGACAAGCTCACCACGAACGTAGAAGCTCACCACAAACATACGAAGGCTCACCACGAACGTGGAAACTCACGAGTGATTAGGTATTTGGAATGTCTATTTAGTATATGAGTACGACTGAAATCGTACCTACAGGTTATTAACATTTATCTGTGCGCGCGGCCATTCTGGCCTGCAGACGAATCACCGCCTGACTGTGAATCTGACTAACGCGGGATTCACTCACCCCCATGACTGCCCCGATTTCACGTAAATTTAATTCTTCGTCATAGTAAAGTGCCATCACCAGACGTTCCCGCTCCGGTAAACCGGCAATAGCCTCAGCCACCACCCGGCGAACATCTTCCCGTTGCAGGCCATCCAGAATACCCGGCCCGCCGTCAGAAACATTGTCCAGCATGGATTCATCACCAATGCCCATATCTTCAAAACTAAGAACTTTGTGATAACTATTGTCCTGCAAAATTTTATAATATTCATCCAGATTCATTTCCAGCGTTTCAGCAATTTCAGTATCACGCGCATCGCGTCCCTGTGCATGTTCAATATCCCGCACCGCCTGTGCCACCATTCGTGCTTTACGATGTACTGAACGTGGAGCCCAGTCATTCTTGCGAATTTCATCCAGCATGGAACCGCGAATGCGAATACCCGCATAGGTTTCAAAGCTGGCTCCCTGGTTCTCATCGTAATTTCGTGAGGCCTCCAGTAATCCAATCATTCCCGCCTGAATCAAATCCTCCAACTGCACACTGGCGGGCAGTTTATTGATCAGGTGACAGGCAATACGTTTAACCAGTGGCGCATGTTGTTCAACCATGTCATTGAGATAATTGGGCTGGCTAGCCGCCGCATACATTGCAATGCCGTTCATGGCATGACCTCCGCATCTGTCAAGTTGCCTTGCACTAATCGTTCAACAAAAAATTCAAGATGACCGCCAGCATTTGTCGGGATCGGCCACTTGTCCATTTTTTCCGCTAATGTTTTGAAGGCCATTGAAGCCTTGCTACGCGGATATGCATCAACGACGGGGCGTTGCTTGCGAATTGCTTTGACGACAAAATCATCGTCAGGAATAAATCCGACATAATCCAGCGCCACATCTAAAAATCGATCAGTGACTTTGGTTATGGTGGAATAGAGTTCACGTCCCTGCTGCGCGCTTTTTACACGATTGCAAAGAACGCGGAATCGAAACAGGCCGTACTCACTGTTCAATACTTTGATCAGTGCATAGGCATCAGTAATGGATGCCGGTTCATCGTTAACAACGACCAGTACATCCTGTGCAGCACGACTGAAACTAATAACGCTATCGGTAATACCTGCGGCGGTATCGACTAACAGCACATCCAGATTATGAGTCATCTCGCTAAAAGCGCGAATCAAACCAGCATGCTGGGTGGGCGTGAGTTCAGCCATGGTCTGCACACCGGAGGCAGCGGGAATAATGCTAATGTTTCCCGGCCCCTGTTCAATGATGTCATCCAGCTGCTGTTCACCTTCAATCACATGATTCAGGTTATATTTAGGATGCAGGCCCAATAGCACATCGATGTTACCCAGACCAAGATCCGCATCCATAATAGTCACCCGCTTACCGGCATTACTCAGTGCCATGGCCAGATTGACCGAGACATTCGTTTTGCCAACACCGCCTTTACCACTGGTAACGGTAACCACGCGTACAGGTTTTTGTTTCTTTGGCATCTGTCGTATGTTTGTTGCCATAGTAGAGTGAGTACTTTCAACCATTTGCATTGACCAGCATCCCTCCTACGGTCAGAGAAACAGGATCATTCTGATCCGGTGAACTCAAATTCTGCATAATCGAGACACTGCGACTGACCAGTGAATGTGGACGCGCCCGATGTAAATCTTCCGGTACCTGCTGGCCGTCACTGAACCAGGCAACCGGCAAACCCTGTTCGATCGTGACTGATAAAGCACCGCCCAGACTGGTGGTTTCATCCAGTTTTGTTAGCACTGCACCGGCCAATGGAATTTTATTGAAGGCCTGAGCCACATCTTCCAGCACTCGACGTTGACTATTAGCGGCCAGAGTCAGATAAATTTTAACTTCACGTTCGCCGCCTTTTGCGCCTTCGGTAATCATGGACAGTTGTTCGCTGAGTTGCATGTCACGCTGACTCATACCAGCGGTATCAATTAAAATTAATCCCCGATCAGCAAAACCGTGTATCAGACTCTTTAGTGTTTCAGCATCACCGGCAACGCGCATAGGTACCCCGAGGATACGAGCATAACTACGTAACTGTTCGTGTGCGGCAACGCGATTATTATCGGTGGTGATCAGCAGTACTTTTTGCGGGCCATGTTGTAAGGTATAGCGCGCAGCCAGCTTGGCAATGGTGGTGGTCTTGCCGACTCCGGTTGCGCCGACCAGGGCCACAATACCGCCCTGCTCCAGAACATCGTGCTCAACTATCGGCAGCTTTTTTGCAATTCGGGCCAGCGCATGACGCCAGTTTTTTTCAATCTCAGCTTTCTCATCACACTCTGCGGCGGTTTTACGTGCCAGAGTCGGGCTCAGGCCCAGGGCGAGTAAACGCTGTAATAAACGTGCACGCAGCGGGTGGTAACGGGTTTCCTGTCCCCAGGCCAGACCGGAGAGTTGATTTACAAGCAGACCGCGAAGCGATTTAAGTTCATCCTGCATGGCAAGAATACTAGGATCTTCAGCCCAGATGTGAGCAGTGGGTTGTGCAACTGTTTTCGCCTGGCTGGCGGTATAGACATCGCTGATAAAAGGCGCTTCGCGAGATTCAGTTTCAGCAGGGGTTTCAATCCTGGTCGTTATTTCCGGGGTGAAATCATCTTCATCTATTTCAGGGATGGTAAATTCAGGTACACTATTATAAGTTGAGTTATAAGAAGTGGAAGAACTCCGGGTCAGCGGTTCCTGCTGCATGCGGCGATTCAGTGCCGCCTTGGAGTAAACATCTGGCAAGCCATCACCGCCCTGCTTGTCTTTCAAATTGGCAGATTCTGTTTTTAAAACGGGAATAAGGTTATCAGTATTTGTGGTTTCACTTTTCTGAACAGGCTGAGTCGTTTCAGTCGCGGCTAGCTGTGCTTCCAGCAGTGTTTCGTCATAATCAATTGCCGCAACAATTTCGACACCATCAATGGCGCGACGATTAGAAAGTATCACAGCATCCGCACCCAATTGCTCACGCACCTTGCGAATGGTGCTGCGCATATCTTTGCCGTGAAATCGTTTAATCTTCATTTCTACTGTGTCCTGTCTGTTTCAGGCTGACAAGCTGTTCAGCTTATCTCGGCTTGTTGTCCTACCGTCGCAATTATTTTTATCTGCTTGTCACTGGGTATTTCGTTGTAAGCCAATACATGCAATGACGGTATGGTATGTCGCACAAAGCGGGCAAGCATGGAACGTATGGCGGCGGAAACCAGTAGTACTGCAGCCTGTCCCGAAACCTCCTGTTTCTGTGCACTTTCGGTAAGAGCGGTATGCAATCTTTCTGCCAATCCCGGTTCCACTCCGATAGCGCCTCCTTCGCTTGCCTGTACAGTCTGATGCAACAACTGTTCCAGATTAGGATCTAATGTAATAACTGGCAGTTCCGCTCCCATCCCATTGATTTGTTGAACAATAAGCCGCCCCAGCGCGACCCGGATAGCCGCCGTCAAAACGTCAGCGTCTTGACTACGGCTACCCTGTTCCGCCAGAGTTTCGGCTATCGTGCGAATATCCCTGATCGGCACGCCTTCTTGCAGCAGGTTTTGTAACACTTTCACCACCACTCCCAGACCCAGGGTGTCGGGAATCAGATTTTCAACCAGTTTGGGAGCACTGACAGTGAGTTTATCAAGCAGATGCTGAACTTCTTCATGACCCAGAAGTTCATAGGCATGATCCTGTAATAACTGGCTAAGATGCGTCGCCACCACAGTATTGGCATCAACCACGGTATAGCCCATAGTCTGTGCATGATCCCGCTGTGCCGGATCAATCCACAGAGCTTCAAGACCAAAGGCCGGATCTTTGGCACTGAGCCCTTCCACCTCACCAAACACCTGTCCGGGATTGATTGCCATTTCCTTGTCCGGGAAAATTTCAGCCTCGCCAACAGTGACACCCATTAAGGTAATACGATAGCTGGTGGGGGATAATTCCAGGTTGTCACGAATATGTACCGGGGGAACCAGAAAGCCCAGATCCTGTGAGAGTTTTTTACGCACGCCTTTAATGCGACTCATCAACTGACCACCTTGCTCCTTGTCCACCATAGGGATCAGCCGGTAACCTACTTCCAGTCCCACTGCATCAACGGCGGTGACATCATCCCAACTTAGATCCCGCGCCTCGGGTTCAGACTGGGCAAGCGGTTCCTTCTCAACTTCAGCCGGACGCTGTTTGCGACGATGAATCATCCAGGCGATCCCGCCACAACAAAACGACAGGGTTAGAAAAGCCAGGTTTGGCATGCCGGGAATGATCCCCATCACTCCAAGTATAACGCTGGTAACCACCAGTGAACGCACGTTACCGAATAACTGGTGCAACACCTGTGCGCCCATGTCCTGAGAACTGGAAACTCGGGTGGTAATAATGCCTGCAGCAGTAGACAGTAACAGCGCGGGGATCTGTGCCACCAGACCATCACCAATCGTTAACAGGGTATAAACCCGAGCCGCATCGGAGAAGCTCATATCATGTTGTAAAGTACCAATCAACAGACCGCCAAAAATATTGATAAATAAAATCAAAATACCGGCAACCGCATCACCGCGTACAAATTTACTGGCACCATCCATGGAACCATAAAACTCAGCTTCCGCACTGATTTCATCGCGTCGAGTCCGCGCCTGTTCCTGATCGATCAAACCAGCATTTAAATCTGCATCAATCGCCATTTGTTTACCGGGCATGGCATCTAATGTGAATCTGGCGCTGACTTCTGAAATACGCGTCGCACCCTTGGTGATGACGACAAAGTTAATGATCACCAGAATTGCAAAAACAATAATACCCACCGCATAGTTACCACCAATCACAAAATCGCCGAAAGCCTTGATCACCTGACCGGCCGCATCGGCACCGGTATGTCCCTCCAGTAACACCACCCGAGTGGAAGCCACATTTAAGGCTAAGCGCAATAAAGTACTAATGAGAAGAACGGTAGGGAATAAACCAAAGTCCAGAGGACGCATGGAATATACGGTGACTAGCAAAACAATTAAGGCCAGAGAAATATTAAAACTGAAAAACACATCCAGCATGATCGGGGCAAGCGGCACCACGATCATCGACATCATGACCATTAGCAATATTGGCGCACCCAACCCCTTACTGCTGATATTTTTTAAGGTGTTCCAAACGGCAACTTGTTCAGCCATAATTTATTACTCTAGGTTTAAATCAGGTTTATGAATCAAACTTCATGTCATCAGGAATGGGAAGATCACCCATACGATGTGGCTTTCCAGCACCATAATTGCGTGCACGCCCGCTACTCTTGTTAGCACGTTTTAACTGGAAGACGTAGGCCAGTACCTGCGCCACAGCCAGATACAGTCCTGATGGAATTTCAGCATCAAGATCCGTGGTGTGATGTAAGGCGCGCGCTAATGGGGGTGCTTCCAGAATCATCACACCATGTTCACGGGCAATACTACGAATTTGCATGGCCATGAGATCCACACCCTTGGCCAACAGTAGCGGTGCAGGCATGGTTTCAGGATCATATTTCAGGGCCACGGCATAATGTTCCGGGTTGGTAACCACCACATCAGCATTGGGCACTTCAGCCATCATTCGCCGCTGTGCCATTTCTTTTTGCACCCGACGCACACGTGCGCGCACTTCCGGATTTCCTTCAGTTTCCTTATTCTCATCCTTGATTTCCTGCATGGTCATTTTTAACTGCTTATTGTGATCCCATAATTGAAAAGGTACATCGACGGCGGCAAGTAAAATTAAAGTGGAGGCAATCACCATAAAACCGAAGAGCAACAGGTGCATGGTGTGACCCAGTGCGGGTTTCAGATCTTCACTGCCCAGTCCGAGATATTCATCAAGCTGGTTATAAAGAAAGATCACAGCAACACTGCCAATAATTAAAAATTTGGCCAACGCCTTAAGCAACTCAACCAACCCCCGCACCGCAAATAAACGTCCCAGACCTTTGATGGGATCAAGTTTCTCCCATTTGAATGCTAGTGCCTTAGAGCTAAAACTAATCCCACCCATTGCCATGGGCCCGGCAACGGCGGCAGCAACAACGACTATAAAGAAAGGCGTTAGCCCCCAAATTGCATCGAGCATGGCGGTTTCAAACAAACGGATCATTGCATTTGGATCAAAAATATCTGCCCGGCTCATATTAAGTTGCTCACGAAATATCGACATCAATGTTGTTATTAATGCTGGCCCAAGAACCAGAAAAGCCGTGCCAGAAACCAGCATCATAAGCATAGTGTTCAATTCACGCGAACGGGCTACCTGACCTTTATCCCGCGACTGTTGTTTTCGTCGGGGGGTTGGTTCTTCTGTACGTTCCTGACCACTGTCTTCTGCCATAACTAAAGACCTCCAAGAAGTTGTCGCAACAATTCATAAACGCCGCTAAACAGACTACTGGTGCGAGACATAATACCTGGCAGCGTTATCCAGATAAGAGTGAAGCCAAGAATCATAGTGATCGGAAAACCGATAGCAAAAATATTTAATTGTGGTGCGGCACGCGTCATTAGCCCAAAGGCAATATTCACCACTAATAAAGATGCAATGGCCGGTAGGGCAATACCTAAACCACCCGCAAAAATCTGTCCACCCCAGTCAGCCAGTTTACGAAATTCACCTGCCTGCAAGCCTTCAGGGCCGATCGGGATAAGGGTAAAGCTATCCAGTAATACCTGAATCAAAACCAGATGGCCGTTGAGTACCAGATAAATAAGAATCGCAAACAAAACATAAAACTGACTTAATACCGGAGCCTGCGCACCATTTTGCGGATCTACCATTAACGAAAAACCCAGGCCCATTTGCATGGCAATCACCTGTCCACCGGTAATGACTGCACTGAAGGCCAGCTGCACCGCAAAGCCCATGACCACACCGATCAGGATCTGCTGTACTATTATTAAGAAACTTAGGGGACTAAAAACATCAATCACCGGAACCGGCGGTAACAGCGGCGCAATAATGAAGGTTAGCGCCAGAGTAATGATCAGCTTGGCTCGCATCGGCACAGAGCGTGCGCCGAATACCGGTGCAGCCATAACCATGCCACCCACTCGAAATAAGGGCCAGAGCCAGGCTCCGATAATAGCCGTGATCTCTGCACTACTGAATAACATGGTTCAGCCTATCATGCTGGGAATGTCGAGAATGAGGGTTCGCGTATACTCAATTAACATACGCAACATCCAGGGCCCGGCAACCATCAGCGTTAAGATAGTAATAATTAATTTTGGAATAAAACTTAAAGTCATTTCATTAATCTGGGTGGCAGCCTGAAACATACTTACCAGTAAGCCCACGATCAAGGCCGGCACCAGGATAATAACGACCAGTGTTAACACCAGCTCCATCGCATGGCTGAAAATATCGAGTACACTTTCCGGAGTCATGATTCAGTCCTGTTGATCCTATACATAAAAACTGGAGGCCAGCGTACCCATTACAATATTCCAGCCATCCACCATCACAAACAACATAACTTTAAACGGTAATGAAATAATCATGGGTGACAACATCATCATGCCCATAGACATGAGCACACTGGCAACTACCAAATCAATAATCAGAAACGGGATAAATAACAGAAAACCAATTTGGAATGCAGTTTTTAATTCACTGGTAACAAAGGCCGGAACCAGTATCGTAAATGGCACATCGTCTTTTGTTTGAAAGGCTTCATGACCGGCCATTTCACCAAACATTTTTATATCGGCTTCACGTGTCTGCCCGAACATGAATTCTCGCAGAGGCTCGCCTGCAGTAACGGCGGCATCTTGCAGGCTCAATTGTTCCTCAAGATAAGGCTGCAGAGCACGGTTATTTATCTGAGTAAATACCGGGGCCATAATAAAAAAGGTAAGGAACAGGGCTAAACCAATCAATATCTGTGAGGAAGGCGCCTGCATCAAACCTATGGCCTGCCGCAAAATGGCAAGTACAATAATAATCCGCGTAAACGAGGTCATCATCATCATTGCCGCAGGCAGAAAAGTTAGTGCGGTCATCAGGAACAGGGCTTGTATGCTAACGCTATACGTTTGATCTCCGTTATCGGCGGTGGTCACGGACAATGCCTGCAAACCGGCTTCAGCAAAAACAGCCTCCAGTGGCCAGGCGCTCAGCAATAGCAGGGGAATAAGTCGTAGAATCGCAACACGCATCATGTACCGGCCTTCTGTTTTAAAATCATATTTAGTTTATCGGCAAAGCTTTCACTTTTAGATGTGTTTGCGGCAGTGATAACCAGCTCATCAAATACATGTAAAGTACGTACACTACCCGGAGCCACTCCCAGCAGCATTTGAGTCTTTCCTACCTGCACCAGCACCGCGCGTTCACGCTGTCCCAATGACAAGCCTCCTAACAATCTCATATTGCCGCCAATAACGGACTGCAAACGTCCCATGCGTCTAACCAGCCATGCCAGTGAAAATATCAGCAGAACTACAAAAACAAGGCCGAGAATCATCTGTAAATAACTACCTGTGCTCAAAACAGGCGAGCTCACTGCCGTTGATTTAAGTCCACTCAAGCCTACACCCACCGCCTCTTTTTCTTCAGTAGCATTGATGTTGAAACTCACCAGCAGAGATAAAAAAACATAATAGAAGGGTTTAATCATGCCAGTTTCTTAACCCGTTCAGCCGGGCTGATAATATCCGTTAAACGAATACCAAACTTTTCATTAACCACCACCACCTCGCCGTGAGCAATTAAAGTACCATTAACTTTTACATTGAGTGGTTCACCCGCCAGTCTGTCCAACTCCACCACAGACCCCTGATTTAGCTGTAGTAAATTACGGATATTCATCTTGGTTGACCCGATTTCCATGGAAACATCAACCGGCACATCAAGAATGACATCAAGGTTGATTTCCTTGTCGCTCCGGATCTGCGTGCTGGTATCTTCCAGTGGATCTAAACTGGCTGGCTGAACATCCGCTGTAGCTGCGGTATCCGCCTCCGCAGTTTCTGTATTAGCATCGGCCTCAGATGCAGCTGCATCAACCTCCGTATCCGGCACATCACCGGCCTCCGCCAGTGCATCCGCCCATTCATCCATTACATCATCGTCAGTTGATTCATTGTCACTCATTTTACTATCCTCTATGACTTCAAAATATCCGGGAGACTCAGCACATGGGCCGGGTCAATCGGACGTTCAATCTGTTCGTTAATTTTAATCGCCATGCTTCCCCGTGAAACCCCATATTCACCGCGAAATACTGGTACTTTTTCCACTTCAAGAACAACTTGCTCCGGCATATCAAAAGGCAGAATGTCACCAACCTTAAACTTCACAACTTCACTTAAATTCATTTCAATGTTTGTCAGGTTAGCATTAAGAGTCACCTCTGCTGATTTGATATCTTCACGTAAGGAAATGGCCCAACGTTCATCTTTTTCAGTAACATCACTCTGCACACCGGCATCAAGCAATTCACGAATCGGCTCAAGCATGGAATAAGGCATAGTGATCTGAAAGTCTCCTCCACCACCATCAAGTTCGATATGAAATGTTGAGACCACCACCACTTCAGTCGGGCTGACAATATTGGCAAACTGCGGGTTGACTTCCATGCTCACAAACTGAAAATCAACTGGCATCACCGGCTTCCAGGCATCGACGAGATCCTTAAAGGCATCCTCTAATACCATGCTAATGACCCGTTGTTCGGTGAGTGAGAATTCCCGACCTTCAATTTTGGCATGACGGCCAACACCACCATAAAAATTATCGACTATGATAAATACCAGCTTGGGATCAAATACACACAAGGCATTACCCCGTAGTGGTTTAACACGGACAATATTCAAACTGGTAGGAACGAACATGCTGTGAACATATTCAGAGAATTTGACCATCTGCACACCACCGACAGAAATCTCGGCGGAGCGACGCAGCATATTAAATAGGCTGATGCGCAAACGTCGGGCAAAACGCTCGTTGACCATTTCCAGCGTTGGCATACGGCCACGAACAATGCGATCATGGCTGGTAAAATCAAATGACCGGGCCACCCCATCATGGGCCGCAATGTCATCCTCAGTTTGAACATCACCGCTATCGACCCCATGCAGGAGGGCATCGATTTCGTCCTGGGATAAAAGATCACTGGCTGACATATTAATACCCTATTGCATGATCAGGCTGGTGAAATACACCGCCTCGATGTTAGCTTCGGGCGACCCCTCATGGAGAACTTCCTGAATGGCTTCTTTAACCTCTTCCCGCAATTTTTGCTTGCCTTCAAGGGTATTTACTTCTTCATATTTCTGACTACTAAGAATCAACATTAGTTTATTTCGAATAACCGGCATGTGGTGTTCAATCTGGGTCAAAGGCTCGGTCGAATGTGCCATGACCTGTATATCCACCTGCATGAAATTAACTCGCCTGTTATCTTCCAGGTTAACCACAAACTCTTTACCTAATTTCATGTAGTGCACTTCTTTTGCTTCCACTTTTTCTTCCGCATGCTCAGCAGTTGAAGCATCTTCACCTTCAGCCGCTTTTTCATCACCGCCCATTAGTAAAAAGGCGGCTCCACCACCACCTACCACTAACAGCAATACGATGAGAATGATCAGTAAAAGAGTATTGGATTTACCACCACTTTTGACATCCAGATCCAGATCTTCGTCTTTATCGGCCATGTTTTTTCCTGAGCTGAAATTTATGTATCCATCAATACAGATCTGACAATCACACATCTGCGAACTACCAATATGCAAATCACATACCAGCAATCACAGTACGGTTAGTCTGTTTTGAATCAAGGGTTTGTGAGCATCGAAGAGAAACATCGTCGAAATATTGACGCTAATCGGGGGAAATAGCGGGACAGAAAAATGACTCGAGGAACGAACAAAATACAGGCTGCGATAATTCAGGCTTAATCTGATTAAACACATACCTGAATCAAATATCACGGACAACTGTTAAAATCTCTAATGCGCCATGAGCTGCCGTTTGATAATTGATAGAAATTTAGTTGAATTAAATCTAAAGCAGACTTTCAGAACTGGTTGTTTTTTAATCACTCCGTCCTGAGCTATCCCCACGAATATTAATACAAATTAAAACTAAAAAACTAAATTCTCCATAAATATTTTTGCTTTTATTGGCGTATATTCGCGTTCATTTACGGACTTTTCTTTTATCTTTTTGATTTCGAATATTATTTCGTAGGGATACCTCAGCCTCCGTCCCCGATTAATTAGCTTATCTGGATGCAAGGACAGATTTCCAGATAAAATCATGCATATAACTGTGGTTTCATATTATCATCTGTAATATATTAAAATCACTGTTGTCCCGTTAAGTATAATCGTGATATTTAATAAGCCTCTGAATCAAAGCCATTGTAGACATAAAATTAAACCGAGCTAAAATCGAAGTATCCTTCTCCATCCTGGGATGAGGGCATTAATAGGGCAACAGTAATTTCAAATATATATACAGGAAATATGCTTTTTACACGTTCATATATTTTTGTTATCAGGGCTAAAACAGGTTAATTTAATCTCATGATGCAACTTTTGAGCTGAAAAATTATAAGGCGAATATGAATATTCATAGTAATGTTAGTCATTTTTTTTTAAATTCAATATCAAAATCATTTGTTATTCTTTTGTCCATTTTTTTTAGTCATTCAACTTTATCTCAACAGACTATCGTTCTTAATACGGCCTTTGGCTCACCTGTCAGCAATGAATCACAAACTGGCTTTGCCGATCAGGTAGTGGCGGAAGCTTTTAAGCGTATTGGTTATCAACTGGAAACGGTTCGGCTGCCAGCAGAAAGGGCGCTGATTAATGCCGATCGTGGAATTGACGATGGCGATTTAGTCCGTGTTGCGGGGTTACAAAAAAAATATCCTAATCTTATTCAGGTGCCGGAATCCGTTATGACCATTGACATGGTGCTATTTTCAAAAAACAAACCCTCATTTGTCGTGAAAAGCTGGCAAAGTATAGCATCACATAGTCTGGCAATTATCTCTGGCTGGAAAATCATGGAGAAAAACTTTGGCAAACTTGGCGATAAAGTAGAAATAATAAAAACTGACAATGCTGAGCAATCTTTTACCCTGCTGGCAAAAGACCGGGTAGACTTCATCGCTTATTCCAACTGGTCTGGCCTGGGTTATTTAAAAGCACATAACATCACCAATATAACACTTCTTGAGCCGCCACTGGCCAGCCCAGAATTTTATGTTTACTTACATAAAAAACATAAAAAAATAGTGCCTCTGCTAGCTAATGCAATCAGGGAAATGAAAAAAGATGGCTCACATCAGGCCATATTTGATCGCTTATTAAAACCCTATTTACAAAAAAACAAATAGCGAAACGATAACTGATGTTAACTATACAACCCATTAAATCGCCTATTGGCCGGTGTTTGATTATATATATCGTATTATTCAGTTCAGTCATTACATTATTAATAACCGCTATTCAGCTATACCGTGATTACAATACTGACATCGAACTTATTCACTCTGAATTTGAGAAAATCGAAAACGTCCATTTAAACAGTCTCACCTCTGCCTTATGGGCATCAAACCAGAAACTTCTGCAAACCAGTATTGATGGCATACTGAAAATAAGGGATATGCAGTACGTTGAGATACGTGACGAGCAAAAAATATGGGTTAAAGCGGGAAAAATAAAAGGTAAAAATAATATTCAACGAATATATTCAATGAATTATTTCTATAGAAATAGCGATATTAATATTGGAAGTTTAATCGTTAATGTAAGTCTTGATGGTGTATACCAGAGATTACTCAATAAAGTTTGGGTAATATTAATCTCCAACGCAATTAAAACATCGCTGGTTGCAATATTCATTTATTTTCTGTTTTATAATCTGGTGTCTCGGCATTTATCGACTATTTCAGAATTTTCAAAAAACCATGATCCACTGTCCAATAATACTATCCTGAAACTAGACCGAAACAACAAAACACAGGATGAACTTGACGTGGTTGTAGACTCAATTAATAATATGCACGCAAGGTTGCACGAACAAATTTCAGAAATTCATCAACAGAAACAATACTTATCACAAACATTAAACAGTATCGGTGACGCGGTTATTACCACTGATGGAAAGGGCAATATTACGCATTTAAACCCTGTGGCAGAAAAACTTACTGGCTGGAAAAATAATGAAGCACAGAAACAACCATTAGAAAATATTTTTCCAATTGTAAATGCCTCCACTCGTGAACCTATAACAAACCCCGTCGAAAAAGTTTTAACTACAGGTGAGACAGTTTATTTAAGCAATCACACTACCCTGATTGCGAAAGACGGTAAGGAATTCCAAATTGCTGACTCCGCCGCTCCGATTCGTGATGGTAAGAATATATTGGGTATGGTTCTGGTGTTTAATGACGTAACCGAACAATATGTCATGCGGGAAAAACTTCGCTCAAAAGAACTGGAGCAGCGGGAAATTCTCGAATCCATGATTAACGCAGTCATTACTATTGATGAAACGGGGGTTATTTATACATTTAATCATTCGGCAGAAATTTTATTTGGTTATTCTGAGAATGAAATTTTAGGTAAAAACATTAACCGCTTAATGCCTGAACCTTATAGTAGCTCGCATAACCTCCATATCCAAAATTACCTTAAAACTGGCATAGCAAACATAATCGGCCATAAAGGAAAAGAAGTAACCGGGTTTCGTAAAAATAATGAGGTATTCTCGATGCGCATACATGTAGCGGAACTGCCTCCTGCTGCAGATGGTAAGCGACGTTTTATTGGCTCCTGCACGGATTTGACCCAGATAAAAGAACATGAAGAAAAACTCCGGCGTAGTCAGAAGATGGATGCGCTGGGTAAATTAACAGGCGGTATTGCACATGACTACAACAATATGCTTAGTGTTGTGCTGGGCTATTCCGAGATTTTAAAAGAGGGACTTGGTGAGCAACCAAAACTGCTGGGTTATATTGATAAAGTAATACATGCCAGCGAACGTGGTGCTAAATTAACGAAAAAACTACTGGGCTTTTCCAAAAACAAATCATCCGATATTGAAAAATTAAATATTAATGTTGTACTGAAGAATGATCAGCAAATGCTGGAAAAAACGCTGACCCCAAGCATTAAACTTACACTTGAACTTGAGGAAAATTTATGGCCAGTTTGTCTGGATGAAAGTGAATTAGAGGATGCTGTTTTAAATATGAGCATAAACGCCATGCATGCAATGAAAAATAATGGCGAGCTAACCATTGAGACAAGAAATAAAAAAATCAATCCTGTAGATGCCGAACATTTAAATATAAGGCAGGGTTATTATGTCCTGCTTTGTATTGCCGATACCGGCTGTGGAATAGACGAGAAAAGCAAAGAAAAAATATTTGACCCCTTTTACACGACTAAAGGAGAAAAGGGTACAGGTCTTGGCTTAAGTCAGGTCTATGGTTTTGTTCATCGCTGCAAAGGCACAATTAAAGTCGATTCCCAACTGCAACAGGGTACACAGTTCACTTTATATCTTCCACGTTACCAGGGCAAAGATATAATCGAACAGCAGACTGAAACCAGACACAACAAGGCATTAACAGGTAATGAAACAATTCTTGTAGTCGATGACGAGCCTGCGCTGCTTGAATTAGCGTGTGAAATATTAATTCATAAAAATTATCAAGTTTTTCGTGCTGAACGTGCGAAACAGGCATTAGAAATAATGCAGACAGAACACATTGATTTACTGATTTCCGATATCATCATGCCTGATATGGACGGTTATGAACTTGCATCTATTGTGCAGAAAAAATATCCCGATATAAAAATTCAATTAATTAGTGGTTTTTCCGATGAGCAACATACGAATAAAATAGACAGTAACTTAACTCAAAACTTACTTCAAAAACCATATATTGCGCAAACCTTACTTAATAGAATACGAGTTTTATTGCAATAGTTTCTCATGACTTACATTTTGAACAGCCAATTCAATAATCACAATGATAAAGGTTGGTTTAGTATCAGGAACTTAGCCATAAGCGGGCATCCATTAGCTTTGTAATCCATGCGTCACCTTATTTTTAAGCCCTGACTCCAATGCCAGTAAGTTAAGACGTAACTATATGGCAATAAATACCCCCTCCGCAAGCGGACGGGGTATTTGAAAAAACAGTCCCATTATTTTTTCGTCATTCCGGAAGATGCCAGAATGACGGTACTCGCTGCAAGCATCGGGAGTTAACCCTCCGCGATTAAACTAAACATATGGGCCGTAAACTTAATCTGACAAGATCGGATTCTGCTAAATCGTTACTGTTTAGATCAAGTTTAAATCAATATATTATTAGTTAATAATTCATAATCCAGGTCTGCTCTTTTTCATTCAGATTTTCTATTACCAACATTTCCAGCAAATGCGACATCACCATTACATTCTCCTGTAACTGAGCATTAGACATTTTTTTATCTACATTTTTTTTGTTAAGCTCATGCAGTATTTCTCGCATCAGTTTTAAATGTTTCAGATCGGCTGCAACAGCCGTTTCCTGAGTTGAATTTTTACTGTGAGAGATTGAAAATGCCTGCTTGCATTGCTCCAGTTTATTATCCAATGACCCGGCACTGGCAATATTTGATAATGAAAGGCTTAATAAAGCCAGAAAGAAAGCCGTTGAAATTTTAATTTTTTTTCTATTAATCATGAACTTACTCCATCGAAGAGGATTATCTTTAGTTTTTAAACTAAAGTACTAAACGCATTGGTAAAATAAAACAACTTTTAAATTTTACCTCAGCAAATTATTGAAAACCTTATTGTCGTTCTATTGTATTTATAAATTAATACATGATGAATTAGTAATTTACAGTACATTCTGAACATCAAATGTTCTCTTTATGAATAGATACGGCAAAGGATAAATTTATTCCATTTTATTTATCAGTCTTAAGGCTTAACAATCGTTTTCCGTTGCTTATCATCATAATGCAGGGCTCTTCTAGATTAAATATAGCAACTCAACATTCTCTAGATTCATCATATTTGTATGTAACAAGAACATGTTTCCGAGATGCTATGAAATGATTATACTGCTACAATTCATACTATGACGGCTCATGATACTCAATCATTTTTCACTCCTGATATGTTTTTCTGCCAGCATACCCGGTTGTTATCACAAACTTATAACCTCGCCCACATTCTACTCAAACGAAGTCAATCAAATCATTTATTTATTCCTCTCCGCTCACTACAGTACCTGGCAATTATTGAAAAAAATACCTTCTGGTTTGTCGATAGTTTAGCTTATGCGGTTCGGGGCGATGAGGGGGGTCGATTGATCAGGATTTCCTGGCACCCCCTAATCGGGCTCAATCAACGTGAGGGACTAAATCAGAATATGGATTGTAGAGTTATTTTTTACGGTGATGATATGCATGAAATTCAAAGCCGACTGAACCATGAATTTTATCAGTCCATGCAACTCATTGACCAGCGTCAACGTGATGCACTAAAAACAGACGGCACAATCAGCATATTACCGCTAAGATCCAATTCAGCACATGACTAAAATAAACTTATCATGCTAAATTTACTAATCTTTCCTGGTAATCAATGCGAATTAAATCACTGACATTAGGCTTAAATTTTTTCTGCAAAAAAGAATCAAAGTGTTGATGCCGATGGAAACTTTCAAGTGCCGCCTTGTGAGTAAAGCGCACCGACCAGCAGCAGCTGTATTTGCTATTTTCTTTCATCACCTCACCGGTAAACACTTCGCGCACACCGGGAATTTCTGAAAGTATCTGCTTCCCTTCTAACATTAAGCTATCAATTGACTGTGTAGACTGTGCATCCATATTATGAACAATCAGATGCTCAACCACTAACCAGGGTTCACATCGCTCAAGCACTTCAGCCGCGCGTCCCGCACTCCCCCACTGACGCAGACAACGCTGCACCTCGTTGCCAATCGCCTCTTTCACATCTTTTTTCAGATCGGTAAAACTACCACCGGGATTTTCCTTACTGCGTTTTCGCATCGCCTTTGCGGCAACATCTGAAAGTGCGGTGTAATAATCTATTTTTACAACCCCATTTAATGTCAATTTGTGAAACTGTTCTTCATTCAAACCACTACCACCATGGATGACCAGGGGAATATTGACCGTTTGATTGAGTTGTTTAAGACGAGCATAGTCAAGTTTTGCACGACCATTCATTCGTCCCTGTACCGTACCAATGGACACGGCAAGAAAATCGACTCCGGTTCTTTGCACATAGGCCTTTGCTTCAGAGGGAAGGGTAAACGTTGTTTCTCCTGGATGCTGTTCAGCACCCTCGCCCTCCTTGCCAGCCACATAGCCCAGTTCACCCACCACGGAAACGCCACATTGATGTGCCATTTCAACAACCGCCCTGGTGTGTTCAATATTATCAGAAAAGCTCTGGTTGGATGCATCGAGCATAACGCCATTGCATCCCAGGTTGATTGCTTTTATCGCAGATTCCAAACTACTGCCATGATCAAGCTGAATGGCCACCGGAACAGAGGCCCGCTTTGCCGCCGCCTCTACCGCTGGTAACATCAATTCAAAATCATAGTGTGCAAAATGTGGTTCTGCAATACTTAGAATTACCGCAGAGCGGCAACTCTCAGCCGCGCCGATGACGGCTTCCAGGAAATCAAGACTGACCAGATCAAAAGCACCAACAGCATAATTGTTATCATAGGCATGATAAAGCATGTCGCGCATATTCACTAAGGGCATGAATAGTTCCTATTTAAGGGCACATTATGCCGTCAGACTTGCAAATAAGGTTGGCAACTGCTCAGGTAATTTATCAACATTATCAATAATGGTGTAGTTATTCGCACCAAAGATACGCTTCACATAGTCATCCGCATTTGAGTCCAGGGTTAGACAATAAGTAAGCACACCAGTGCTATAAAGTTCTTCGACGGCCTTTTTCGTATCGTGGCGTAAATGTTGTGGATCACGCTCATCAATATCGGCCGGTTCCCCATCGGTTAATAACAGGACTAACTTACGTTTTTCCTGTTGTTTTAACAGATGCTGTCCCGCATGACGCAAAGCGGCCCCCATACGCGTTGACAACCCGCCTTTCATTCCGGCAAGACGCGATTTGGATTCATCATCAAAGCGTTGATTAAAATCTTTAAACCGATAGTACTGTACATCATGTCGACCATCTGAGGCAAAACCATGTATCGCAAAAGGATCACCAATGCCTTCCATTGCCGTCGCTACCAGGGTGGCCGCCTCACGAGTGAGTTGCAGCACTGTTTTTTCCGAACCACTCATAGTTTCGTTGGTGGATTCAGATAAATCCAGCAATAACACCACCGACAGATCCCGTATCTTTAGTACATTACGCATGGTAATACGAGTATTGGGCTGCTCACCCATGCGAATGGCAATCATGGCATCTATCGCGGCATTAATATCGACTTCATCACCGTCCTCCATATTTCGCACACGTTGAACGCCTTCCGGTGTCAACAAATCAATGATCTGTTTAATGCGGTGCGCAACTGGTCGATATTCATCAAGAATAGTCTGAATGTCTTCAACATGGCCGCGAGGTTGACGGCGTTCATAGATGGTTGCCCAGTCTGGACGATGTAACTGAATCTGATAATCCCATTCTGGGTAATGATAAGGCTCGGAAACCACTTCTTTGCCCCACATCTCATTAAAGCTTTTGGTATTCTCAGTGAGATCATCTTCATAAGGACGCATTTCAGTTGAACAGGTCCAGATTTCCTGTGCGTCATCACCCGCTAATTCACAATCGACTTCATTGGCCATTTCGATAACACTGACCTGCCGTCTTACCTGTCTTTGACTGGCAGGGACATATTCATACTCAGTTTCCCAGCTAAATTCTTCAAATTCCCAGACGTAACGATTATCATCACGGTAGGCAATATCAATTCGTTCAAGGATGCGTAAACTCGGCACCTCTTTGCGCGATGAAAATAAATTGAATACATCCAGACCAAGGTGCCAGCAAAAATTATTATTATCCTGATTCTCTTCAATACCATGATGAAAATTTTTAGCTAGCACATTCAATTCTTCATCAGCTGAAGTAGTGGCATCATCAAGCAACATCATGGCGAAACGTTCCAACAAGGGCATACTGGGGTGCTCAACTTTTTCTTCACCGGGCACAGCCATCAGTGAACGCCATAGTTTCTTTAAGCCCGGAAACTCATTGATGGCTTTATATTCAACACGTGCATCTTCAATCAAACCAATAAAAAACATTTGTGCCGGACTTAATCCTTCCGCCGATATAGGGGCTGAGGAATAGACTATATGTGCGGCCATGTGTGCAGCCGTTGCACGATAGAGTTCCAGCCCAGGAATATCACCACAGTCGTCCAGAGCATCGGGAAGATGCAGGATACGATGCTCTATAAAGGGACGAAAATCAGCGAAATCGGCACCCGTTGGACGCAAAAAGAAATCACGCCCCCATAAGGCTCGTAAATAAAAATTTAATTTCCGCTGGGTTTTTATAAACAGAATGCCACGGCGTTCTTTTTGTAACACCGCACGGCTATCAGCCGACTCAAGATTAAAGTAAGCCGTTAGATTATTAAAATCCCGACGATAGGCATGCGAGCCAAAGTTTGCCCAACGGCGTAAACCACTCAGGGTTAACTTGGATAATAATTCATCAATATGGCTGAGCATCGGACGCACACCGCGAGAGGCGGTGGATGCCAGCTGATGTATAAGGGTGAGGTAGCCACGAAAAAGTTCCGCGTCGCCGAGATTGCGGGCGGCCGTTGGCATACTGGCAAATAATAATGCGACGACTTCGGCCGAGGTCATGGAAGAAAGTTTCATAGCAGCCGTCAAGCAGTCACCAATCACATCTTCACCACATTCTTTCGCTACCAGAGGCATTTCCTGCAAGTAGGATATAACCACCCCACTACCACGTCCAAGATTGCATAGACTTTTGGCTCCGTCCATGTATTCCTGCAGACCCGTTGGTGACATTACTCGTGATGCTTCCTGAAAAGTACTTTCCAGTACATCACAAATCTCAGGGGCGACCCCGGCGAGAAAATCCTGATAATCTTCGAGCTTTATCGACATAGTAAGTTTCTATCATTAATTGCACAGACGACTGACAATCGTGCAGACGGATTTCTTGTGAACATATTTATAAGCGCATCTTCGCCTGATATGTTTTAACCAAAAAATGTTTCTACCGCCGCATTCAAAGTATCACGCATATCTGGATCATCAGTCAGGGGGGTAACCATGGTCATACTGCAGGCATCCAACGGGGCAACACCTTTAGCAATAAGCTGACCCGAGTACACTAGTAAACGCGTTGATATACCTTCATCCAGACCATGACCTTTCAGGTTGCGGGCACGCTGCGCGATATGTACCAGCTTTTCAGCAACCACGGGATCGACTCCCGATTCTTTAGCCACAATATCAATTTCCGTCTTCTCTTCCGGATAATCAAAGTCCAGACCACCAAAACGTTGTTTGGTCGATTGTTTCAAATCTTTCATCAGACTCTGATAACCTGGGTTATACGAAATAACCAATTGAAAATCAGGATGTGCCTGAATTAACTCGCCCTTCTTATCCAGGGGCAGACTGCGACGATGATCCGTCAACGGATGAATCACCACCGTGGTGTCCTGACGAGCTTCTACAATTTCATCAAGATAACAAATGGCCCCCATACGTGCCGCCGTTGTCAGTGGGCCATCCTGCCATTTGGTGCCATCTTTATCGAGCAGGAAACGTCCAACCAGATCTGATGCGGTCATGTCTTCATTACAGGCAACGGTTATAAGGGGCTTGCCCAGCTTCCATGCCATATATTCCACAAAACGCGACTTGCCACAGCCGGTTGGACCTTTGATCATCATCGGCATACGAACTTCATAAGCTGACTCATATAAAGATATCTCGGAACCAACCGGCTCGTAATAGGGTTCATCTTTAATTATATATTGCTCTGCATCGATAATATTTTCAGTAACGGACATGACCCACTCTCTCTTATTCAATTAACAGTGTTTAAAATATATCTTTCACGGAATGACTGGATAAATAAAATGCTTTTGCTCGAACAGCAATGTATATTATTTTTCATCATCCGTTTCTACTTCACCCGACCAACCTGCCTCACGTGCATCGGTTATCGCTTTGCCATGAATTCTCTGGTGCTTTTCAAACAACGCAGCAGGTAAATTGCTCACCAGACATCCATATTTGTCCCATTCTATATTCACCTTATCCAACAAGGCATCTATCCCTGCGAAATTCCAGCCTTCACAGGTTTCTACTTCTTCAATTAAGCCAAATACCCAGGCATCGCGAATGAGCTTACCTATCGTCGTCATTCCACCATGGACTTCATTTTGAATTCCAACATATTTATCAGGACGTGCCATATAACACTCTTTAAGTTAGTAAAATTAATTGTGCATTATAGGCAAAAAAGCCTCTGACTAAAATATTCAGGACAGAGGCTTTCAGCATCGTTTATGCTTATAGCTTGCCGCTCTTATACGGAAACGCCACGATAAACAACCATTGCGGCCCCTGCAGACTGTGCAAAGTTATCAAAGCCCAACAGCCGAACATGGTTGTCCGGATGAGCTTTATGACAGGCATCAAGTTCAGATAAAATAGTATCAACATCTGTTTCACCGAACATAGGCAGTTTCCACATGTACCAGTAATTGCTCATAGCATGCTCTGGCTCGGTATGTTCAATACCCGGATTCCAGCCTTTATCAACAATATACTGAATCTGCGCACGGGTAGATTCTTTGCTTAATGTTGGCA
>CAZNRP010000023.1:0-10317 GCA_964575555.1 uncultured Thiohalophilus sp. | reverse complement strand
GCTTACTTATGTGCAACGTCGATTTTGTCTACCGTATCAAATTCAAATTTGATCTCTTTCCAGGTTTCCATTGCAATTTTAAGTTCCGGACTATGGGCGGCGGCTTTAGTCAAAATATCCTTACCTTCTTTCTCCAGCTCAACGCCCTGATTACGCGCTTCAACACAGGCTTCAACCGCAACTCGGTTTGCCGCCGCACCCGCTGCATTACCCCATGGGTGACCCAGGGTGCCACCACCGAACTGCAAGCAGGAATCATCACCGAAGATGCTGACTAATGCAGGCATATGCCATACATGAATACCACCGGATGCAACCGGGATAACGCCCGGCATTGAACCCCAGTCCTGATCAAAAAAGATACCGCGAGAGCGATCTTCTTTGATGTATGATTCACGCATAATGTCGATCCAGCCCAAGGTTGCATCACGATCGCCTTCCAGCTTACCGACAACCGTACCAGAGTGAAGATGATCACCACCAGATAAACGCAGGATCTTGGTTAATACACGGAAGTGAATACCGTGGTGCGGGTTACGATCAAGCACCGCATGCATTGCACGGTGAATATGTAACAACATGCCATTATCCTGACACCATTTGGCCAGCTGTGTATTAGCCGACAAACCGCCAGTGAGGTAATCATGCATGATAATGGGTGCGCCAATTTCTTTGGCGTACTCTGCTCGACGCATCATTTCATCAGCCGTTGGTGCAGTAACGTTTAAGTAGTGACCTTTACGTTCACCTGTTTCAGCTTCTGCTTTATGAATCGCTTCCATAACGAAATCGAAACGATGACGCCAGCGCATGAATGGCTGTGAGTTTACATTTTCATCATCTTTGGTGAAATCCAGACCACCGCGCAAACCTTCATAACAGGCACGACCGTAGTTTTTCGCAGAAAGACCCAACTTGGGCTTGATGGTACAACCCAGCAGAGGACGGCCATACTTGTTTAATAAATCACGTTCAACCTGAATACCCTGGGGCGGACCATTACAGGTCATCACATAGGCAACGGGGAAGCGGATATCTTCTAAACGAAGTGCGCGTAGTGCTTTAAAGCCGAATACGTTACCCACCAGGGAAGTAAGGACATTAACAACAGAACCTTCTTCGAATAAATCGATGGGATAGGCAATGAAAGCATAGAAACAGGTGTCGTCACCCGGAACATCTTCAATTGCGTAACAACGACCTTTATAATAATCAAGATCGGTTAACAGATCCGTCCACACGGTGGTCCATGTACCTGTTGAAGATTCTGCCGCAACCGCCGCCGCAACTTCTTCACGGGGCACGCCATCCTGTGGGGTTATTTTGAAACAAGCCAGAAGATCGGTTTCTTTAATAGAATAATCCGGTTCCCAATATGTTTCGCGGTACTCTTTTACGCCCGCACTGTAAGTCTTCGCCATGTTCTATTCCTCATAGTTACTTATCAATGAACGCTGGAAAAAATATTCAGGATAAATTCCCAGCGTTAAATCTTTATTCCTGCAGCCGTTTTATACCGCCAAAACAAGCAGGTAATGAAATATAGACTCAATCAACTATTAATAAAAATTACTTTTTGTTATGATTTGCATTTACTTTTGTTTATGGGAAATCAACAATGCATTTGACCTTACAACAATTGCGGCTCTTCGAATCTGTCTCACGTCTTGGCAGTTACACGCAGGCGGCTAACGAGCTTTTTATCACCCAACCTGCTGTTTCTATACAGATTAAACGATTAGAAGAACAGGTTGGGCTAGCCCTGTTTGAGCAGGTTGGGAAAAAAACCTTCCCGACTGCCGCGGGGAAAATCATGTATACCGCCAGTCTGGACATCATGAACAGAGTAGAAGATCTGAAAATTTCGATTGAAGAGCTAAAAGGAACGGTGAAAGGTGTATTACAAATGTCAGTGGTCACCACCGCTAAATATTTTTTACCCAAATTATTAGGTGCATTTTTACACCACTATCCGGATGTTGAGCCAAAATTAAAATTTACCAACCGTGCCCGTGTGATTGAGCGGTTGATGAATAATGAAGATGATTTTGTAGTCATGGGGCAAATACCGAAAGATGAAAACCTGGCGGCCTACCCATTTCTTAATAATATTCTGGGCATCGTGGCGCATAGCGACCACCCCCTGGCAAATAAGAAAAATATAACCATAAAAGACCTGGCTAAACAAAAGTTTTTGATTCGTGAAACAGGATCTGGCACACGCCATGTTTTTGATCAGTTACTGCAGGAGCATGGGGTCGAAATAGAGCCTTATATGGAACTAGGCAGTAGTGAGGCTCTTAAACAGGCCGTGATGGCCGGTCTGGGAATTGCCGTTCTCTCATTGCACAGTGTGCAATTAGAGCGCGATGTAAATAAATTGATAGTACTCGATGTTGAAGGCTTCCCGCTGAAACGACGTTGGTATGCGGTGCATTTAAAAGGCAAAAAACTCTCCCTGGTCGCGCAAACATTTTTGGATTATATCCTTGAAGAAAGCCATAACGTGCTAGGGGTAAAATATAAATGAATATCCCCGCCGCAAGCAGCGGGGAATTAAACCCTCAGCATTAAATTATAATATTTTCCTGAACCGGAATTTTGGTAACGGTGGGCATAAACCCCATGCCCACCCTACCTAACTTTTACGCGCTACCTGTTTTATTCCTTAAAGAAATGTTTGCGGTAATGAATCAATTCATTTATAGAGTCGCGGGTATCATCCAGTGCCAGATGAGTGCCGTTTTTAACCAGCCCTTTGCAGGCTTCGGGTTTCCAACGTTTGGCTAATTCTTTGATGCTACTGACATCGAGGTTACGGTAATGGAAAAATGCTTCCAGCTCCGGCATGCAGCGAGCGAGGAAACGTCGATCCTGACAGATACTATTCCCGCACATCGGTGATGTACCCTTGGGCAGGTATTTTTGCAAAAACGTAATAGTCTGGGCCTCGGCCTCGGCTTCATTGACCTGGCTCTCACTGACCCGCTTTGTCAGACCGGAACCACCGTGCTGTTTGGTATTCCACTCATCCATACCGGCCATGATCTCATCCGGCTGGTGAATCGCCAGCATCGGCCCTTCCTCAAGAATGTTCAGCTGACTGTCAGTAACAATGGTGGCAATTTCAATAATGCGATCATTCAAGGTGTCGAGGCCGGTCATTTCCAGATCGATCCAGATTAAATTATTTACATCCTGGCTCATTGGGCTTCCTTCAGTGTGGTTTTTGTTCATACAGGGCTTGCCTTGAATTCTACCAAAGGCTACCCTTCCCTGCTCATTTAGTTTGATAAATAATTATGAATTCACTGACCTATATATTCCTTACCGCCCTTGGCCTTTCCCTTGCAATCCAGCTCTGGCTCACCCTGCGCCAGCGACGCTATGTCGCCGCACACCGGGCAAATGTCCCGGAAGCCTTCGCTGAACGCATTAGCCTGGAGGCGCATCAAAAAGCGGCGGACTATAGCCGCAGCAATACCCGCATGGACATTCTGGAACTTTTTTTCGGCAGCCTGTTGCTATTAGGCTGGACTCTGGGCGGCGGGTTGGACTGGCTGGATGCGCAGTGGCGTGAACTAGCATGGAGCCCGGTCGCCACCGGAGTGGTGGTTATTTTCAGCATGACCCTAATTTCGGCAGCACTGGATTTACCTTTTAATATCTACCGCACTTTCGCAATTGAACAGAAATTTGGTTTCAATCGTACCACTCCCCTACTATTTGTCAGTGATCTCGTTAAACAAACGCTGGTAATGACGGCCATCGCCCTGCCCCTGCTCTGGGTCGTACTCTGGTTGATGGAAGGTGCGGGAGAGCTCTGGTGGCTGTATGTCTGGGCAGTATGGACCGGCTTCAGCCTGTTGATGATGTGGGCCTATCCCGCCTTTATCGCGCCTTTGTTTAACAAATTCTCACCGCTGAATGATGTTGAAATGAAACAGCGAATCGAGCAGTTGCTGGATCGTTGCGGCTTCACCAGCAAAGGCGTATTTATTATGGATGGCTCACGCCGCTCCAGTCACGGCAACGCTTATTTTACCGGCCTGGGGGATAACAAGCGCATTGTATTTTTTGACACCCTGCTGAAATCCCTCAATGTCGATGAAGTCGAAGCGGTACTGGCACATGAGCTGGGCCATTTCAGGCGTAATCACATTAAAAAACGCATTGTCTCCATGGCCGTGATCAGTCTGCTAAGTCTGGCCCTGCTCGGTGGGCTGATGCAATACGATGATTTTTATAGTGGCCTTGGGATCAGCCAGCCCTCGACCTATATCGCCCTGACCCTGTTTATGATGGTAGCTCCCCTGTTCTCCATTTATATGCAACCCGTCTTCGCCTGGGTTAGCCGTAAACAAGAATTCGAGGCTGATGACTTTGCCGCAGAAAATAGTAATGCGAATAATCTGGTCAAGGCGCTGGTAAAACTCTACGAAGAAAATGCGAATACCCTGACCCCCGATCCGCTCTATTCGGCCTTCCATGACTCGCATCCGCCTGCCTCTGTACGAATTGCACATTTATCCGCTAAACTTGAACCTGCGAGCTAAAATCAGCGTCCATCATTAATTGTAAAGACTTAATTGTAAACACAAGGAAACATGGCAAATGTCACCAAACAAAACCAGAACATTATTACTGCTTCCCCTGCTGACCAGCCTCAGTCTGTTTGCCGGTAGTAGCTATGCTACTGATATCGATAACGGTAAAACGCTGCACAATGAAAATTGCCGTAGCTGTCATAAATCCATCATGAGCGGTGAACCAGATTCCATTTATGTCCGCGAAAATCGCCGCATCGACAGCTATGAGGGTTTGCAAAATCAGGTCAACCGCTGTGAAAGTAATATTGGCATTGCCTGGCCACAAGCACAGATTAACGATGTGGTTGATTATTTAAACCAGCAGTTCTACAAGTTCAAAAAATAATTGTAGCCACTCCATGTCACGGCAACATACAGCACAAGCAAAAAAAAATAGTAAGCAAAGCTCACCCAAAGTTGAAAATAATGCCGGGCGCATCATCGCCCACTTCGGCAAGCACATCGTCATTGAAGATGAGCAGGGACAGGAGCACAAAGGCAGTGCCCGACGCAATCTACCGCCTCTGGTCTGTGGTGATCATATCAGCTGGCATTATCCTGATCCTAACTCCTGTATTATTCACGAATTAAAACCCCGCAGCAGTTTACTCGCCCGCCCGGATCCACGCGGCAAGCAAAAAATTATTGCCGCCAATATCGACCAGATTCTAATCGTCTGCGCGCCCCTGCCCGAACTCAATGAAGGCCTGCTGGATCGCTACCTGGTGGCTGCCACCCAGACCGGTATCAAACCAGTCATCGTGCTCAACAAAACGGATCTACTCGATAATAAGCAGCGGGAACATTACCAGCAGCGACTATCTGTTTATCAGCAACTTGATTACCCCATCATTTATACCAGCGCTCATGAAGATAATGCCTTCAAACAACTAAGCCAATGTCTGCATACCAAAACCAGCATTCTCGTCGGCCAGTCCGGCGTTGGAAAATCATCCCTGTTGAATCGCCTGTTGCCAGATGTTAATGCACGCATTGCCGAAGTTTCTGAAGCCACCGGCAAGGGCCGGCATACCACGACGACGGCACGGCTTTATCATTTGCCGGATTCCGGTACGCTGATTGATTCCCCAGGAATACGTGAGTTCGGACTCTGGAATGTCAGCCCCGAGCAACTGGCACAAGGTTTTCCTGAATTTGTTCAACGTCAGGATCAATGTCGATTTCGTGATTGCAAACACCGGAACGAACCCGGCTGTGCCATTATTGAAGCGGTCAATAATGAGGACATCAGTGCCTCACGCCATGCAAGTTACTTGCGAATCCTGGTCTCATTGGAAGAATCAATGTGAATACACCACCGGCTTTAGCCGGTGGCTTCGAGCTACGGCCATCCGCCGAGCACACCCTATCAAAACTAAGAAAGGGCTGGGGAAAAGCTTCACTCCCCCGTCATTGCCGCATGCCTTTAGTGGCAATCCAGTGGTTTTACAAATATGGATTCCGGCCAAGACCCTGCCGGAATGACGGGATATGTTTGATTATTTGCGGATATTGTCTATTTTCTTTTTTGTAGGCAACTTTTCTTTGGTGATTTTCATAATTTTATAATGCTCTTGCCCTGGAAGTAAGGGTGAGTAATTACCAAATATCATGCATATAGATTATAATTTTAGCATTATATTCATCACAACATAAACCATAATAATGGACAATATTTATGCTGGACAGTCGTGACCTGGAACTACTGATTCATGGGCATGTTCCTATTATCACCATAGAAACTCAGGAAGAAAAGCGTGCCTTGCATCTGATTTCACAATCAGCACTCAAGCAGCATCTCCCTAATTTCAAGTGGACCGTAACCGAAGGCCTGCAACGCATTGATTTAAATCTTGACCCTCAGCGTCATGTTGCAAAGCCACAGGATGTTTTGAAGCACATCAAAGCCTCAGCATTGCAGGGAGTATACATCCTGCTCGATTTTGAACCCTATTTAACTGATCCGATTAATGTTCGCCTGCTAAAAGAAATTGCCATGATGTTTGATAGCAATAAAGGCAAACTCATTTTACTCAGCCATCAACTGCAACTACCAGCGAATCTACGGGCCTTATCGTCAAAATTTTCACTTAAACTACCAAACTCAAAAGAACTTGAAAAAATAATTCGTGACGAAGCCAATAACTGGCAAAAAACGTCCTCCCAGCGAGTTCGTACCGATCGGGAAACACTTGAGAAATTGACTCAAAACCTCTCCGGTTTAACCCATCGGGATGCACGACGCTTAATTCGTAACGCCATTATTGATGACGGTGCAATAACCGAATCTGACTTACCCGAAGTAATGCAGGCTAAATATAGATTACTCAATAAAGACGACATATTATCCTTTGAATTTGAAACCGCACATTTCCAGGAACTCGGCGGTATGGGAAATTTAAAAGCCTGGCTGGAACAACGTCAATCAATTTTCACTCAGGAAATTGAAACAGTGCTTGATATCCCAAAAGGAATTTTATTACTGGGAGTCCAGGGTTGCGGCAAAAGCCTGGCAGCAAAAACGGTTGCCGGGATCTGGGGTGTTCCCCTGCTGCGACTCGATTTCGGCCGCTTATATGATAAATATATTGGTGAGACCGAAAAAAATATGCGCCAGGCCTTACACACAGCCGAAGTAATGTCCCCCTGTGTATTATGGATTGATGAACTGGAAAAAGGCATCGCCGCAGGCAGTGATGAGTTAGGAACTTCAAAGCGCCTGCTCGGCACACTGCTAACCTGGATGGCCGAAAAAAAATCACGGGTATTCATTGTCGCCACCGCTAACCAAATAAAAGCCTTACCTCCTGAACTCATTCGCAAAGGCCGACTGGATGAAATATTTTTTGTTGACTTACCCGATGAAAAAAATCGAACACATATTTTTAAAATCCACCTTGATAAACGTAAAATAAACGCATCACAAATCGACCTTTCAAAGATTGCCCGCGCAAGCAGCGGTTTTTCAGGATCAGAAATTGAACAGGTGGTCGTGTCTGCGCTTTATACCTGTCACAGCTCCAATACAACCATAAATACCGATATTATATTACAGGGAATTAACAGCACCCGGCCACTTTCGGTTGTCATGGAAGAGCAAATCAGGCAATTAAGACACTGGGCAAGTGAACGTACCGTACCAGTGGATTAAACTTAATATTATAGATGCGACTGAAGTCACACCTATAATGAAACCTCGCAACAAACATGAAGGAAAAAAGGATTTTTTGAACACACCGCCCCCATCATGACAAAAGCATTCCTGTTAACGCGACAAGCCCAGGATACCCGTAACGGTATTCAACTTGAACTCTGGTTCAGCTCTGAGAACGGCCCTCTGCAGGTATTTATCAACCCGCAACAGGGAGTGTTTTTCATTCGTCAAGTTGATATAGACACCGCCCGCAGTTTATTATCTACTCATCAAATTGAAATTAAACAGCTGAAACTGAAAAACTTTTTACGCGAACCTATGGCCGCTGTGTACTCCCGTACACTGCAGGATTTTTATCGTAGCAAAGACATATTAAAAGATAATAATATCGAAGCTTTTGAAACTGACATCCGCCCGGTGGAAAGGTACTTAATGGAACGATTTATTACCGGTCCAGTAACAATTAATAATCCTGAAAAATTATCTTTTTTAATTAACCCATCAATTAAGCCCGACATCTACGAACCAGAACTTCGCCTTATGTCACTGGATATTGAAACTGATTATGCTACTGACAAGTTGTTTTCCATTGCCTATATTTGCGATAACACACGGAAAGTTTTGATCATTGGCAACAATGAAGACATGAATATCAATATGGATGTTGAGATTTTTGCCAATGAGTCCATGCTGCTAAACGCATTTATTGTACAGCTTAAAAAACTCGACCCGGATATAATTATCGGTTGGAATGTGATCAATTTTGATTTCCGGTTTTTACAGAAAAAATCTGATTCTTTAAATATCAGCCTGCGCCTTGGACGTAATAGCTCACCGGTAAAATGGCGGCAACATCACACAGAGCCCAATCATTATTTCATACAT
The DNA here is from genome assembly GCA_964575555.1 of uncultured Thiohalophilus sp. Taxonomy (GTDB): domain Bacteria; phylum Pseudomonadota; class Gammaproteobacteria; order UBA6429; family Thiohalophilaceae; genus JAADGZ01. The sequence goes on along the minus strand of CAZNRP010000023.1, from coordinate 1,689 downwards.
ATACCCGGACGTGTGGTTCTAGATGGCATCGACACGTTAAAAAGTGCCACCTGGAAATTTCCAAGTTTCTCGCTGGAAAATGTATCAAATGAATTATTAAAACGAGGCAAACTCATTCAACATAAAAATAATAACAACCCTCTCTACAAGGCCAAAGAAATTAAACGCCAGTTTTATGAAGACAAAAACTCCCTGGCCAAATACAATCTTGAAGACTGTCAACTGGTTCTCGATATTTTTGAAAAAACGGAATTAATTCATTTCGCCATTGAACGGGCACGTTTAACCGGCCTGGAAATGGATCGTGTGGGCGGATCAGTGGCGGCATTTGACAACTTGTATCTCCCGCGTTTACACCGCAAAGGATTTACCGCACCCAATATCGGAGATTACAGCAACGGCAATACCGCACCCGGTGGCTATGTGATGAATTCAAAGCCCGGCCTGTATAATAGTGTACTGGTACTGGATTACAAAAGTCTGTACCCAAGTATTATTCGTACATTTAAAGTTGATCCCTATGCTCGCATTGCCGCCAAAAATTTAAGTGATAACGACATCATTCCCGGTTATGATGGTGCCAGCTTTGCAAAAAAAGAACATATATTACCCGATATCATTGCCGACTTGTGGCAGGCTCGAGACAAAGCAAAACAGGAAAAGAACAAAACCTTATCTCAGGCCATAAAAATAATTATGAATTCATTTTATGGTGTGCTCGGTACTCCCGGTTGTCGAATCCATGACGCACGGCTTACCAGCTCCATTACCAAACGCAGTCACGACATTATTAAACAATCCGTAAAATTAATTAATGAGCAGAATTATGAAGTCATTTACGGTGATACAGACTCGGTCTTTGTTTCAATAGATAAAGCTCTTAATAATGAACAGGCCAACATCATTGGCCTGCAATTGATTAATGCCATTAACACTTTTTGGAAACAACATTTAGCCGAAGATTTTGGTATTGAGTCCTATCTTGAAATGGAATACGAAACTCACTTCAAACGATTTTTTATGCCCACCGTGCGCGGCTCAGACAAGGGCAGCAAAAAACGTTATGCAGGTGTCGTTAATACACGGGGAAAAGATGAGATCATATTTAAAGGTCTGGAAAATGTACGCACCGACTGGACCCGACTTGCCCGTGATTTTCAACAGGAATTATATACCAGGATCTTCAATGATGAAACCTATGATAAATTCATCTGCCACACCATTCAACAATTATCAAACGGTGAATTCGACAATCAGTTAATCTACCGAAAGCGACTGCGCCAAACACTTAATCAATATCAGAAAAATGTGCCGCCCCATGCCCGTGCAGCCATCAATGCAGAAGCAATATTTAACCAACAGGGCAAACCTTCACGTTATCAAAATAAGGGATGGATTGAATACGTCATAACCCTGAATGGCCCGGAAACCCTGGAATGTCAAACCGCCAAATTAAATTATGAGCACTATATTGAAAAACAGCTAAGCCCGGTTGCTGATAGCATTCTGGCTGTGCTTGGCGACTCGATGAATAATATACTTAAACAACAAATTAATTTATTTTAATTCCGTTAAACCTTTAAACTCAAGCTGCCGAAGTCAATATAAATAAGCGTTACAGGTAAGCCTGTACACTTCATAGATAACCGTTCGTCCTGAGCTTGTCGAAGGAAGCTTGTCGAAGGAAGC
>CAZNRP010000022.1:15832-32962 GCA_964575555.1 uncultured Thiohalophilus sp. | reverse complement strand
GTTTAAGAGTGCTGTAGTAGAAAATGTTTTCGTCGATGTTTCATTTAAAAGTGCATCTGGTATTGAGGCGGGTAAAACGCCGGTTAAATTACGAAATGTAAAAGTGGGCGAAGTAACCGAAGTCAGATTTACTGAAGATCTATCAGAAGTGGAAATAGAAATGGAATTAACCGGAGTCTCACTCGAGCGACTAACCAATACGACCCGGTTCTGGGTGATCCGCCCACGCATTGGTATTGAAGGAGTGAGTGGACTGGATACATTATTAAGTGGTGCATTTATTGAAATTGACCCGGGTGAAGGTGGCACAGCACAAACAATATTTAAAGGCCTGAAAGAACCACAAATTTATCAGTTGGGAAACCCTGGTACAAGCTATCTATTAAATTCAGATAAGTTAGGATCGATCAGTCGAGGTTCATCCATAAAGCATCGGGGCATAACCGTAGGCAGCGTCACAAAATATAAACTAACGGATGATCACAGCCATGTACAAATCGAAATTTTTATTGAATCACCACATGATCAGTACGTCACAAGACATACTCGCTTCTGGAATGTTTCCGGCATAAATATAGCACTAAATGCAAAAGGCTTTGATTTTGATATGGAGTCTATTAGTTCTTTGGTCGCAGGTGGAATCGCCTTTACTAATGAATACGCACCTGAAAACTTAATCGCGGCAGAAAAGAACAATTTATTTACTTTGCATAATACAGAAGCACCGGAAATCGAAGAAACAGCTGTGTTTTCTGTGCCCATGAAATTATATTTTGACAATGGTGTCAGTGGCTTATCAATTCATGCACCCGTTGAATACAAAGGTATTCGTATTGGTACAGTTAAAAAAGTCGGCGTAGAAATCAATACAGACACTGATGAAATGATTACCTTTGCAATGATTAATGTCGAACCCGATCGCCTGCCTACGAATGAACTACACACTAATCTAAGCGCTAAAAAAAGAACACAATTAGTTTATCGTTTTTTTGAGCACATGGTCAAAGTGGGGGGGCGAGGACAACTAAAAAGCAACATTTTAACGGGTCAATCGCTAATTGTGTTTGATAATTTTTCTGATGCAAAAAAAGAACCGATTAGGTATGTTGATGATCTTGCCATTATACCAACGGTGCCGGAAACGGTAACCGGGATCATAAAACAAATTAATGAACTACTGGTGAGAATAAAATCTGTGCCTATTGAGAACATAAGTAAAAACTTAAACGAAGCCACAGAAAATATGAATGATTTAATTAAGTCGTTAAATGTCGAAGAAGGCGGTGTGACGGGTGTACAGCTTAATGAAACGATGAATGAGTTGAGTAAAGCGGCGCGCTCAATCCGAATTGTATCTGAGTATCTTGAGCGTCACCCGGAAGCGTTAATAAAAGGCAAAAAACCTGAGTAAATATCATGAACATATTTCACAAAACACTATTAACTGGAATAATTATTTTATTGTCAGCATGTGGCGCATCCCCAAAAACGAATTTTTATATATTAAGTGCTAAACATGATAACGAAATAATAACACATAAAAAAATGGCCATAGGGGTATGGAAAGTTTATCTGCCTGAATTAATTGACCGCCCGGAAATAGTTACGCGCACCGGCACACATACCATTAAACTTGCTGACTTTCATCGCTGGGCTGGAGGACTATCAAGTAATATAAGTTTATTGATTGCAAGTGAACTTTCTCATAATTTAAAAACCGGCCATGTTGATGTATATCCCTGGTCAACATATCGAAATTTTGATTATCAGGTAAAAGTTCACATCTGGGAATTTTATGGTGAACTAAATGGCAAAAGCAAAATTAACGGTGCCTTTGTTATTTTAAATGGCAAGGGTAATAAAAAAATTCAGGAAGAAGTATTTTCATTTGAAGAAAAAGTAAAGAATGAAAATTACAGCGAGATGGCGGCTGCAATGAGCCGACTAGTGGTTTCTTTATCTGATAAAATTTCGCAGGCTATCAGTGCTCAACATAGTAAAAAGTAACAACAGGCTATGACGCATTTGTAACCCCAATCTATGACAAAATCGTAATCTCATATAAACAGCCGCTAATAGCACATTTTAACTCAGGATGCAATAATGCCTGAAAGGCCACCTTGTTGGCTTCATTCAGGCGTTCTTCAAAAGCCTTATGTTGATTCCTTAAATCAATATTCTGCTGTATCTTAAGCTTCAACTCATCCTGCTTAAATGGCTTAACAAAATAATCCACCGCACCAGCTTCATAGCCTTTCAATATCTCCTCTTCCTGGGTATTTGAAGAAATAAAGATAACCGGCGAGTTGCGGGTTGCCTCATTCTGTTTTAGTTGCCGACAAATTTCATAATCATCCAGCACCGGCATTTGAATATCCAGCAGGATTAAATCAGGGACATTATCCACCGCTGTTTTTAGCGCCTGTTCACCATCGCCTGCCACCATCATTTCAAATTCATCATTTAAAAGATGCACCAAAAAATCACGGTTCAACTCTTCGTCATCAACAACAAGTATCCTGTCCATAGATTTTCCCCTGGCAAATTCTGGAAATTAAATTCAAAAAAATTTCTGACTGAAATTGCACATCCAGTTCCACAGGACATCCCAGAAATAATACTACTGTGTAATTGTAGGTTATATGTCGTGACTATTCAGAGTAGGGTAATTAGGATTAGCACCTAATTACCCGAGTATTTTTCTGTGCTATAATGCATTATCTGCAAACAGATACCACTCTCTGAATTTTCCTCTATACGGACTCCCGTACAAACAGATAAAATCCCCCCTCTTTTAACAAACGGAAGAAGTCATAACATGCGTGTATCCCGATTCCTGCTCGCCACTCAGAAAGAAGTCCCTGCTGATGCGGAAATTATCAGCCACCAGTTAATGCTCCGCGCGGGCATGATTCGCAAACTTGCTGCCGGTTTATATACCTGGTTGCCACTAGGCCTACGGGTATTACGCAAGGTCGAGGCTATCGTGCGTGAAGAAATGAATGCCGCCGGGGCGCAGGAAGTACTAATGCCGGCGGTACAACCCGCCGAGCTATGGCAGGAATCCGGTCGCTGGGAAGAATATGGCCCTGAGCTGCTACGCATGCAGGATCGGCATGGCCGCGACTTCTGCCTCGGCCCCACTCACGAGGAAATCATCACCGATCTCGCCCGCAACCAGTTGCGCAGCTACAAACAGCTACCGGCTAATTTCTACCAGATTCAAACCAAATTCCGCGATGAAGTCCGGCCACGCTTCGGCATCATGCGCTCACGCGAATTTATTATGAAAGATGCCTACTCCTTTCATCTGAACAAGGCCTCACTCGATGAGACCTACCATATTATGCACCAGACCTATTGCCGGATTTTCGATCGTCTAGGTCTGGACTACCGGCCGGTTCGCGCCGACTCTGGTTCCATCGGCGGCAGCCTCTCGCACGAATTCCATGTGCTGGCAGAGTCCGGTGAGGATGCCATCGCCTTTAGTGATCAAAGTGACTACGCCGCCAATACCGAACTAGCTGAAGCCCTCGCACCCACGGAAACACGACCGGCTGCCAGCGAAGAAATGAGCACGGTTGCCACCCCCGATCAACACAGTATTGAAGAGGTCAGCCAGTATCTCGGAGTAACACCCGAAAAATGTCTGAAAACGCTAATTGTCAACGGCGAGGATGATCAACTGATCGCTCTGGTGCTGCGTGGTGACCACGAACTCAATTCCATCAAAGCTGAAAAAATCGAGGCTGTAGCCAGCCCACTAGCTCTTGCGGAAGAAGACAGCATTAAAAAAGCCATCGGCTGCGCCCCCGGTTCGATTGGCCCGCTCGGCCTGTCTATACCCGTCTATGTTGATCGCAGCGCGGCTATCATTGCCGACTTCGTCTGTGGAGCCAATCGCGATGGCGAACATCTCAAGGGGGTCAACTGGGAGCGTGATCTGACTACCACGAATATCGTTGATATCCGTACTGTTGCTGAAGGTGATCCCAGCCCTGACGGCAAGGGCTCCATCGTTATCAAACGGGGTATCGAGGTAGGCCATATTTTCCAGCTCGGCACGAAGTATAGTGCGGCTCTCAAGGCTGGCGTGCTCGATGAAAATGGCAAAAGTGTGATCATGAGCATGGGCTGTTATGGCATCGGTATCTCACGTATTGTGGCCGCAGCCATCGAACAAAATAATGATGATAACGGCATACTCTGGCCCGATAGTCTCGCACCGTTTCAGATTGCCCTGTTGCCAATGAACATGCATAAATCCGAGCGTGTACGTGATGCTGTGGAAACACTATACACTCAACTGCAGGATGCTGGCTTTGATGTGCTGCTGGATGATCGAAAAGAACGTCCCGGCGTGATGTTTGCCGACATGGAATTAATCGGCATTCCTCACCGCATCGTGGTGGGAGAAAAGGGGCTTGATAAAGGACAGCTGGAATATAAAGGCCGCAATACTAATGAAAAACAGGATGTGCCGATGGAAACAATCATTGAGTTCATGAAGGCCACAGTCTAAAGAGAATAATTTATATTCTCTTTAGATATAATTCCCCACCGCAAGCGGACGGGGTATTAAATTGTAGGTTGGGCTAAGTGAAACGAAGCCCAACAATTTGCCGCCGTCTTGTTGGGCTTCGCGTTGCTCTGCCTAACCTACTATTTTTTCGCTGCCAGCAGTGGGGATTAAACCCTCAGTGATTAAAATCGAACCTAATACACGGGATCATTCATTACTATAAAGATGACATATCTCAGTAATAATTGTAATAATATCTCTTATGAAAATATTCATCCTATTTACCGGTTTGCTATCTGCATTAATAATGCTGAATCAGGCCACAGCCGTTCCCGAGTCATCCACCGATAGTGATCTACGTGCTTTATTGATTGAGGCTATCAATGATGGCAGTAGCTTTAGTGATCGCTTCGAGGCCGAGGTCTGGCTGGTTGACATGTCAACACGGTTAGAATCACGAGTAAGCGATGCGGATAAACGCATCCCCATGTTGAAACAAATTCATTTTGAAGCCACCCGTGCCGGACTTTTCCCTGAGCTGGTGCTGGCCGTCATCGATGTGGAAAGTAACTTTAACCGTTACGCAATTTCACGCGCAGGTGCAATGGGGCTGATGCAAATAATGCCTTTCTGGCTGGATGAAATCGGTAAGCCCGGTGACAATCTGTTTAACTTAAAGACCAATCTGCGCATGGGCTGTACGATCCTGCGCTATTATCTGGACAAAGAAAAAGGTGACTTAACTCGCGCCCTGGCCCGCTATAACGGCAGCCTTGGCAGCCACCGCTATACAAAAAAAGTTTATCACGCCCTCGACAAGCGTTGGCGCAAACGCTAGGCTTAAATAAAGTGGAAACAAGAAACTACAAATATGGACAGCAGCTGCAACTATCATAAACTAATACAAGAAGTTGAAGCCGCAATCGAGCATGAGCAACTCATTCTCCCCTCCACTCCCGATACACTTGTTCGCGTCCGCCAGCTACTCAATGATCCTGATACCAGCACAGAACAACTTGCCAGTCTGATTGCCACCGATACCGCACTTGCCGCACGCATACTAAAAGTCGCCAATAGTGTTATATATAAAACTCACAAGGGTATAGATAATCTGCAACAGGCTATTTCCAGGTTAGGGCAGAAACTGATCGAAACGCTGATAACCAGCCACACCATCATGCAGTTATTTGCTCAGGATACCGTTAGCAGGGATGATCCGATAACCCGGCTTTTGCAGGAGGTGCAAAACCGAAGCATCCATGTTGCCCGGCTCAGTTATGCTATCGCCTGTCACAGTAAACAGTTATCTGCCGATGACGCACTGCTTGCCGGCCTGATTCATGACATAGGTTATCTTCCTTTACTGCAAATTCTGAATAAATCAAAAAAACTGAATGGTATGAATAAAGACGTTAGCCGTTTTCTTAAACATTGTCACCCCCAGGTGGGCGCTAAAATTTTACACAGCTGGAAATTTCCGGATATATTTATTGACGTTGCAAAGCAACATGAGCAACTTGACAGGAAAAATAGAGAAAATGCCGATCTGGTAGATGTGGTTATTATTGCCAATCTGCTTCTGCATGAAAGCAAAAGGCCAGAAGAAGATATCTCCAATATTAAGGTTAGGGTGTCAGCCTATACCCGGCTTAACCTGAGCACCGGTTGTACCACCTTTGACTTTGACGAACATATCGAGACAGCAACACAATTACTACCGGCTTAAAAGTTAAATATCTTTATTCACGATTGTCCTGTCTCAAACAATGGACTATCCGGTAATATATAGGTGTCAGGAATAAAATCCAGTATAATTTAACCTGTAGAAAATGTTTTGGGGATCAATAATTCATTTTCCTGACAGGATACCTCATCGACCTGTGCCGCAACCGGCCCATCCTTTAACCATTCACATAAACGGGCAACCATCTTTTCCTCACCACAAGCAAGAACATCCACGCTTCCATCATCCCGATTATGAGCAAACCCGGTCAAGCCTAATTTTTCGGCTTGTTGCTGAGTTTCTGCGCGAAAAAATACGCCCTGAACCTGACCTTCAACAACACAATACATACAAATATTCACAATATATTTATTGCCTTTATAGTTAAACAAAATGCAAGCGCTTATCCACAGATTTCAGAACAATCACTATTTGTCATTCCCGCTAAAACCCAGCCGGAATGACAGTCCTCCATCATTATTAATCGAGCATACCCCTGTTTACATTTTTCAGTTCTGCCTGGGTCTCATTTTATGCGAAAGCTTCTTCTTTTTTACTAGTATGACTATGTGCACTATCTGCGGCATGTGAAAGATATAGTGCCAAACCAATAAACATGATGCCTATCGCGAGATACAATAGTTCCAGTGGGAAATGAAATTTTATACTGATAGCATGCTTAAAAAACTTCACTATTAGAATCATCAATAATTTCCACCACATGGGTGACCACCTGTGCTCGAAATGCCGCTCTGACTTCACCCTGAAGATCAGGTGAAAGGTAATCCACCAGATGGACAGCATAAAGTAGGCTCAATCGTGGCCGGGAAAAACATGGCAATCGATGCCAGCAAACTTGCTACCTCAGCGGTAATCACGATCATGCGACTCCGCCAGAGAAAAAATTCAAACACACGTTCAACTATATTTTTGACGACTCATTTATTCTCCAGTATTTTTTCTAACGTTATAAAGCTCGGCGAGAGAAACCATCTGTAATTGCGTTTCTACTTCTTTCAAACCATTCAATGCACGATTTAAACTGGCATTCCAGTTATCTTTTCTGCTCCAGTCACCATCTTTTTCCGGCACACTAAGTGCAAGCTTGCGGTATAAATCAAGCAGTGATAAGTGTGAAAAATTATCGTTTAAACGCCAGGCATTTTTAGCAGGTTTCGTTACAAAACCGGAAACACGTAAGCGTTCCAGTAAGGCGGATAATTTAATATCCTCCCAGTTTTCTTTCTGTTTAAATTCTTCCAGTGTCAGAGCACTCCACATCGGCCGGCTTTCATTTTGCCATAAATATCCCAGCAGCCTGAATACCTGAACCAACTCTGTTCCCGCCACCCTGTTTTTTTCTGGCAATCGATGAATGTCCAGACTGTAGGTAATTTCTGCTCCCAGTAACACAATTAGCCAGGAAACATAAATCCAGATCAGCAACAGGGGAATAGCCGCCAGTGCCCCATAAAGTATGGCGTAGGTCGGAAACCAGGCAATGTACAGTGCAAATAAATACTTTGCCAACTCAAATAAAATAGCCGCCAGCGCACCTCCCACCATGGCATGCCGCCAGAGCACCGGAATATTTGGAATCCAATGATACATAAAAGCCAGTAATAAGCCCGTTGCCAGCATCGGCAAAAAGGTCAAAATACTTGTACGTAGACCAAAACTATCCACTGTTTCTGAAACATAAGGTAAAGCCATCACATAGGTTGTAGCGGTAAGGCTGGCAGCAATGATCAACGGACCTATCAACAAAACAAATAACAGCAGAACCAGTCGAATAAAGGTGCGCCGGGTTCGCTTAACCCGCCAGATGCGATTGAAGGTCACATCAATGGTATTCAACAAGAGGATAGCAGTGACAAAGAGTCCTGCGCTACCAATCGTGCTCAGGCCCGCCGTCTTACGAACGAAACTAAGAAGATAGTTTTGTACCCCTTCGCCAACTGTCGGCACAAAAATATCCATCACAAATTGTTCCACCGTCCCCAGCAAGCCGGAAAATAACGGTAACGCGCTGAACAGGGAAAAAGCCACCGACAATAATGGCACCAGCGCCAACAGTGAAGTAAAGGTGAGCGAAGCGGCTACCTGGCTAATGTCGTTACGACGACACTGAGTAAGTACATGCCAGTTGAAACTGAAAAAATGGCGGGCCCAGATTAGGATGCGTTTGATATTCATGGCCACTACGGTCTCGTAAATATTATGATGGCATTGGCTATATTTCTGCTTACGTAATTAATGATGACTCTTACCCGTTGCAAGCTGGCCTTTTATATAGGAGAAAGGCGTTACAAAAGCAAAGGCGCAGCCATTAAAAAGGGCCCTTAACGGGCCCTTAAGATACAGCATTTAAATCTTACGGATTAACGAGCAAGATAGGCCGTGTCGGAATCTTCAACGGCACCTAAGCTCCAGCTACCGCGAGAGCGGGCGTGTGCCACAGCGGCATCCACATCAGCGGCTGAAGGAGTACTCTCGATGTCCAGCATCTGACCGGGATGAATCAGATCAGCATCCTTAATTTGATCGCTGTTATTTTTATAAATCAGCGGCCAGTTATAAGGATTGTCATAAACACTGGGTTTTGCCGAGATGTCCCACAGGTTATCACCGCGCATTACTTCATATTTTTGCATGCTGCCCGAGGCTGCCATTGCGCCTGAATCATCACTCGTCACAGCGGCCGCAGCAGTGGCGGCTCCCACCCGATTCAACTCACTGTATTTTTGCTTAACCGCACTTTCTGCCTGACGACGAGCCTTGTTCGCCAGCTTAATGGCTTCATCATACTTGCCATCGGCCATGGCTTTCTCAGCCTGTTTGATTAATTTTCCGGTATCACGCCATTCATACTCTTCAACCTTGGCTTTATCATTGGCTTTCTTTGCAGCGGCAATTGCAGCAGCAGCGTCATCCTGACCAACTTCTTCGGTGGTGCTCGCACAACCAACGGCTAGACCGATTGTCAGTACCAGCAAAAGTGCCAGTTTTAGCGAGTGGAATATCTTCATGTTGTCGACTCCGAGTTTTTAGAAATTATTAATAATGTAAATGCCAGAAAAAATTGTTTTGCCTTAAATTCCACTGTATCCCACAAATGAAACAGGAATATTGCCTGAATTAAGTAGCGGTCATTTGAAATTTAATATTAGCAGAAATTAAAGAAAGTTTACTCATTCCTTACATAAACGCAAGTATTTTAAGCAATTTTTGCCTATTCGTTCTGCTTTTTCTGCAAGGCATTCTGCCGGGCCTGCATGGCCTCCTGTTTCGCTTTCAGTGCTGAATCCCGCGCCGAAATGTAATCTCCTTCTTCCAGCTCCTGACTGGCCTGTTGCAATAACTGCTCGGCCTGTTTCAGCATTTCAGGCGCATGCGTTTTCGCACCTACGTCCCGTGCTGCCTGAATGGTCTGCCGGGCATTGCTCATTTCCTGGACAGGCGCAGTCATTGCGGCACAGCCGCTAATGAGCAACAGAATAAGGAAGCTGGAAAAAAATCTGGTGACAGAATAAGTCTGAAATTGCATACGTCTTGGGATGCGCTCGGCCATGTAATATTGCTAAAGAAAACTATCACCCGGCCTACAGGCTGTCAAGAAAAGACGGTAGAATAGTGGCATGAATGAGATATTAGTTTTATATTATAGCCGTCATGGCGCAACCGCCTCGATGGCTCAACAAATTGCCCGGGGCATCGAAAGTGTGAATGGGTTTTCTGCACGAATTCGTACGGTTTCCGAAATTTCCAGCTGCTGCGAGGCAACCGAGGATAGCATCCCGGAAAATGGCCCGCCTTATGCGGAAGCAGATGATTTGCTCGACTGCTGTGGGCTCGCGCTCGGGAGTCCAACCCGTTTTGGCAATATGGCTGCGGCACTAAAATACTTCATTGATTCCACCAGCCCGCTCTGGCTGCAAGGCGCGTTAGCGGGAAAACCGGCTACGGTGTTTACCTCGACCTCCAGTCTGCATGGCGGACAGGAAACCACGTTACTTTCCATGATGCTGCCCTTATTTCATCACGGCATGTTGCTGGCCGGCCTTCCCTACACCGAAACTGACCTGCTCAAAACAACCACCGGAGGCACGCCCTATGGTGTAAGCCATGTCGCCGGGCCGGATAGTCGTCTACCACTCAGTGATGAAGAAGTGCGCCTGTGTCAGGCACAAGGTAAACGTCTGGCCAATATTGCCAAAGCCCAGCTTGATGCCGGCCTGATTTAAAGACTATATTCCTCACCTATGAATCTGATTAAACTAAGCCGAATAACGACCCTCGCTAGCTGGTTTGCCCTATTTGCGCTATTGATGTTATGGAATACCCTGCTCGCACCGTCAGCCTACTTTCCTGTTTCTCTGGTATTGGTGGTCATGGTCGGGCCGCTGTTGCTTCCCCTGCGCGGCCTATTGCATGGCAAACCCTACACCCATGCCTGGGCCAGTTTTCTGATCATGCTTTATTTTGCACACGGGGTGCAGGAAGCCTGGGTGAATCCCGATGAGCGCGTCTATGCCCTGCTTGAAGTGCTGTTCAGCACTGTTTTTTACACAGCGGCGATCACTTATGCCAAGCTCAGAGGGCGGCAATTAAAACAGGATGCCGAGGAAAACAAAGCCTCAACACGGTAGGTTCGATTTCAATCGAACAAATGCGAGTAACGGTGTTTGGGGAGCTTCGAGGTTGAACGGTTGAAGCCGTACCTGCAATATTAAGCAGGTACAACTATTTCCGCAGAGATTTATGCCTAAACAAACTCCCGCACAAATGGAATCGTTAATTTGCGCTGCGCGGCCAGTGAGGCTCGATCCAGTTTATCCAGCAGTGCAAGCAAACTTTTCATATTGCGCGGCGTATGTCGAAGCAGATAAGCGGCAACTTCATTATTCATCTCCAGCCCCCGCGCCTGCGCACGTTGTTGTAAAGCCGTCTGTTTATCTTCGTCACTTAATTCCTGTAACTGAAACACCAGTCCCCAGCCAAGTCGTGATGCGAGATCCGGTAGGCCAATGGTGAGACTAGCCAGTGCCTGATCGGCATTGATCACCAGCCGGCCTGCCCGACTCTGAATACGATTATAGAGATGAAACAGGGCAATTTCCCAGTCTTCTTTGCCGGCCACATACTGAAAATCATCCACACAGATCAGATCAAACTGATCCATATCGTCAAGCATCACTGGCATCAAGCCAGCTTCGGCTAACGGCAAATAGGCCACCCTCCGATCTTCTTCCGCCTGTGCATGACACAGGGCCTGTAACAAATGGGATTTACCGGTTCCGGCCTTTCCCCAGAAAAAAACACAGGTTTGCTGATTGTCCTGCAAAGCACTGAGCAATTGCTGGTTCTGTGCCGCCTGAAAATTGGCAAAAGTCGCTGAATCGCGTAACTGAATCCCCAGCGGAAGTTGTAAACTCATGCTTGTTTGCCTGCGATGCTATGCCAGGCTCGCTGTCCCCATTGGAAAATATAACAACTGCCGCTGGTAAGCGTGGACAGCAGCACCAGCCCCATCAGGGTTTGCAGTAAGCGCTCAGGCAGAGGATACAGGGACAAAGACAATAATAGACTGAATACCAGCAATACCTGCATGACCATATTAATTTTGCTGCTGACGATCGGTTTGATCACCACCTCACCCACCAGCAACCGGTAAAACAGGCCACCCACCACAATAATCACATCACGCAAAATCACCACCAGCACCAGCCAGATGGGAATCAACTGCTGCTGACCTAAGATCAAATACGTCGTTATCATCAATAACTTGTCACCCATCGGATCCAGCAGGCTACCCAGCCGTGAAGTCCAGTTGAAGCGCCGGGCCAAATAGCCGTCCAGCACATCGGAAAATCCGGCCAGCAGAAACACCCCTAAGGAGGCGGTATAATTTTTGGACAGCAAACAAAGTGCCAGCGGGCCAACCAGCAGAATGCGCAGGGTGCTGATCAAATTCGGAATATGCCGGGCATCCATAGATATTACTGAATCAGATGGTAAACCAGATCCACCCCGACTTTGGCAACCGGCTGCTTAGGCACAGTCGATGCTCGAGGCAGTACAGGGGTTGGCGTGCGCACCACTTTTTCAATCAGGGTATGGCCCAGCGCCACCGCCTGCGAAACCGCCAACCGTCCATTGCGACTGTTCATCTGAAAAATCACATTATTGGGGGCAATGGTATGAGCTTGCACCTTGGTGACCACGGCAAGTTGAGACAGGTATTTCAGGGTTTTATTGTAGGCGGCCAGGGTTTTCACACCGTAAACTTGCACTAGCACCCGGCTGTTTTGATCGCTGGTTTCGACCTGGGAAAAACGCTGGGCAAGAATGCTGGCGGTACGATCCACCCCCGGAATCAGGATCTCGACCAGCGTTTCCGCGCGCGCATTCCAGTCTTCACGATGACCGTGATCATACAGCGTCCAACGCACATTCCAGCTACCGCTATAGGATTTATAAACCCGACCCACCAGAATAGCTTCAGTCTGATAACGACGGGAGGCCTTGATGATGGTGTCTTCAAAGCTGCCCCAGACATCACTGGGGGTGATGTTGGATTGATCAGACAGATCCAGCAACGGCCAGCGCAGCGGGATCCCCCGCAGTTGTGCCTGTTCTGAGATAAAGGCCTTAGCCGGATGGCTGTCATTATTACCCAGTAAAATCCGTGACTGGCGATCATCCACCACCATCCACATCAGCACCGCCGGGCGGGTTCGTCCCCACACTGGCATCCGGTTATCACGCAATAATTTATTAATCGCTTTATCATCAAAACGCACCCACAGGACTTTTTCCTGTGCGCCACCCGCTCCGGCTCGATTGCGGTAAAGATAACGCTGCACATAGCGGGTCGGATGAATAAGCGCTTCTTCAACTGCGGTAATCGTGAGCACAATACTGCGCCCGGAGACACGCAAGAGTACCTGGCGCATCCCCGCCGCCAGCGCAGCCTTGCGCTCCTCCACATCCTGAGTGCTGACCGAAATTTCGGTTTCATACAGACCGGGAATATCATCTGCCTGCGAGACAGACACTAAACCGGCATTCAGTAACAGGGATAAAAAAATAAGGCCCAACAGCCCGAGTCGCATACGCTTTCGCAGAATGCGCGTCACTAACTGATTCCACATACAGATTATTGCTCTTTGAGTTATTTCCACCGACACTGCGGATTTATATTCGATTCCTGTTTCCATTTCACCTCAGGCCAATTCCAAGCCCGTGCTCAACTTGATACAATACGGCGAGCAACTGGCGTCCCATTCCATTCGCGGGATAGATCAGGATAATTAAATTTTTGCGTATTATGCACCGATCAGTTTGCAAATGCTGTTTCTGATCCCGGTTTGTTAGGAGATTTTGTGTCAGATAATAATTCATCCCCCCGCGATGGCAAGCCATCTCTCAGTTACCGCGATGCCGGTGTCGATATTGATGCCGGTAATTCACTGATCGAACAGATCAAACCGCTGGCTGCCAGCACTAAACGCCCCGGCGTGATGGCTGGACTGGGCGGCTTCGGCGCGCTATTCGAGCTACCACTGGATCGCTATCGTGAACCGGTGCTGGTCTCCGGCACCGATGGCGTGGGTACCAAGTTAAAGCTGGCCATGGATATGGGGCGTCACGATAGCATCGGCATCGATCTGGTGGCCATGTGTGTCAATGACCTCATTGTACAGGGGGCTGAGCCGCTGTTCTTCCTCGACTATTACGCCACCGGCAAACTGGATGTGGATGCCGCCACCGCAGTGGTAAAGGGCATTGCCGACGGCTGTTGTCAGGCCGGTGCGGCGCTGGTAGGCGGGGAAACCGCCGAAATGCCGGGCATGTATCAGGGCAACGATTATGATCTAGCCGGTTTTTGTGTCGGCGTGGTGGAAAAAAGTAAGATTATCGACGGCAGCAAGGTCAAGGCCGGTGATGTACTTCTCGGTCTGGCCTCAAGCGGCCCCCACTCCAACGGCTACTCACTGGTGCGCAAGGTGATTGAAACCTGCCAGGCAGATTTAAACCAGCCCTTCGATGGTGCGACCCTGGGCGAACGTCTGCTCGAACCCACCCGCATTTATATCAAACCCCTGTTGAATCTGCTCACCGATATCGAGGTTCACGCTATGGCTCATATTACCGGCGGCGGTCTGCTGGAAAATCTGCCCCGGGTCATGCCAGCCAATACCTGCGCCCATATTGATGCCACAAGCTGGAAAACACCGGCAGTATTCGACTGGCTGCAGCAACAGGGCAATATCAATGACGAGGAAATGTATCGCACCTTCAACTGTGGCCTCGGCATGGTGCTGGTGGTGGATGCCGCCGATGCGGATAAAACCCTGGCACAGTTGCAGGCCGATAAAGTCGATGCCAGCCAGATTGGACAGATTGAAGCCTGTGCTGAAAATGATCAGCAAGTCATCATACAACCTGCATGACATCCACGCCCGCCCGTCCACTACCCATTGTTGTTCTGATTTCCGGTAGCGGCAGCAACCTGCAGGCCATTATTGACGCGATCAGTGCGGGATTACCGGCCAAAATCTGTCGCGTGATCAGCAATAATCCACAGGCTTATGGCCTAAGCCGCGCCGGTGAAGCTGGAATCCCCACCGACATTGTGGATCAGCATGACTATGCCGACCGTGAGAACTTCGATCAAGCTCTTATGAACTGCATCGAACAGGACCAGCCCGCGTTGCTCGTACTGGCAGGCTTCATGCGGATACTGACTCACGACTTTGTCCGTCACTATAGCGGCCACATGATCAACATTCATCCCTCGCTGCTGCCCCACTATCAGGGACTCAATACTCACCAGCGCGTCCTTGATGCCGGTGATGCTATCCACGGTGTCAGCGTCCATTTTGTCAGTCCCGAACTCGATAGCGGCCCGGTGATTTTACAGGCTGAAATCCCCGTGCAAACCGATGACAGTGCCGAGTCACTGGCCAACCGCATTCACGTCCAGGAACACATTATTTATCCTCTGGTGATCCGCTGGTTCGCCGAAGGCCGGCTACATTTACATGAAAATTCAGTGATACTGGATGGCAAACCAATCAAATCACTGAAATATAATCCACAAATACATAGCTGAGGATTGCAGCTAAGCCAGCCGTTATTGTAGGTACGACTGAAGCCGTGCCTACAAAGCGGGGAACTGTTTGAATATTTGCGGTCAAACTTTGCTAATGAATAATTTTAAAGGTAACCGCTTAATGCGCTATTTTTTACTACTGTTAACATTTATATCCACCAGCCTGTTTTCCATTAACGCTCAGGCGGATCTCATCAATAAGGGCTTTACCGCCGTATACGATTTAAGCCTGATGACGGTGTATATAGGCACCGCCACCCGCCAGCTCGAAGTTGGCGAGAATCAACTGACTTATCACTCCGTCGCCCGTCCAGATGGATTAGCTAAAATGTTTGTTTCAGATGTTATTACTGAAACCAGTCACATGGATTACCGGAATGGCATCATTACCCCACGTGATTATCACTATATACAAAGTGGTGGAGACGAAGAAAAAGATGAACAGGTAAACTTCGGCTGGAAAGATAAGACTCTCCGGCTCAGCCGGGAAAACAAAAGCTTTCCGCTGGAGAAAAATTCTTATGATGTGCTCAGTTTCCAGATCGCCTTGATGCAGGAGCTACAGCAACAACACAAAAGCTTTATTTTTCATGTAGCCGACCACCGTAATTTTCATACCTTCAATGCGAAAGTCGTCAGTGAAGAAAAGATCACAACCCCGGCGGGGGAATTCAAGGTACTTAAAGTGGATGCCTTAGATCCCGACAGCGGCAAACGCTTCGTGCTCTGGTGTGCGCCAAAGCTGGACTACCTGCCGGTGCGAGTGGAGTACACTAAAAAGAAAGACGGCGATGTCAGTGCGCTGGAATTGAAGTCGCTGAAGTAACGAGCAAAATTATAGTAGGGTGGGCGTTGGAACAAGAAAAACATATTCACCGCAGAGGACGCAAAGGGATTAAAATAAAACCTGTTTTTCCGCTGAAGAAACAAGCAAGATTATAGTGGGGGCTGCGTCTTTGCGTTGATCATTTTCTTTCCCTGCTCCGTATTCACCAACCTACGTGTATCAGGCCTTGGGCAGGGTCACGCCCTGCTGCCCCTGATACTTGCCGCCACGATCTTTGTACGAGGTTTCACAGACTTCATCGGCTTCAAAAAACAGCATTTGTGCGATGCCTTCATTGGCGTAAATTTTTGCCGGCAACGGCGTGGTATTGGAAAATTCCAGGGTCACATGGCCTTCCCATTCCGGTTCCAGCGGGGTGACATTCACAATAATGCCGCAACGGGCATAGGTGGATTTACCCAGACAGATAGTCAACACACTGCGAGGAATGCGAAAATTTTCTACGGTGCGTGCAAGGGCGAAGGAATTAGGAGGAATGATGCAGACATCGCCCTTGAAATCGACGAAGCTTTGATGATCGAAATCTTTGGGATCAACGATGGCTGAATTGATATTGGTGAAAATTTTAAATTCATCGGCACAGCGCACGTCATAGCCATAACTGGAAGTACCATAGGAAACGATCCGGCCCGTGCTGTTTTCCCTAACCTGACCGGCCTCGAAGGGTTCGATCATGCCTTCATTCTCGGCCATACGCCGAATCCATTTATCGGATTTAATACTCATGTCTACGCCTCCTGTTTGAATTAGCGGGCTAGTCTAACAGGCTGTAATGGCAGAATCATCTTGTATAGTACGGCTGAAGCTCTTCCGCGTGGGCACCAAACCCGTGCCCACCCTACCAAAACTAATTTTGCGGCGTAGGGTGGGCACGGGTTAGGAGATTCCCACGGAGACCATGGGAACCAGAAAATCGTACC
>CAZNRP010000022.1:0-15732 GCA_964575555.1 uncultured Thiohalophilus sp. | reverse complement strand
GTGGGCACGGGTTAGGAGATTCCCACGGAGACCATGGGAACCAGAAAATCGTACCCTGTAGGTTCGATTTCAATCGAACGGGGAACACTATGTTCCCCGTTTTTTTGCTTCAGGTTTCGGAATACTAGTTATTCTGAATCACAATATTCGGGAAGCTTGCGCTGAAGTCTCGTGACTTCAGTGACAATTTAGCCGCAACGCGGCGGCTGATGTCCCGGTAAATTTCAGAAATACGACTATCCGGATCCGCCACTACCGAAGGTTTGCCTTCATCGGTGCTGATACGAATCGACATGTCCAACGGCAATGAACCCAATAAATCTACATCATGCTGCTCGGCCATGCGACCACCGCCGCCTGAGCCGAAGATATGTTCTTCGTGTCCACATTCACTACAAATGTGAATGCTCATGTTTTCGATAATACCCAAAACCGGTACTTCGACTTTCTCGAACATTTTCAGACCTTTACGAGCATCAAGCAGGGCAATATCCTGGGGCGTGGTAACGATAACCGCGCCGGTCACCGGTACTTTCTGTGCCAGGGTCAGCTGGGTATCGCCAGTGCCCGGCGGCAGATCAACAATCAGATAGTCCACATCTTTCCACTTGGTATCATTGAGCAACTGTTCCAGCGCCTGAGTAACCATCGGGCCACGCCAGATCATTGGCGTTTCTTCATCAACCAAATAACCAATCGACATGGACTGAATATGATAACTATTTAAAGGTTCCAGTGACTTGCCATCCGCCGATTCCGGCTGCTGCGAAACACCCAGCATACGTGGCTGGCTGGGGCCGTAAATATCCGCATCCAGAATACCCACGGTGGCACCTTCAGCCGACAGGGCCAGGGCCAGGTTTACCGAGGTCGTCGACTTACCCACACCACCTTTGCCGGAGGCAACCGCAATAATGTTTTTCACACCAGCAATCGCCTTCACACCTTTTTGTACCGCATGGGCAACAATTTTGTGGCTGATGTTAAAGCTGGCTTCGCTAATGCCATCAATGGCCTCAACTTTTTCTTTCAGTTTTTCTGCCAATTCCTTTTTGTAACCATCAGCCGGGAAACCCAATTCAATATCCACGGTCACTTTGCCACCGTCAATCGCAATCTTTTTTACTGCCTTGTTAGAAACCAGATCACTTTCTAAATAAGGATCAATATAAGTCTTGATGGCATCTTCGACCTGTGATTGTGAAACATCAGCCATTTGCTTCTCCTGAAATGTAGTGTTTTGGGCTAAAGCCCGGAGATGGATTACTCCACCCCTTTTCATAAAAAAATACCGGTATATAATAACCAAGTAAACTGATAGAGTATTTAACGTATTCTACCTGATATCTTTACCCAACGCACAAAATATCGCTCAAGTAATAAATACCAGACCAAAATGAAAATAGCCTGACATATTAACGGATATTGATAATGTTATCGCCCCAAGATTGCCAATCAGGTCGATATAGACTGGCTCAATCCGAGCATTCCTGATAGGGTAGCGCCTCCGTCAGTCCCGGTAAAACCTCGGGATAACAAGCACCTGTGAAAACCGAATGAACGAATTAAAAACAAAATCCAATCGCCAGATCCTGGTCACCAGCGCTCTACCCTACGCCAATGGCTCCATTCATCTGGGCCATCTGGTGGAATATATCCAGACCGATATATGGGTGCGTTTCCAGAAAATGCAAGGCCATGAGTGTATTTATGTCTGTGCCGACGATGCCCACGGCACGCCAATCATGCTCCGTGCACAGAAAGAAGGCATTAGCCCCGAAGCCCTGATAGCCAGTTCTGATTTGGAACACCGGGCCGACTTTGCCGATTTCGGCATCGATTTTGATAATTTCCACTCCACTCACTCCGATGAAAACCGCGAGCTAGCCGAGTACATATATAAAGCTTTGCGCGATGGCGGCCACATTGCCGTGCGCACCATCAAGCAGGCCTATGATCCGGAAAAAGAAATGTTCCTGCCGGATCGTTTCATCAAGGGCGAATGCCCGCGCTGCGGGGCGGCGGATCAATACGGCGACAACTGCGAGGTCTGCGGTGCCACTTATTCACCCACCGAATTAAAAAATGCGGTTTCTGCGGTCTCTGGAGCAAAACCAATCGAAAGAGAATCCGAACACTTCTTTTTCAAACTGGGTGACTTTGAGAACATGCTGCATAAGTGGACGCGCGCGGATCACACTCAGGCGGAAATCTCACACAAGCTTGATGAATGGTTCGAGAGCGGTTTACAGGACTGGGATATTTCCCGCGATGCGCCCTACTTCGGTTTTGAGATCCCCGATGCCCCCGGCAAATATTTCTATGTCTGGCTGGATGCGCCCATCGGTTATATGGCCAGCTTTAAAAACCTCTGCAATAAACGCGATGATCTGGATTTCGATCACTGGTGGAAACAGGATAGCGACTGCGAGGTCTATCATTTCATCGGCAAGGACATTGCCTATTTCCACACCCTGTTCTGGCCAGCCATGTTACATGGAGCCGGCTTCCGTACCCCGAGCGCGGTATTCTGTCATGGCTTCCTCACCGTCAACGGCCAGAAGATGTCCAAATCACGCGGCACTTTCATTAAAGCCCGCAGCTATCTTGAACAACTGAACCCCGAATACCTGCGCTATTACTACGCCGCCAAGCTGGGCCGTGGCATCGAAGATCTGGATCTCAATCTTGAAGATTTCCAGTTACGAATCAATTCGGATCTGGTCGGCAAGGTCGTCAACATTGCCAGCCGTTGCGCCGGCTTTATTAAAAAACGTTTCGATGGCCAACTCTCTGCAAAATGCAGCGAGCCTGAACTTTACGCCCGCTTTGCTGAAGCACGCACACAGATCGCAGAACTTTATGAACAGCGTGAATTCAGCCGTGCGGTGCGTGAAATTATGGCGCTTGCCGATCAGGCCAATCAGTATATCGATGCCAATAAACCCTGGGTATTGGCCAAAGAAGACGGTAAAGATCAACAGGTGCAGGATGTTTGCAGCATGGGGCTTAACCTGTTCCGCGCGCTGATTATTTATCTTAAACCCGTACTACCAAAAATGGCAGAACAGTCAGAAGCCTTTCTCAATGTCGAACCGCTGATCTGGGAAGATGTTGCTACACCCTTAACAAGCCATACGATTAATAAATTCAAACCGCTGATGATTCGGGTGGAATCTGATAAAATTGAAGCCATGCTTGAAGCCTCAAAAGAACACCTTCAGGAAACCGCAGCAACAACCATGGCAGCAGTTAAAAACAAAGCTGATCCGGTTGCCGAAGAAATTGAGTTCGAAGACTTTGCCAAAATCGATCTACGCATTGCCAAAATTATTAAAGCCGAACATGTCAAAGGTGCGGACAAATTACTGCAGCTCACTCTCGACCTCGATGGTGATACCCGTAACGTCTTCGCCGGGATCAAGTCAGCCTATGCTCCCGAAGATTTAGAAGGCAAACTCACGGTCATGGTCGCCAACCTCAAACCCCGAAAAATGCGCTTTGGTTTATCCGAAGGCATGGTGCTCGCCGCCGGGCCGGGTGGCAAAGATTTATGGATACTCGAACCTCACCAGGGTGCACAACCGGGTATGCGGGTAAAATGAGGAAACAGGAAAACATTTTCACCGCAAAGGTTCGCAAAGTCTTTGAAATAAAACCTGCTTTTCCTTTGCGTAACTTTGCGTCCTTTGCGGTGAAATCTTTAAGCTTTCACATTCCCACGCAGAAGCCTGGAAACAGAGAAAAGACTCTGTCCTTGTCACTCGTCACTCGTCACTCGTCACTTTTCTAATGAAAGAATACGCCCTCATTCTGATAAGCACGGTGCTGGTAAACAACTTCGTGTTAGTGAAGTTCCTCGGCCTGTGTCCGTTCATGGGGGTTTCACGCAAACTGGAAACCGCCACTGGCATGGCGCTGGCCACCACCTTTGTTTTAACGCTGTCATCGGTATGCAGCTATCTTGCCAATGAATATTTACTCGCCCCCTTCGGGCTGGAGTATCTGCGTACCATCATGTTCATTCTGGTCATTGCGGTGGTGGTGCAGTTCACTGAAATGGTGGTACGTAAAACCAGTCCTCTGCTCTATCAGGTACTGGGAATTTTTCTACCGCTGATTACCACTAATTGTGCGGTGCTCGGTGTTGCACTGTTGAACGTACAAACCCAGCATGGCTTTGTTGAATCCGCACTGTATGGATTTGGCGCGGCGGTGGGCTTTTCCATGGTGTTAATTTTATTCGCCGCCATGCGCGAGCGGATTGCGGTTGCCGATGTGCCCGAAACCTTTCAGGGGGCATCCATTGCCCTGATCACCGCCGGCTTAATGTCCATCGCCTTTATGGGCTTTGCTGGGCTGGTGAAGGCTTGATGATCGAGTATGTTTGAAGCCATTATTGTTCTGGCCATTCTTGCCATTGTTTTTGGTTTAGTGCTCGGCTACTCGGCTGTTCGCTTTAAAGTTGAAGGTGATCCGGTAACCGATAAAATTGATGCCATCCTGCCGCAGACACAATGTGGTCAGTGCACCTATCCCGGCTGTCGCCCCTATGCCGAAGCCATTGCCAGTGGCGAGGCTGAAATTAATCAATGTCCTCCCGGTGGTGAAACCGTAATCCTGGCACTGGCAGATCTACTGGGGCGTGATCCTCTGCCACTGGATGAAGAACATGGCGAACACACCGAAAAAACCATTGTTCACATTGATGAGCAAGTTTGTATCGGCTGCACTTTATGTATCCAGGCCTGCCCGGTTGATGCCATCCTCGGTGCCGCTAAACAAATGCACACCATTATTGATTCCGAATGCACCGGCTGCAACCTGTGCATTCCCCCCTGCCCGGTAGACTGTATTCATATCGTGCCGCTGAAACAGGATCTCAGTAACTGGAAATGGCCCCTGCCCGATGCCAGTCTGGAAAAACCAGAGAGTTCTAAATCATGACTCACCGGCTCTGGCATTTTCACGGCGGCCTGCATTTAAGCGGACATAAAAAAATGTCCATGCATGAACCCATCCATGAAGCTGCTATTCCAGCCGAGCTGATCCTGCCAATGCAACAGCACATTGGCGAACCAGCCGAGCCCTGTGTCAGCGTTGGCGATCATGTACTCAAAGGACAGATGATTGCCGGAGTCAGCAGTTTTGTCAGCTCACCGGTACATGCCTCCACTTCCGGAAAGATCATAGCCATTGAAAATCGGCCGGTACCCCATGTATCCGGGCTTGATGCTCCCTGTATCGTGCTCGAAGCCGATGGCAAAGATGAAGCCATCGACATGCAAGCCCATGATTATCAAAACATGGCCGCCGCTGAACTACGCCATCTGTTGCGCGATGCCGGTATCGTTGGCCTCGGCGGAGCCGGTTTCCCCAGTTTTATTAAACTTAATCCGGGTCAGGGCAACAAGGTTAAAACCCTGCTCATCAACGGGGCGGAATGCGAGCCATATATCACCTGCGATGCCATGCTCATGCAACAACGCGCCCATGATATCCTCAAGGGCCTGTTAATCATGAAACAGGCGCTGCAGGCCGAATATTGTATTATCGCCATTGAAGACAATAAGCGTATCGCTCATACCATGATGGTGCTATCACGGGAGAAACATGAATCTCATGATATTGAGATCGTACAGGTGCCCACCCTTTATCCTACCGGGGGTGAAAAGCAGCTAATTAAAATCGTCACCGGGAAGGAAATTCCCAGCCGCCGCCGACCCGTTGATGAAGGTATTGTCTGTCATAATGTCGCCACCGCCGTAGCAGTTTATGATGCCATGCACGGCATGCCTCTGATCTCCCGTGTAGTCACGGTTACCGGCGAGGCTCTGCACCCACGTAACTTACTGGTACGTCTAGGGACTCCTTTCCGTGCACTGCTTGAAGAATGTGGGCTGGATAAAAAAGCAAAGGTTGATCTGATCATGGGCGGGCCCTTAATGGGCTTCAAGGTTCATGATGCAAACGTACCCATAATTAAAACCAGTAACTGCCTGCTCACGTTGAAACAGGAAACACCCACGCCAGCCGCCATGCCCTGCATCCGCTGTGCTGAGTGCGCCCGTGTCTGTCCGATACAACTATTGCCCCAGCAACTCTACTGGTATGCCCGTGCTCAGAACTTCGATCGCGTTCAAGACTACAATCTGTTCGACTGTATTGAATGCGGTGCCTGTGCCTATGTCTGCCCCAGTCAAATTCCACTGGTCAATTATTATCGTTTTGCAAAAAATGAAATATGGGCACAGGAGGAAGAAAAGAAGAAATCAGATCTAGCACGTCAGCGGCATGAGTTTCGCCAGTACCGGATGGAACGCAAGAAAGAAGAAGACGATGAACGCAAACGCCGGAAAAAAGAACTGTTGAAAAAAACCGGCAACAAGAGCGATGACAAGGACGCTAAAAAAGCAGCGATAGAAGCCGCCATGGCGAGGGTCAAAGCGCGTCGTGCCGAACAGGATCAAGAAAAGAAAAATACTGACAACCTTGACGAGGCGCAGAAAAAAGCCATAGAAGATATCGAGGCACGGCGAAAGAATGCCGGTGAAAATAAATGAAAGAACAGAAAAACATTTCTACCGCAAAGGACACAAAGTTACGCAAAGGAAAAACAGGTTTTATTTTAAGCCCTTTGCGAACCTTTGCGCCCTTTGCGGTTCAATTTTTATCTTTTCACACGCAGGTTCACGGAACGAGGATTCATGCTAATGGCTAGCAGGGAAAAGCAGATAGACAGCTCACCGTTTCTACGCTCAGGCAACAGCGTCTCGCGCATCATGCTGTTAGTTTTGCTTGCACTGATTCCCGGCATTATCGCTCATCTGTATTTTTTCGGCTGGGGGCTGCTGGTTAATTTAGGCATTGCCATTCCCACCGCTCTTGCCAGTGAAGCGCTGATGTTGCGTCTGCGTCAGCGCCCGATTAAACCATTCCTCTCTGACTACAGTGCCGTGCTAACAGCGGTGCTGCTGGCCATTGCCCTACCCTCGCTGGCACCCTGGTGGTTGATCTTCATTGGCACCGCCTTTGCGATCATCATCGCCAAACAACTTTATGGCGGCCTCGGTTATAACCCCTTTAATCCGGCCATGGTTGGTTATGCCATGTTGCTGATCGCCTTCCCCCGAGAGATGACCACCTGGTTGCCAGTACAAACCCATGAAATTAGTTTCATGGAAAGCCTGCGCTATAGTCTTTTTGATGCTCTACCCAATGGTCGTGAACTGGATAGCATCAGCATGGCCACGCCGCTGGATACCGTCAAAACCCAGCTGGGTCTAAATATGACCGTCCACGAAATCAGTACCCAATTCAGCAATCTGTTTGGCATGCTTGCCGGACGTGGCTGGGAATGGGTGAACCTGATGTTCATGTTCGGTGGCATTGCGCTCATTTTTAAGCGTGTGATTAGCTGGCATATTCCGGTGGCCGTGATCGGCAGCCTGTTTTTCTGTGCGCTGGCATTGCAACTGGCGGATGTCGATACCCATGCCTCACCTGTTTTTCATCTGTTCAGCGGTGCCACCATGCTGGGTGCCTTTTTTATTGCCACGGATCCCATCAGTGCCGCAACCACCCTGCGTGGCCGCCTCTACTATGGAGCCGGTATCGGTATCCTCACCTATATCATTCGCAGCTGGGGTGGCTATCCTGACGGTTTTGCCTTTGCGGTTTTATTAATGAACATGGCCGTACCCACCATTGACTACTACACCCAGCCCCGGGTCTTCGGTCATCGGGGCGATTGATGAACATGTCTTTATTTAAAAATATGCTCATCAGTGCAATCCTGCTAGCCCTGTTTGCCAGCATCGGTACGGGCCTTGTCAGCCTGACCTATGAGCGTACCTTTGAACGCATAGAGAGTAATCATCGTGCGACCTTACTCAAAGGCCTGCATGAGCTGGTACTTCCCAGCCAGCATGACAATGATATATTCAGCGATACTATCAAAGTGACCGATGCAGAACTGCTGGGCAGCACGCGACCTGTCAGCATTTATCGCGCCCGCATGGCTGGACAGCCGATCGCCGCCATTATCGAAAGCATTGCCCCCGAGGGTTATAACGGCAACATCAATTTACTCGTCGCTATCAACTATAATGGCCAGCTTGCCGGAGTGCGGGTCGTCAATCATAAAGAAACCCCCGGCCTGGGTGATGCTATCAATCTTTCACATAGCAACTGGATACTGGGCTTTAAGGGTAAGTCTTTAAATAACCCAGCCGCAAAGCAATGGGCGGTAAAACGTGACGGTGGTGTCTTTGATCAGTTTACCGGTGCCACGATCACGCCACGCGCCGTGGTTAATGCCGTACACAACAGCCTGATTTATTTTAACCGGCATCGTGACACTATATTTTCCCCGCAGGTAATAATAAAGGAATCGGCTCCATGAACGACTATCAATCTATTGCCCATGAAGGCCTGTGGAAAAATAACACTGCCTTCGTGCAGTTACTGGGTCTTTGTCCTCTGCTCGCCATCACCAACACCATGGTCAACAGTCTCGGACTGGGAATCGCTACCACGTTGACGCTGATCTTTTCTAACATTACCGTTTCTGCAATTCGTCACTGGGTGCGCCCTGAAATTCGCATTCCAGTTTTCGTATTGATCATTGCCTCTATTGTGACCGTAATCGAGCTCAGCATGAATGCCTGGTTCCATGAGCTTTATATGATCCTCGGGATATTCATTCCATTGATCGTCACCAACTGTGCCATCATTGCCCGTGCGGAAGCCTTTGCGTCTAAAAATACTATCCCCCACGCCTTTGCCGATGGCCTGTTTATGGGACTGGGCTTTACCTTTGTATTAGTGTTACTCGGTGCAATGCGCGAGGCCATTGGTTTCGGCACCCTGTTCCAGCAAATTGAACTTATGTTTGGAGATGGTGCAAAGTGGATGACCGTCACCCTGTTTGAAGACTACCGGGGCTACCTGCTCGCTATTCTGCCACCGGGTGCATTTCTCGGGCTCGGGTTTTTAATTGCCATTAAAAATGTGATCGATCGACGACAGACAAAAAAGAACCACACTCTTTCTCTGGAGCAGATAGCCCAGGAAGCCGGATAAATTCAACCCGGTAAGGTGGCCGCAGTATTTGTGCCCACGCGGAAAAAAATATTGCATGAATAAAAACAAACGCCACGAAATCTTCAGCCGCCTGCAGGCACATAATCCTGAACCTGCTACCGAACTCAATTACTCATCAACGTTTGAATTACTTATTGCCGTGATCCTTTCCGCCCAGGCTACCGACAAGGGTGTTAACAAGGCCACGATAGATCTTTTTAAGGATGCCGACAGCCCTGAAAAAATGTTTGCCCTAAAAGAGAATGGCTTAAAAAAATATATCAAAACCATCGGCCTCTATAACGGCAAGGCTAAAAACATCATCAAAACCTGCAAAATGCTGATAGATATACATGGCAGCGAGGTGCCAAAAGATCGCTCTGCGCTCGAAGCCCTGCCCGGCGTTGGCCGAAAAACAGCAAATGTTATACTCAACACCGCCTTTGGTCATCCCACTATTGCCGTTGACACACATATTTTTCGTGTCTCTAACCGAACCGGGATCGCTCCCGGAAAAAACGTGGTCGAAGTGGAAAACAAATTACTGAAATTTGTTGACCCACAATTTAAACAAAATGCCCATCACTGGCTGATCCTGCATGGACGTTATACCTGTATTGCCCGTAAACCCCGCTGCGGCTCCTGTATCATTGAAGATATTTGTGAATTTAAAGACAAGAATATCGAATAAGAAAAAATATTTTAAGCGCAAAGAGCACAGCGGTTCAATCTTTAAACTTATGCATTCCCACACAGGAGCATGGGAACAAAAATTTTAAGTAAAGTTGATTTTATACTAAATAATATGGTCAATATGGAACACGCAACATCAATACAGGAAATTATGGCAGGCACAGTCTGTGCTGTGATATTTATTAGCGTTTCATATTTTGTTAACCGCCGCCTAAGTGGCGACAGTTTCAAAATAGATACCTACCTGCTGATAATCTATGCCGCAACGGTCTTCTGTCTGGCCATTTTTTTTGAAGTCATCATCAATGGACTGTACCATTATTTTATAGGGGAAAAATTGTGGGAATATCACATTATGCCTATTTATGGGCGGGACGTTTCACTGCTCGCCCCCCTACTCTGGTCAGCCTATGGTATACATTTATATTTTATTGAACAGACATACGCAAAACGTTTGCCTCAATTTATGCGTAATCGGAAAAGCCATGCGCTACTACATGGCTTTGATGCACCATTGATTTTTGAAGTCAGCGGCAACCTGATATTTTTATTACTCATTGGTAAATATTACGCCTACTACCTGCCCGATGATCTCTTCCATCTGACCTCCTTTCGGGTTATTCCCCTGTATATGGCATGTATCTTTTTCGGCCTACTGCTATTACACTGGCTGGAAAAACAAGCACGTCACTGGATCATTCCGACGACGATATTCAGTACCGGTATTGGATTTTTATTTCTCGGCTGAAAAAGCAGGAACATTTTTTTGGAGAACTAGCCCAGCATGTTTGGACAGGATAGAAATGCCATGCGTAAAATTTTTTTCGAGGCATGGAAAAAACACCATGCCGGGGAAAAACTGGAACCGATGGAAACGGTGCTAGTACAAATCATCAAGCTGCACCCCGAATACCATGGGCTGTTTGATAATAATAATAATCTGAGTCGCGACTTTTCAGCCACAAGCGGCGAAGCCAATCCCTTCCTGCATCTGTCCCTGCATCTGGCGATTCAAGAACAACTATCTCTACAACGTCCAGCAGAACTGTCAGTTCTATACCGGCAACTGGTCGAAAAATATTCTGATATTCATAGCGCCGAACATAAAGTTATGGAATGCCTTAGTGAAATGATCTGGCAAGCACAACGCAGCCAGAATATGGCTGATGAAAACCAGTACCTTGCCTGTATCCGCAAGCATACTCAAAAAAACTGATCCTATTTTTACGACTTCTTAATCTTCATTTTCAAAACCTCAGCAACGTTTCAGCTTTTATTTAACTTACCTATATACCTATATTTAGTATTGTTTTTTTATTGATCCTGATCAAGTTTTCCTCCCGCTGGTCGATAGTTAACCCAGAAGATTAAAAACCTTACAATTAACATATTTATAGCATGGAACATATGTTCGCAAATCCTGCTATAAGCAGATGTGCAAGGAAAACAATTATGAGAAGTTTATTTAATCCCGCTATATTTTTAATGAACCGCCTACGTTACCCAATCAAATTTGGAATGATCCTGATTATCGTGATGATTCCGCTATTACTGCTGAGCCTAAACCTGATTTCATCAATACACAATGAAGTCAGCACTCTCGAAAACAAACAAATCGGCCTGACTTATATTGCCAGTATCCGCCAGCCGGTTGAGCACATACAACAGCATCGTGGGATGACTGCCGCCTATCTGGGGGGGAGCACAGAATTCCGTGACCGCATACTACAAAAACGCAAGATCATTGATAAAAAACTGGCTGAACTCAAAACACTGGACAATAAATTCGGCTCACAATTTGGCACCGCCGGCACAATTAATAAACTGATGCAACAATGGGACAGTATCAAGGCAACGACCATGAAAATGAATACGGCCGGAGCCATTAAAATGCATAGCGTCATGATTGCCAGCATGTTAAATCTGATGGGTCAAATCGCGGATCGCAGCAAAATCAGCATGTCCCCTGAAATAGACAGCAAATATATAAGTGATGCGATTGTTACTCAGCTACCACAGGTACTTGAAAACATGGGTCAGGCGCGCGCCGTAGGTTCTGGTGTGGCTGCTAAAGGACGTTTCCCCGGCCAAAAAACCTATGTCAAACTTGCGGTGTTATCACATAATATTACCAACCTGTCCAAAAATCTGAGCAAGGGATTGGAAATTGCCTTTGATAAGAACAATACCCTTGCAAAAGAGCTGGGAGCACAGGTCAAAGACAACCATCGTGCAATTAACGAAATTCAAACTTTACTGAACAAAAAACTGCTAAATACAGACACTATCAGCATCGATAGCAAGACCGTTTTTAATACCGCCACTCAGGCCATTAGCGGCTCCTATAAACTTTATGATAGCCTGGTGCCAGCATTGAACAATCTCTACCTCGAACGCATTCAAGCTGATAGCCAAACTCTATATGGCACCATCACTGTAGTCACCACTGTACTACTGCTAATTATCTATCTATTTACTGGTTTCTATTTCTCGGTACACCAGAGTATTGAGCAGATTAGCGAAGCAACTGACAGACTCTCCGATGGCGACCTCACGGTATTGATTGATCTCGATAGCCGTGATGAAATGAGCCGGATAGCACATCGCTTCAATGCCATGACTGAAAAATTTAATGCGCTTATCCAGCAGGTCATTAGCAGCGCAGGCCAGTTAGCCACCGCCTCGGAAGAAGTTTCTTCGGTGGCCTCTGAAAGTGCCAACAATGTTGAACGCCAACGGCATGAAACGGATCAGGTTGCCACCGCCATTAATGAAATGACGGCAACAGTACAGGAAGTAGCGAATAACGCTAGTAACGCTGCAGGTGCGGCCGCTAATGCAGACAATGAAACCCGTGGTGGTAAAGCCGTAGTCGAGAATACTTCAAAGGTGATCGCCGAGCTGGCCCATGAGATTGAAAATGCAGCCGAAGTCATCAAGGGTGTTGAACAGGACAGTGAAACCATCGGTGGGGTACTGGATGTGATCAAGGGCATTGCCGAGCAAACTAATCTGTTGGCCTTAAATGCCGCCATCGAAGCCGCCCGTGCCGGTGAACAGGGTCGCGGTTTTGCCGTGGTCGCCGATGAAGTTCGCACTCTCGCCAGCCGCACTCAGGAATCAGCCAGTGAAATTGAGAGCATGATAGATAAACTACAGGCCGGCTCACACGATGCGGTAAAGGTAATGGAAAAAAGCCGTGAACGAGCCCAGACCGGAGTCGAGCAGGCCAATGAGGCCGCACAATCGCTGGATGCAATAAATCGAGCCGTCAGCACCATCACAGAAATGAACACCCAAATTGCCAGCGCGGCTGAAGAACAATCCGCCGTTTCAGAAGAAATCAACCGAAACGTAAGCAGCATCAGCCAAATCTCAGAACAAACTGCCTCCGGTTCAGAGCAAACAACCAATGCCGCCAATGAACTGGCCCGCCTCGCCTCGGATCTTCAAAATCTGGTAAGCCAGTTCAAAATACATGGACACACTGGATAAACATTTAACATTGTGATTGCATAGCATCGGTACGACTGGAAACCGTACCGGGAGCTTGCTCACAATCGCTCATCACCGAAAACTCTCTCAGTTTAGATAATTTATATTTTATACCTGCTACTTCTCTTTTTATCTCCAGGCCACTGTATTTTTCCCTGATTTCGATAAGTCACCATATCATTACAGTTTATATGTTTTTGTTCGAAATATGGTCAAGTTAACATCGTTTCGGTCGATATATTTTTCCATAACTTAATACCCATGTGTTTTTTGTGGTTTTAGTCCAGAAATAAAACCCGTTAAAATCACAAAGCGCACCATTAGTATGGAAAATAAAATGAAAAGCTTATTTAATCCCGCAGTTCTGTTAATGAACAAACTACGTTATCCAGTCAAATTTGGAATTATATTCGCTATAGTGATGGTTCCATTACTATTTCTTAGTCTAAACCTAATCGAATCACTCGA
This sequence comes from uncultured Thiohalophilus sp., assembly GCA_964575555.1. GTDB lineage: Bacteria > Pseudomonadota > Gammaproteobacteria > UBA6429 > Thiohalophilaceae > JAADGZ01. The sequence goes on along the minus strand of CAZNRP010000022.1, from coordinate 1,992 downwards.
ATCCGAAGCCACAATCATGGAAAACCAACGACTTGGCCTAACTTATATTTCAGCTATACGCCAACCGATTGAACACATTCAGCAACATCGTGGAATGACCGCCGCCTATCTCAGTGGTGACAAAGAATTCTATCAACGCATATTACAAAAACGCAATATTATTGATAAAAAACTGGCTGCGCTTAAAGCCGTCGATGATAAATTAGGAGCCAAATTTTTTCACACAATGAGGATCAATGATTTAATCCTGCAGTGGAATAATATCAAACAAACATCGATGAATTTAACTACAGCGGAGGCCATCAAAATACACAGCAGCATGATTGCCGCGATGCTCAAGCTGATGAATCAAATAGCTGACAGCAGCAAGATTAGCCTGTCCCTGGCGATTGATCGCAAACACATCAGTGATGCCATTATCACTCAGCTGCCCCATGTGCTTGAAAATATGGGCCAGGCAAGAGCCGTTGGTTCCAGTGTTGCGGCACGTGGAAAATTTCCTAATCAAAAGATCTACGTCAAGCTCGCAGTCTTATCCAGCAATATTACCTATCAGGCTCTGGAATTGGCCAAAGGGCTGGAAACCGCCGTTAAGAATAATAAGTCCCTTACTGACAAACTGGGGCAACAAATTGATGACAACAACCTTGCTATAAAACATATTCACTCATTAATTAATCATGATCTGCTGAATGCAGAAACCATTACTATTAACAGTGAAGAAGTATTTAACACTGCCACCAAAGCTATTAGTGGCTCATATGAATTATACGATAAACTAATACCAACACTGGATAAGTTATATCAGGAAAGTATTAAGGACAACAATAAGCTTCTGCTTATCACTATTACTTTGGTCAGCGTTGTACTACTGCTGATTGCATATTTATTTTTTGGCTTCTATTTCTCAGTACGCCAGAGCATTTCCCAGATCAGCGAGGCAACCAACAAACTTTCTGAAGGGGATCTGACTGTACAGGTAAATCTCGATAGTCATGATGAAATGAGTACGATTGCCCATCGCTTTAATGCCATGACTGAAAAATTCAATGCGCTTATCCAGCAGGTCATTAGCAGCTCGGGTCAATTAGCCACCGCCTCGGAAGAAGTTTCTTCGGTCGCCACAGAAAGTGCCAGCAATGTTGAACGCCAACGACACGAAACCGATCAGGTTGCCACCGCCATCAACGAAATGACGGCAACGGTACAGGAAGTGGCGAATAACGCTAGTAACGCTGCAGGTGCGGCCGCTAATGCAGACAATGAAACCCGTGGTGGTAAAGCCGTAGTCGAGAATACTTCAAAGGTGATCGCCGAGCTGGCCCATGAGATTGAAAATGCAGCCGAAGTCATCAAGGGTGTTGAACAGGACAGTGAAACCATCGGTGGGGTACTGGATGTGATCAAGGGCATTGCCGAGCAAACTAATCTGTTGGCCTTAAATGCCGCCATCGAAGCCGCCCGTGCCGGTGAACAGGGTCGCGGTTTTGCCGTGGTCGCCGATGAAGTTCGCACTCTCGCCAGCCGCACTCAGGAATCAGCCAGTGAAATTGAGAGCATGATAGATAAACTACAGGCCGGCTCACACGATGCGGTAAAGGTAATGGAAAAAAGCCGTGAACGAGCCCAGACCGGAGTCGAGCAGGCCAATGAGGCCGCACAATCGCTGGATGCAATAAATCGAGCCGTCAGCACCATCACAGAAATGAACACCCAAATTGCCAGCGCGGCTGAAGAACAATCCGCCGTTTCAGAAGAAATCAACCGAAACGTAAGCAGCATCAGCCAAATCTCAGAACAAACTGCCTCCGGTTCAGAGCAAACAACCAATGCCGCCAATGAACTGGCCCGCCTCGCCTCGGATCTTCAAAATCTGGTAAGCCAGTTCAAAATACACGCCTAAATCTGTTTACCCGAGCCATTCTGGCTCGGGTAAACAGATATCCCAAAATTTAAACAAACTGTTGGGCTTTATTTCATTCAACCCAACCT
>CAZNRP010000021.1:0-33348 GCA_964575555.1 uncultured Thiohalophilus sp. | reverse complement strand
GTTTAAAACCTTTGAAACTGTCGAAGCCAACGATGGCACCATCAATGCACAAGGAATTGAAATCTTATTAGAAAAAGAAAGCGATGGAGAGTGGCGTATGGTGCAGGAACGTATTTTGCCAGAGGATGAAGCCCGGCATGATGGACTCATTGATTAAATTCAAAAGACTATATACCTGTTACAGAGAAAACATTACATCCTCGTTTTTTTCCTGTTTCTGGTTCCCACGGTCTCCGTGGGAATCAATATCTCGCATCACACTGTCACTACGGTGTATCCGCTGCTCCATTTAACAAACGTTGCGCGGGTAAAATATCTTCAGGCCGGTCAACATCCCAGAGTGTCGCAAGTTCAACATATTTTTTTCCTGTTGCCTCTAAAATATTTCGTGTTTGTTGCAGAACATCTGCTGTTCCCCAGCTTATTTTTTCAAATATCATTTTATTTAATACAGACTGTCCGACCAGCACGTAACCACCATCTTCTGCCGGCCCTAATACACAGCTAACTTCTTTCCTGTTTAAATGTTGTATCGCCTGCTCAAGATAGTCGGCACTGATTGCCGGGCAATCGCTACCGATAAGCAATGCCGCAGCACTATTTGCCAGCCCATCGGCCAGCGCATTTTCCATTCGTGCACCAAGGTCAGCTCCCTGCTGCTGTTTTAATTCTAGCCCGTACTGTTCCTGTAATTGATGAAACAATACATGCCCGGTATCCGGTGCACAGCAAAGTTGAAATGGGCATAACTGGCTCTCCGCAATCTGCTGAACCATGTATTGTGTTAGTCGTGCTGAAAAATCAGCTGCACCCTGTTCACCCAGCTCAGGAATTAAACGAGTCTTGGCCTTACCGGGTATAGGTGCCTTGCTGAAAATAAGAATACGTGCATGCGGATAACGATAGAGCATGAAATTTACCGGTAATAAATCTTGTGCAGCCGTTGTGCTGATACTCCAAAAAACCAGCCCAGTCGTAATCCCCACATTAAGATAACAGTACGCAAAATGCCCTCACGCTCCCAGCGCCGACTTGAAGTGATAACCGGGACTTGCAAACAACAGGGGGATGATATTTTTTTCAAACGCTGGCTCAATTCAATATCTTCCATCAATGGAATATCGGCAAAACCACCGAGATACTCAAAGGCATCACGCAGGACAAACATCCCCTGATCACCCGTGACAATGCCAGTGAAGCAGGAACGCCAGTTCATAAATTTTTCAATTATACGCAACGGCCACAATTTTCCCGACAGGCGCACATTAAATCGACCCCAGACATTTCCAACCTGTAATGAGTCACGGATTAATTTATCGGCATTATCCGGCAACTGAGTATCCGCATGCAGAAACAGCAACACATCTCCACGCGCTTGCCTGGCTCCCGCATTCATTTGTCGCGCCCTACCGCACTCAGAGACCACTACAAGCTCATCTACCCATGTTTGTACCTGAGCCAGGCTATTGTCAGTACTCCCTCCATCAACAAGAATCAGCTCATGCCCACTCGCCCGGTATTTCTGCAAGGCGGAAAGAAAGTCGGTCATTCTGCCGCCTTCATTCAAAACGGGAATAATAATGGAAAGTCGCAGCGTTCTTTACCCGATAATTGATGTGAAAAAAATATAAAAAATTCAATCACTTATGATTAACAACTTCAATATTTAGCGTCCATATTAAAAACTGTTTGCAGTTCGGCTGCTGGCATTAAATATGAACGCCAAACTGCCGATATATAAGCCTACGACCCCCTGCAGGACACAAATGTTTTATGGATAATTTAGCTGAACAATTGATCCGAGATTACAGTGAGCTAGTTTCTCTACCAGAAATCACTATGCGCATTAATGAAATGGTCAATGATCCTGACTGTAATATTAATAGTATCGGCAAACTTATTAGCCAGGATCCGGCTCTGGCCGTGCGTCTACTCGGCATCGCGAACAGTCCTTTTTATGGCTTATCAACCGAAGTCAGCACCGTTACACGCGCAATCTCGGTACTCGGTATTAATAAAATTCGTGACATCGTTCTTTCTACTTCTGCGGCCAAAGCCTTCGATGGTATCCCCGTCGATATTATTGCGGTTGATGACTTCTGGCAACACAGTCTTTACTGCGGTGTATTGGGTCAAACCCTGGCAAAAGAAACCTCACTCGAAGCGGATGCCATATTTATTGCCGGCCTGCTGCATGATGTCGGCCAACTCATTTTGTTTAGCCGCTTTCCACAGGAAATGCACGAAATCATTCTCAGTACTATCGAGGGCGGAACAGCCATGACCATGATGGAAGCCGAATTCAAACGCCTGCAAACAGATCATACTCAAATTGGCGCTGAACTTGCCCGCTCATGGCACCTGCCCGCACACATCGAAGCCGTTATACGCTGGCATCACACCCCAGGACAGGTCGATGTTCATCAACAGGAAGTCGCGTTAATCTATATCGCAAATACTGTTGCCCAAATGCTCGACTTTGACATTGATAGTATCATGAATAAACTGGACATTGCCGATGACATCTGGACCATGGCCGGGGTAACTCGCGAGCAAATCCCGCATGCGATAGAAACAGCAAGCGAACAACTGGACGAACTGCGCCAGTTATATTTTAAGTAATGCTAAGCTGAACTCAACAATAATCATTGCCTACGTATCTGCACTCCCGCCACATGTTATCGGTTATGTAGGCCAGCCTGAAGCCCTAAATGGCTTTCACCGTAGAGAAAAATAAAATTAGTGTAACCAAAACACACGTTCTTTAACTTAAAGCCCCACCACAACTACTCCCCTGCCCCGCCGTGCATCCATAACAATGATCCGCCACAACAATAGGCAGCTCATTTAAATCATTATGTTTTAAATCACGCAGATGCTGACGTGATTTTCCGGCTAATTGCAGCGGTAAATTCAGCATCTGATTAAAGTCACAATCATAAACATAACCTTCCCAGTCAATGCTAATCAGACTGCGACACATGAGCGTCTGTAAATTATTTTTCTGGTATGCAGTTTTTAGCAGATTCATATATTCATCAAAGCCACCTTTCGAAATCAGCATACTACCAAAGCGCTGAATGGGCATATTAATGAGCGTATGTAAACTATTAAACTCGATACCAAATCGGGTTTTCAATTCACATTTATAGTCCACTTCAAGCTGACATTGCGCCGGAGGCAGATAAGCACCGGTCGGGTTATACATTAAATTCAGCATGAGCTTTGTATCTGCCTGTCCATAACCCTGTGCATTAAGTTTTATCAGTCCTGCCACACTGGCATCATAAACTCCCTTTCCACGTTGGCCATCCACATTTTCTTTCAAATAACAAGGCAGTGAGGCGACGATTTCAACCTGCTGTTGTGCGAGAAATTTCGCCAGATCTTCCTGCCCTGGTTCTTGCAGAATACTCAAATTACAACGATCGATTACATGGATATCCCGTGCACGCGCCTGTTCGACCAGATAACGAAAATGAGGATTTAATTCGGGTGCACCCCCGGTAAGATCAAGCAGCTTAATCGCAGCGCGATCCAAAAATACCAGTATCTGCTCAATGTTTTCACGCGACATAATTTCGCTACGTTTTGGCCCGGCATTAACATGGCAGTGTAAACATTGCTGATTGCACAGATAGCCAAGATTGACCTGCAGGGTTTCCAGTTGGCTACGTTGAATGGAGGGGAAATCACTGTCTTTCAGCAGTGGCAAAGTTGCATGCATAGGTGGCTCCGGTTATGCTGGAATTTAAATAGTTTGATTATAGCTGCAAGCTACCCATCATAAGTACAGACCATGAAATTACTTGATAAATTACCGCTAGTTCCACTTTTTTTCATTGCCATACTATTAGGGCTGGCTCCATTTGGTTCACAGCCTCATCTGCTGGAAAAACTCGGCATGCTCTTTTCTGCTGAACTCAGTCGTCCCATTGATATATTTGATCTGTTTCTGCACGGCACCCCGGCGCTATTGTTATTTCTGAAATTATTCAGCATGGTAATAAAACCCCGTGATACACAGGTGTAATATTCTGTTCTATTATTAGTAACTCCCCATTGCTAATTTTTAAGCCTGCATGAACCTTTCTTTTTTTAATGTTTCCACACTGGCTTACTGGCTCCCAGGCTTGCTCCTGCTAATTCTACCTGCACGACTGCCGGCAGCTGACATTTATAAATGGACGGATGACAGCGGCGCAGTTCATTACTCAGATAAGCCACAAGTCCCATCGGCAACACCGGTTGATATTCAAGCTGCTCCTGATGCTGAAAAAATAAAGCAGGCCAGGGAAAGAGAAGCCTTGCTGCGCCGTAGCGCAGACGATTTACAATTAAATCGTCTGCAGCGAGAAGCTCAGCAACGAGAATCTGAAAGGGAAAGGCGGAAACAGATAAAGGAACAGGCAGGAACAGAGCAAAAGACAACGGATACAGAATCACGAGAAGGTAACAGCGAGGGCCATTACCAGAAACAATGGCAGCAACAAATGCCACCACAACATCCCATTCTCCACCCCTCTCACCCCTGAGTTTTATTTCACCAATTTGAGGTGGGCACTGCCCGAGGGTTTTTCTGGTTCTGGCTCAGGTGGGGGGGGTTCGGTTGAGCTTTCATTAAAAACCATGCCCTGACCGTTTTCTTTGGCGTAAATCGCAAGCACGGCCGAAACAGGAAAGTTAACATCCGTGGCCTTTCCGGAAAAGCGCGCGTTAAACATCACGTAGTCATTGCTCAGATCCAGTGAATTAACCGCTGCCGCGCTGAGGTTCAAGACAATTTTGCCATTTTCAACATACTGGATAGGCACCTCGACCCGTTCGGCTTCCGCATTGACCAAAACATAAGGAGTCAAATTATTGTCCATGATCCATTCATACAGGGCACGCAGCAAATAAGGCTGGTTGGAACTCATTTCCATAATTTAAATCCCTGAAAACAAACTGGAAGTATCATTCATCCGACTCAGGTCTGATGAATTTCCTTTTCCGCTTCAGACAGACTCTGCATGAAAGATTCCCGCTCAAACAAACGTGCAGCATAAACCATTAGAGGTTTTGCAGAAGGCGGTAATTCAACGCCAACCAGTGGCAAACGCCAGAGCAAGGGAGCCATCACACAGTCGATGAGGCTGAATTCTTCGCTCATGAAATAGGGTTTCTGCTCAAAAATAGGGGAGATAGTCACCAGGCTGTCGCGCAATTCCTGGCGTAATTTTGTACTATCTTTATCACCTTTACGCAGTTTTATAAATGTAGAATACCAGTCACGTTCAATCCGTTGCACCATTAAACGATTACTGGCTCGAGCAACAGGATCAACCGGCATTAATGGCGGATGAGGAAAACGCTCATCTAAGTACTCCATAATCACCAGATGCTCATACAGAACTAAATCACGATCCACCAGAGTTGGAACTTCGTTGTAAGGATTGAGATCTTTCAGATCTTCGGGGGTATTGTTTGTGTCCACACTGGTGGTTTCAAAATTGATACCCTTTTCTGCCAGCACAATTCGCACCATGTGGGAAAAAGGACAAAGATCACCTGAGAACAGGGTCATTGCGAGTCGTTTATTCGTCACTTGCGCCATTAGGCAACTCCAAAAACTAAAAAGCCAAAAACAGACAAGGGGGATTACCCCCCTTGTCTGTAAAAATAAGATTTCTTTAGATAAACTGAATTATCAATCAGGTTCAGTCGTATTCTATCACATTAATGCAACATCAACGTCTGAACCTGATTAATGCTCTGGACTAGTGAATATCTTTCCAGAATTCTTTCTTCATCAAATAGGCAACGACAAAGAAAAACGCCAGGAAGATGAGCACTTTCACACCCAAATCATAGCGTTGCATTTTTGCCGGTTCGCCCATGTATTCCAGGAAGGTCACTAGGTCGAGTACGGCATTATCATACTCTTCAGCTGACATTGAACCTGGAATCACAGTCTCATAACCGCTGATAACCTGGGTTTCATGGCCATCGTGATCGGTATGAGTTTCATAGATCGCTTTGTTCACACCCTGCAATTTCCACAGTACGTGAGGCATGCCGACATCTTTAAACGTGGCATTGTTAACACCCCAGGGACGTGAATCATCCTGATAGAAGGTACGCAGATAGGTGTAAAGCCAGTCTGCACCTCGAGCACGGGAGATAACCGACAAATCCGGTACTTTGGTACCAAAATAAGTCGTACCATCAGCCGAGCTCATGGCCACGGTCATCTGTTCGCCCACTTTTTCGCCGGCGTGCATGAAGCTTTTCTGCAGCTCTTCTTCACTCAGGCCAATATCTTCCGCCATGCGGTTATAACGCATGTAAGAAGCTGCGTGGCAACTCAGACAATAATCTACAAACAGACGTGCACCGTTTTGCAGGGACTCCTGATTACTCAGATCGATATTTGCCTTATCCAGATGGGCTCCGCTGCTGGCATTCGCCAGTAACGGTAGCGCGGCAAATAAAAATGTTATTAATAGCTTTTTCATTAGCCTGTCACCCTCTCTGGAACCGGTTTGGTTTTATCAATCGCGGTGTACCAGGGCATTAGAATAAAGAATGCAAAGTACAGTACGCTAAACACACGAGCAAAGTTTGTCAGGATGGGGGTTGCCGGTTGAGTCCCGAGATAACCCAGGGCAATAAAGCTGACAATGAAAATCGCCAATGCGGTTTTATAAATACCACCACGATAGCGGATGGATTTTACCTTGCCACGATCCAGCCAGGGCAACAGGAATAAGACCACAATTGCGCCACCCATGCCGACGACACCGAGGAACTTATCCGGTACCGCACGCAAAATCGCGTAGAACGGGGTGAAATACCACAGCGGAACGATATGTTCCGGTGTCTTCAACGGATCCGCAGGGATAAAGTTGTCTTTTTCCAGGAACCAGCCACCTAACTCAGGGGCAAAGAATATCACCGAGGAAAATAGCATCAGGAAGACAATCACGCCGACTATATCTTTCACCGAATAATAAGGGTGGAAGGGAATGCCGTCTAAAGGAATGCCATTCTTATCCTTGTGCTTCTTGATTTCGATGCCATCCGGGTTATTCGAACCCACTTCGTGCAAGGCAATGATGTGTGCGACCACCAGACCCAGAAGAATTATCGGCACCGCAATCACGTGAAAAGCGAAGAATCGATTCAAGGTCGCATCGGAAATCACGAAGTCACCACGAATCCAGAGTGCCAGATCTTCACCGACAAAGGGAATCGCGCCGAACAGGGAAATAATCACCTGTGCGCCCCAGAAGGACATCTGACCCCAGGGTAGTAGGTAACCCATGAAGGCTTCGGCCATCAGGGCCACATAGATCAGCATACCGAAGATCCAGACCAGCTCACGAGGCTTACGAAAGGAACCGTACATCAGGCCGCGGAACATGTGCAGATAGACGACGATAAAGAAGAACGAAGCACCGGTTGAATGCATATAGCGAATCAGCCAGCCCCAGTTCACATCACGCATGATGTACTCCACCGAGGCGAAGGCCAGAGTGACATCCGGCTTGTAGTTCATAGTCAGGAAAATTCCGGTCACAATCTGCAGTACCAGCATCAACAGTGCCAGTGAACCAAAGTAGTACCAGAAGTTAAAGTTTTTAGGGGCGTAGTATTTGGAAAGATGGTCTTCCCACATCTTAGTCGCGGGGAAACGCGCATCTACCCAGCCCATCAATTCTGTCATTTTGCTCATGATGCGGCTCCATTATCTTCACCAATTATCACCCGGGTATCGGCGAGATACATGTGCGGTGGTACCACCAGATTCGTCGGGGCAGGGACACCCTGATAAACACGACCCGCTAAATCAAAGCGAGAACCGTGACAGGGGCAGAAGAAACCACCCTTCCATTCAGCGCCCAGATCAGCCGGCGCGATTTCAGGACGGTAAGTTGGAGAACACCCCAGATGGGTACAAATACCAACAGTAATCAGATATTCAGGCTTAATTGAACGAGCGGGATTCTGACAATAGACCGGCTGCTGTTCGACTTTTGAAGCCGGATCACTCAGGCTATCATTCAGCGATTCCAGATCTTTCAGGTTTTGTTCAGTACGACGAACAATCCAGACCGGTTTACCACGCCATTCCACCGTCATTTTACTGCCCGGTTCAAGTTTACTGAAATCCGCTTCTACAGGTGCGCCTGCCGCCCGCGCCCGCGCGCTGGGTTGCATGGACGAAATAAAGGGCACAGCAACGAACCCGGCACCCACTGCTCCAACCACCGATGTTGCGGCAGTCAAAAAGCGGCGTCTGCTGGTATCAACGCCATTGGTACTCATTGAACTTCTCCAAAAATTGGAAAAATATCGCGCCCAACAGGACTACAAGCTTGCCTGAGCATGGCCCGTAATAACTCCTAAGTCACTAATTTTTCATGGTAAATTACTTAACTGTCTGGAATTTATTTAGTCTTTCAGGATTTTAGAATCATCCCAATCCAGAGCGCGCGTATTGTCTACGATTCAACTGCTGCGGTCAAGGAGAACATCGATAAACCTTAGTATTTCAATAGGTTAGACTGGGTTTAAAATATCAACAAATTCCGTATTGATGTGAAATTTTTGTGATAAATGTGCCGCCAGCGCCTGTACTCCGTAGCGCTCGGTGGCATGGTGGCCGGCAGCAAAGTAGTGAATACCCCGTTCCTGAGCGAGATGAAAAGTCTGCTCGGATACTTCCCCACTTATATAAGCGTCGACTCCAGCATCGGCAGCCGCCTCAATATAGCCCTGTGCACCGCCACTACACCAGGCAAGGGTCTCAATCGGTCGCGAATTCGGCGCAATGTGCAGCGGACGGCGTTCGAGTACGGATTCAAGCTTGTCCGCGAAGGCTTCTGCCGACTGCGGTGTCGCCAGCCGCCCTCGCAAGCCCACAGCCGCCACGTCCTCGCCGGGGAAGCGTCCCTCAGTGATTAAGCCCAGCTTTTCTGCCAGCTGTGCGTTATTACCCAGCTCGGGATGCGCGTCCAGCGGAAGATGCCAGGCTAACAGGCTGATCCCGGCTTCCAGCAGCGTCTTGATACGACGCATTTTTATCCCGGTAACAGGCTCAGCCTCGCCCTTCCAGAAATAACCGTGATGAACCAGCAGGGCATCCGCTTTCGCCGCCACCGCTGCATCAACCAGCGCCTGACAGGCGGTCACCCCGCAAACCAGCCGGTGCACCTCGGCACGGCCCTCAACCTGCAAGCCATTCGGACAATAGTCCCGAAAATTGTCCACGGACAACAGGGAATTTGTGTATTTTACCAGCTCACTCAGTTGCACCATGCGCCGAGTTTCCTCTTAGGTTAAGATGTCGACTCGATTATCCAATATTTTGCAGCACAATGCGTATAACTAAATCTATTCAATTCATTTTCCAATTTACCACCATCGGCCTGGCACTGGCCTTTGTCCTGCTCTATTTATTCCCGGCTCTGCTGCCTGATTTCAACTCACCCTCCGGTGAGAATGACAAGCCTGTGGTTGAATTCAAACAGAGTAACCCCGGCCGGCACACCAACACTGGCCCGGTCTCCTACGCCGATGCGGTCGAGCGTGCTGCACCCGCAGTGGTCAATGTCTATACCCGCAAAATCATCACCGAGGGCAGTCACCCCTTTGCCAATGATCCCATTTTTCGCTATTTCTTTGGCGATAGCGCAAGACGACCCCGGCAACGCACCGAGTCCAGTCTCGGCTCAGGGGTGATCGTCAGCCCAGACGGCTACATTCTTACCAACAACCATGTCGTTGCCGCAGCGGATGAAATTCAGGTTGCCCTGAAAAACGGACAAACCGCCAATGCCAGGCTAGTGGGCGCAGATCCGGAAACCGATCTCGCTGTACTCAAAATTGAACTTGGGGATCTGCCCGCCATCACCCTGAGCAACAGCTCGAAACTGCGAGTCGGTGATGTGGTGCTGGCCATCGGTAATCCCTTCGGCGTTGGACAGACCGTCACCTCGGGTATCATCAGCGCCACTGGGCGCAACATGCTTGGCATTAATACCTTTGAAAACTTCATCCAGACTGATGCGGCCATTAATCCCGGAAATTCCGGGGGTGCATTGATCACCGCACATGGTGAGCTGATCGGTATCAACACCGCTATTTTTTCTAAAAGCGGAGGCTCACAGGGAATCGGTTTTGCCATACCCATGAGTCTGGCAAAAGACGTGATGACCCAGATTATTGAACACGGTGAAGTTGTACGTGGCTGGCTGGGTGTTGTGATTCAGGATCTTAACGAGGAACTGGCTCACTCCTTCGGCCTTAAAAATAGCGATGGCGCGATCCTCAGTAATATCGTGGTCGCAGGACCGGCTGATAAAGCCGGCCTTGCCATCGGCGATGTCATTATCTGGATTGACGATGACAAAATTGACAGTGTTAAACACGCGCTACAATTGATCAGCAAAGTCAGACCCGGTAGCAAAGTCCGTATTCGCGGAATACGTCAGGGGCGGGAATTTGAAACCACAGCTATCGTGGGTACCCGACCACATGAAGGTTCCTGATAATTTTATTCCCTTTCCCCAACCCTCTCCCAAAAGGAGAGGGGGCTATGATGCGAGTATTTATGCAACGATTAATATATTTGACTAACCGTTCTCCCGCTCTGCCATAAACTGCTCAAACTGTTCAATCGGCACCGGCTTGCTGATCAAATATCCCTGGGCGATATCACAGCCCAATTCCTTTAAACGCTGGCAAGTTCGCTCAGTTTCCACGCCTTCAGCCACCACCACCAGACCCAGGTTATGAGCAAGCTCAATGGTCGAACGTACAATAACTTCATCATCAGTGCGCTTATCCATGTCCATGATGAAGCTACGATCGATTTTCAACTCACTCACAGGTAATTTTTTCAATCGTGCCAATGAAGAGTAGCCGGTACCAAAATCATCAATCGAAAAGCGAATACCCAACTGACGGATACGACTCAACGTTTCACTGAGCCGATCATAATTCGATAGAAACAGATTTTCAGTAATTTCAAATTGCAGTTGACCGCCTGCGTTTTCGAGGATATCCAGATTTTCAAGATAGAGCATAAAATCAGGATTCATTAATGTCTGGGTTGATAAGTTTACCGCAATGCTAATATCACGTTGCTGACGTTGCCACTGCCCAATTTGCTCAATCGCCGTCTCGATGACCCAATGGGTATAACGATCGATCATACCGGCCTGTTCCAGTTCATGAATGAAAATATCAGGCGGCACAAAACCCCGCTGTGGATGTTGCCAGCGGCCGAGTGCTTCGACACTGTTAATGACACCATCCTGTAATTTCACCTTGGCCTGGTAGTACAGTCGAAATTCCTGCTGCTCCATCGCCTTGCGTAAATCAGCGGTCATGGTCAACATGCCAGTCGAAGAATGATCACTCTCAGGATCATACAAGCTCACCCCACGCTTGCCTGATTTGGCTTTAAACATAGCCTGATCAGCATGACGCAACAGGTTACTAAGATCCTCACCATGCTCCGGGTAGAGGCTCACGCCGATACTGACACTGACCGCAATCATCATACGATCAATGTCAAAGGGTTCATCAAGTTGCTGTAACAACTGGCTGGCATGGCGAAGGCTTTTCACCCGATCAACGGCGGGTAATAGCAACGCAAATTCATCTCCTCCCAGACGGGAAAGAATGCCATTGCCATCAAGATAAAGAAGAAAACGACGGGCAATGCCTTTCAGAATCTGATCGCCACATTCATGACCCAGAGTATCATTGATAATCTTGAAATTATTAAGATCAAACAACAGCACCGCAAAACCCTGTGCTTCTGATCGTGCAAGCGCGATATGCTGGGCAAAACGATCCCGAAACAGGGAACGATTAGGCAGGCCGGTTACGGCATCATAAAGAGAGAGATATTCCAGCTCACGATTGCTTTCCGTAAGTTGACGATTCACACGTTGCAATTGTCGTTGATAGCCTTCCGATTCCTGTCGGGCTTCTTCCAGTTTCTGTACCGCCATCGCATTTTCAATGGCAATAGCAACAATACTGGCAAACATGGTCAGCACATTCAGATCGCGACGATCGAATTCATTTCCCCCACGTTTATTAATGCCCGCAATACCGCCGAGAAAATGTTTCTTGCCCTGCAGGGGAACCAGAATAATTGAGCCCGCATCCTTCTCCAGAAAATTGCGCTCTCCTTCACCCAACTCATCGAGCACCCCTCGCCACCAGGCTTTATTATTTCGCCAGACCCAGCCGCAGATACCGCAGTCCAGCGGCATCACTTCACCTACGATTTCATCCGCCTTGACACCTGCTGCACCACGATAACTGTAGGTCTCACAATTATCGTCCAGAATAGTAATCAACAGAGTTTTCGCCTGCACCAGTGCCCGCGCGCGCTCCGCCACGATCTGGTACACTCGTTCTAAATCCAGCTCACTACCAATCTCAGCAAAGGTTTCCTGCAATAGCTCAATCTCAGCTTCGCGTTGAAGCAGGTTCCCATAAAGATCCCGTGACTCCACCGCCTGTAATGACTGACCTTCCATACACTAAATCACCTGTAATAATCGTGACGACCATCAAAGTGTAGACCATGCAGGAAAAAGATAATCTATTAAAAAAATATGAAATTTATGCGCCGACTGGCTAATCACTGAGTGAAGAAATGGTTTTCTGCAAGGCGTTGATAAAAGCCGAATTTTCCTCGACGCTGCCCACAGTAACTCGCAGACAGTCAGACAAAATTGCTCCGGCCTTGCTCATGTTTTTTATCAGGACACCTTTGGCTTTCAGACCTTCAAATACAGCCGTTGCCTGAGCATCCATTACCCGAAACAAAATAAAATTAGCCTGGCTAGGGTAAACCCTAAGCCCAGGTATCACCTGCAACTGCGTAAATAACGTGCTTCGATCCCGTTTAATATTTTCTGTTTGCTGATCTAACATAGGCGCATTTTGCAATGCAAAATCTACACTTAACTGGGTAAGCACATTAATATTATAAGGCAGGCGTAATTTATCGAATTCATCCAGCCATGGTGCTGCGCCGGCCAGCATACCCAGACGTAAACCGGCCAGCCCCATCTTCGACACGGTACGCATGAGTAACAAATTTTCATACTCATCCAGCAAGGGCATGAAACTGTCTTCTGCAAAAGCATGGTAGGCTTCATCCACCACCACGACCCCCGGTGCTGCATTAATAATGCGTAGCATATCGGCACGATCAAATAAATTACCGCTGGGGTTATTCGGATAGGCTAAAAATATCAGCGCCGGTTGATGCTGCTCGATGGCCGTCAGCACAGCCTCGACATCCAGCGAAAAATCCTCGCACAAAGACACTCCAATATAATCCATCTGGCAAAACTCAGCGATCATGCGGTACATGACAAAGCCCGGATCCACCGACAGCACACTGCGGCCTTCACCGGCTAACGCCATGATAATTATCTGGATCAGTTCATCCGAGCCATTGCCTAACAAAATGGACGCATCCGCCGGCACGCCCATCACCTCACGCAGACGATCTTTTAACTTTTGTGCATGTGGATCAGGGTAGCGATTCAACTCGGCAGTACGTAATAATTCCAGCCATTGATCGATTTTTTGCTGCGGCCAGTGATAGGGATTTTCCATCGCATCCAGTTTGATCAAGCCACGGGAGTCAGGCACATAGTAAGCCGAGAGGTCACGGATCTCAGGGCGAATCCAGTACGCGATGTGATCGCGCAGGGACGAGGTATCTTTTTTCACTTTTTGATCCGGTACTCAGCAGAACGGGCATGCGCGGTAAGGCTTTCGCCTCGCGCTAACACCGAGGCGATTTTACCTAATTCCGAGGCACCCTCGGCGGAACACATAATCAGGCTGGAACGTTTTTGAAAATCATACACCCCCAGGGGTGAGCTAAAACGCGCCGTGCGTGAGGTAGGTAATACATGGTTAGGCCCGGCACAATAATCGCCCAGGGCTTCGGCGGTATAACGCCCCATAAAGATCGCTCCGGCGTGGCGGATTTTTTCGGCCATGACCTGTGGCGCAGCAACCGAAAGTTCCAGATGTTCAGGCGCAATGTGATTGGCCACCGCCACGGCTTCATCTAAATCACGCACCTTGATCAACAGGCCACGGGCATTTAATGAGGCTTGAATAATGTCCCGGCGTTCCATTTCCGGTAACAGCTTTTCAATACTTTTGCTGACCTGATTTAAAAAATCAGCATCCGGTGAGAGCAAAATAGATTGTGCATCTTCGTCATGCTCAGCCTGTGAAAACAGATCCATGGCGATCCAGTCCGGATCGGTTTTACCGTCACAAATCACTAAAATTTCAGACGGCCCGGCGATCATGTCGATGCCAACTTTACCGAAGACCATGGACTTGGCAGCGGCCACATAAATATTTCCGGGGCCAACTACCTTATCGACCTGCGGTACGGTTTGCGTGCCATAAGCTAGAGCTGCGATGGCCTGTGCACCACCGATAGTAAAGACCCGGTTGACACCCGCGATGGCGGCGGCCGCAAGTACTATTTCATTGATTATGCCATCTGGCGTTGGCACTACCATGATAATTTCTTCAACTTCGGCAACATGGGCGGGAATGGCATTCATCAATACCGACGAGGGATAGGTCGCCTTGCCACCGGGCACATACAGGCCAACCCGCTCCAGTGCCGTCACCTGCTGACCTAATAGCGTGCCGTCTTCTTCAGTGTAGGACCAGGACTGCATTTTCTGATGCTCGTGATAACTACGTAAGCGTCCGGCCGCTGTTTCTAGTGCCGTGCGTTGCGCCGCAGGAATATTTTCCAGGGCGGCCTCGAGCCGTGCCTGTGATAATTCCAGTGCAGAAAATTCCTGCACCTGCATGCGATCAAAACGATTGGTGTATTCCAGTACCGCCGCATCGCCGCGCGTTTGCACGTCATTCAGAATGTCCTTTACCGTGGTTTTAACATTCTCATCAGCAACGCTTTCCCAGGCCAGCATGGCATCCAGCTCGGCATAAAAATCTGTCGCATCGGTATTAAGCTGTTTCAGCTTGCTCATTTTTTTACCGCCTCGGCCATCAAGTCGATAAACTGTTTTACCCGCTCATGTTTCATTTTCATGGACGCGCGATTAACGATCAGGCGGGAGCTGATATCGGCAATATGTTCTTTGGGCTCCAATCCATTGGCACGCAAGGTATTGCCGGTATCCACTACATCAACAATACAATCGGCCAGGCCCACTATCGGTGCCAGCTCCATCGAACCGTAGAGTTTTATCACTTCAACCTGCTGGCCCTTTTCTGCATAAAATCGACGGGCACAATTAACAAACTTGGTCGCCACCCGCAGGCGGCCTTTCACCGGCTCCGCATCCTTAAAACCCGCCGTCATTAATTTACAGCAGGCGATGTTTAAATCCAGCGGCTCGTAAATGCCTTCTCCACCATGTTCCATTAGTACATCTTTACCAGCAATGCCCAGATCGGCTGCACCATATTGCACATAGGTAGGCACATCCGAGGCGCGAATGATCACCAACTTTACATCGTCCAGATTGGTGTCCAGAATCAGCTTGCGCGTGGTCTCCAGATCATCCATCGGTTCGATGCCCGCATGTTTCAGCAGTGGCAGGGTTTCTTTAAAAATACGGCCTTTGGATAAGGCGATGGTTAGATTATTATTCATAGTTACAGATTTATGTTTGTAGGTTGGGCTGAGTAAAACGAAGCCCAACAGATGCCACGATTGGCATCCAGTAAAATTGATAATACGACATGTTGGGCTTCGCTCTCGCTCAGCCCAACCTACATTTTTACGAGGGTACCCGGCGAATTTCTGCACCCAGTAATTGCAGCTTTTCTTCAATACATTCATAGCCGCGATCGATATGATAAATACGTTCTATGGTGGTTTCGCCGCGAGCGATCAAACCGGCTATCACCAGACTGGCTGAGGCGCGTAAATCCGTTGCCATCACTGGCGCACCATTGAGTTCTTTCACCCCGGTACTGAACGCAGTATTACCTTTCAGATTAATCTCCGCACCCATGCGCTGCAGTTCCTGTATATGCATGAATCGATTTTCGAACACGGTTTCAGTAATCGCCCCTGAACCTGTGGCCAGTGCATTCATAACCGTGAACTGTGCCTGCATGTCCGTCGGAAAAGCCGGATAGGGTGCGGTACAGATATCAACCGCTCGGGGTCGCCGTCCATGCATGTCCAGACTAATCCAGTCCTTGCCAGTTTCGATATCCGCGCCGGCTTCCTGTAACTTGCCCAGCACCGCGTCAAGTAAATCAGGATCCGTATCTTTGAGCTTAATCTTGCCACCGGTAATCGCGGCAGCCACCAGGAAGGTGCCGGTTTCAATCCGATCTGGCAGCACCTTGTAATGCGAACCACCCAGACGTTCAACCCCTTCGATGCTGATCGTGTCAGTGCCAGCACCGGACACTTTCGCACCCATGCTGTTGAGGCAATTAGCCAGATCTACCACTTCCGGTTCACGCGCCGCATTTTCAATAATAGTAGTGCCATCCGCCAGGGTGGCCGCCATCATCAGATTTTCAGTGCCGGTAACGGTCACCATATCCATGACCAGTTTGGCCCCTTGAAGCCGTTTACAGCGGGCTTTGATATAACCATTTTCAACCGTGATATCCGCGCCCATGGCTTCCAGCCCGTGAATATGCAAATTCACCGGTCGTGAACCAATGGCACAACCACCAGGCAGGGAAACTTCGGCCTCACCGTGACGCGCCAGTAATGGCCCCAGCACCAGAATCGAAGCGCGCATGGTTTTTACCAGCTCATAAGGCGCAACCAGTTCTTTAATAGTGCTGGAATCCACCTCCACGCTCATTTTTTCATTGATAGTGATCTGTACGCCCATGCGCCCCAGCAATTCCATCGTTGTGGTGATGTCATGCAGATGCGGAACATTACAGATAGTCACTGGCTCGTCGGCGAGCAGGGTCGAGACGATGATCGGCAGCGCCGCGTTCTTCGCACCCGAAATACGAATCTCACCTTCAAGCCGGGTACCCCCGGTAATGAGCAGTTTATCCATCAGGAGATCTGCAGCTTGCTGGCCGTCGCCCATTCATCCGGCGTGTAGGTTTTGATCGACAGGGCATGCACTTCGCCGCTGGTAATTTTATCGGACATGGTGGCATAAACCAGTTGCTGTTTTTTCACCGGAGAAAGGCCGGCAAATACCTCACCGACTACGGTGGCATCAAAATGGCTACCATCGCCGGTCACGTTAATTTCACAATCCGGCAGGCCGGCTTCGATTAATTTTTTCACATCTTCTGGATTCATGACACCTATACCCGTAACTAAAATAAACAGCCGCGTAGTTTAGCCTGTTATATAGAGAAACGGGTAGAAAAAAAACGGCTGCGCGGGGATTCAATCCCAGACTTAATAAAATTTAAGCGAGGGGTATTAAATGCAGAAAATGCAAAGTCGCAAAGGCGCGGAGAGAAAATCTTTATTAATCAATCTAATAGGAACTCTGCACCTCCGCGTTCTCTGCGTTAATATGCCAGGTTTGCAAACACGCACCCGCATCATTGCAAAAAGTCCATCATGCCGCTAATTTCTGCAATATGCTGCATTTGCTCCGGCAGGGCTTCAAAACGGAGGCTGCCCTGTTGCAGACGCATGAGGCGGCGGCACTCCACCAGCAAGGCCAACCCGGCGCTGTCGCTGCGACCCACGCCACTTAGATTGATGCAGATCTGCTTGCCGGCATGCTGCTCTAGACGAGTCATTAACTGTGGCAAAAGATCCGGCACGGTTTCCCTGTCCAGATCCCCGGATATATTCAATGTCTGATCATTTTCTATCAGCTCGGGCATTGTCATCCTTCGGCCTTCTTATTACGATCTTGCAGCCGGGCAATTAAGGCATCCAGCCCATTCTGCTTGATTTCAGAGGCAAATGAAGTGCGATAATTCGTGGTCAGGGAGATCCCATCCACGGTCACGTCATACACCTTCCAGCCTTTCTTTTTTAAATTCAGGCGATAATTAACAATCACCGGCGGCTTACCAGCCTGCAGCACTTCCATACGTACCGAAACTTTTTTATCCCCGGCTTTCATCTTCACCGGTTGTATATGTACTTTCTGGTTGGTGTACTCCAGCAGGGCAACCGCATAGGTGCGTACCATCAAGGTTCGAAAGGCGCGCACAAATCCCAGCTTCTGTTCACGGCTGGCGGTGTTCCAGTTTTTTGCCAGCACCGAGCGGGACATGCGGATAAAATCAAAATGCGGCAGGACAATGTTGCTCACCAGCCCGTAGACCAGGGCGGGATCCTGCTTCAGTGCCTCGCTCTGTTCATCCAGTGCGGCGAGCATTTTTTCGGTTGTGTCTTTAATCAGCACATCCGGTGCTTCATGCGCCTGTACCAGGCCAACATTTAGCAACAACAAGGCGCTTAAAATTAAATTATAAAATAAACGCTGCATCATTTTTTCTCTTCTACATCACTGTCACTGAGAAAGCGGGATACAAACTGGCCTATCAGTTTTTCCAGAACCATGGAACTTTGCGTCAAGGTGATCCGGGATCCCTCATGTAACACATTATTGCTGTCATCATTAACACAGTCAGCAGGATTAAAACTCTCCCCTTCCAGCTCGGCTTCCAGCGCCAGCTCTTCACAATGATTAGAACCGGCTCCCGGTTCCAGGCCGACATATTTTTCACCCAGTAAACCAGCGGTGTAAATACTCGCCGACGTATCCTCCGGCAAACTATTATGACCCTGTTCCAGATTCATAATGACAACCGCTTCAAAGGTTTGGTCATCAAAGCGAATGTCTTTTACCCGGCCGATGCGCACCCCAGCCATGGTCACCGGTGAGCGCACCTTCAAACCGCTGGCGTCGTCAAAATGGGCAATCACATCGAAGCCCTCACCGCTATTATAGGTACTGAGATTACTCACTTTCATTGCCAGCATGAATAGCGCCGCCATGCCGATAGCCACAAAAATGCCAACCCATATTTCAGTTAAACGTGAGGTCATGGTTTTTTCTCCATTTCTACTTTCCGAACATTAATGCTGTAAGAATAAAGTCCAGCCCCAGCACGGCCAGGGATGAATGGACTACCGTACGGGTGGTGGCACGACTCACGCCTTCTGAGGTGGGTATCGCATCGTTGCCTTCGTAAATCGCAATCCAGGTGACCACGATACCAAATACAAAACTCTTGATCACACCGTTATAAATATCATCCTGCAAATCAACCTTGGCCTGCATCTGTGACCAGTACGCGCCCTCATCAACCCCCAGCAATCCCACCCCGACAAAGTAACCACCAATCACACCCACCGCACTAAAAATCGCAGCCAGCAAAGGCATGGATATAACCCCGGCCCAGAAACGCGGAGCCAGCACCCGATGCACCGGATCCACCGCCATCATTTCCATCGCCGAAAGTTGCTCGGTGGCTTTCATTAAACCGATTTCAGCGGTCAGCGCGGAACCCGCACGACCGGCAAACAACAGGGCGCTAACCACCGGGCCTAACTCACGCACCAGCGATAAGGAGACCACCACGCCCAGCGATTCCTCAGCACCAAAATCCACCAGCGTGTTATAGCCCTGCAAACCCAGCACCATGCCCACGAACAAACCGGAAACCAGAATAATCAGCAGAGAAAGCACACCGACGGAAAATACCTGCTGTATGACCAGCCCGAAGCGCGGCACCAGGGTATGCGAACCCGCCAGGATTTGCAGCAATAAAAGGTGGCCCCGCCCCAGTCGCTGAAAGAAATCCAGTGCCGAGCGACCCAGCCCCTGCAAGCTATTCAGCATTAACGCTTCTCCCCTAACGGTAGATCCAGCATGTCGTCACTAAAATCACGTGCCGGAAAATGAAACGCCACCGGGCCATCCGGTTCACCCTGTAAAAACTGCTGTGCCCATTCTGACTGGGAGGCATATAAATCTTCCGTGGTGCCTTCGGCCACCACCTTACCACCGGATAATAAATAGATATAATCCGCAATCGCGGCGGTTTCCTGAATATCATGGGAGACAATAATACTGCTCAATCCCAGCGCATCATTAAGCGAGCGAATCAGGCGCACCAGCACGCCCATGGAAATAGGATCCTGGCCGGTGAAGGGTTCGTCATACATCATCATCATCGGATCCATCACCACCGCCCGCGCTAATGCCACCCGCCGCGCCATACCACCAGATAGTTCACTGGGCATCAGATCGCGCGCACCACGCAGACCCACCGCTTCCAGTTTCATCAGTACCAGAGTGCGGATCAGGCGTTCCGGTAAGCGCGTATGTTCACGCAGGGCAAAGGCGATGTTGTCAAAGACATTGATATCCGTGAGCAGGGCACCGTTTTGAAACAACATACCCATGCGCTTACGCAATTGATAAAGTTTATTATGTCCCAGCCGGGGAACTGAAAGACCGTCGACTTCCACCGTTCCGGCATCCGGGCGTAACTGTCCCCCGATAAGCCGTAACAGCGTTGTTTTGCCGGTGCCGCTAGGCCCCATGATCGCAGTGACCTTGCCACGTTGTATATCCAGATCAATGCCATCAAAAATTTTACGCGAGCCACGGGAAAAACTCAGATTGCGAATTTTTACCAGCGGGCCATCAAGCGGGGAAATATTATCGGTCATTAAAATCCATGTACTATTTTTTAAGCGAGCTTAACAATAAACGCATCGCAGGAGTTTATATTATATTTACCATACATCCAGCCCTTAAACTACTACAGGTCGGGATGGGGTCGTCTTTCAGGTGAACAGATGCGACTGAAGCCGTCTCTACAGGGATACTTCACAACAAAGTACCTAAAGCAATTCAAGCAGAATCTGTGCGTTGCGCAATAGTTCGATATCCGGTGGCTCCCCCTCCACCTGCAACAGCGTTGCCATTGGGGATTGCATTGCCGCTTCCAGTAAGCTGCGCAACACTTTTAGCGAACAAGCCGCTGGTATTTTTATCAGCGTTTCATCCGTTTCGCTAAAAACCGGAATCATCTCGGCTGCGCCAATATAGTGATTCTCCCCTGAATGAATAATGACTCCGCCAGCATATTCACCCAGTTGCTGAAGACGCGCTATCTGCGCCTCCCACTCCGCTTCGTTTTCACACTGTGGTAACTCAGGCACAAAACGAAAATCTACCCCACACTCCTCAGTTAAGCTGCTGACATCTTCCAGTAATACCCATTTCTGCTCAGATATCACCAGCACTGAAAACTCATTGGCATAGTAATTCAGTTGCCAGTCTTGCGGAAGATCCTCTGGATAGAATGTCCCTGCCCAGCCAGCATGTTGCCAGCCGCGTGCGCCAAGCAGCACTTTATTCAAATTTTCTGCCATAATATTTAATACTATCTGCCTGCAAAGATGATTAATCTACGCACATGAGCAATGTTCTGCAATTTAAAAAACCCCGGCCAAAAGACAAACATAAAGGCAAAACGCTGTGCAAAAGCGGCTTCCATAAATGGGAAGTGGTCAAGGAAAATCCCTTCGACGTGAAAATAGGTAAGCTGATCAGCCGCTACCAGTGTGCACGTTGCGGCAAGATTAAAACTCAGGGGAAAGGGACGAGGGACTAAACAAGCATTACAATCTTTACCTTGATCCAATCAGATAACAATGGGATTATTCTAGTTAATAATAAATTCAGATATAAACTGTGCCTTTTAAACTAGCGTCTATTAAATTTTACCCGTGGTTCATCCTGCTCTCAGCCATATTGCTGACCAGTGGCTGTGCCAGTGTTCCCGGCCCGCCGGAAGAGCATGATCCCTTCGAGTCTTACAACCGGGCTATTTATAAATTCAACAAAACGGTGGACGATGCGGCGATTCGTCCTGTTGCCCAGGCCTATGCCGACTACACCCCGGATTTCATGCAGATCGGTGTCTCCAATTTTTTCAGCAACCTTGCCGATGTGGTGGTGCTGGTGAATGATCTACTGCAATTTAAAATAGAACAGGCCGGTTCGGATTTTTACCGTATCGTGGTCAACTCCACTCTCGGTGTCTTTGGCCTGTTTGACCCGGCAACCCATGTCGGTCTGCCCAAACACCGAGAAGACTTCGGCCAGACTCTGGCAGTCTGGGGTGTACCGGATGGTCCCTATTTTATGATCCCGTTTATCGGTCCCAGCACTGTGCGTGACACCAGCGGTTTTGTGGTCGATATTTACACCCATCCTCTCTTTTATACTCTAATTACCGATGACACCGTTGCCTGGGGACTGGTGGGACTAGCCTATATCGACAAACGTGCCGAACTGCTGGGAGCCAGCCGTGTTCTGGATGAAGCCGCACTCGACCCTTATATTTTCATGCGTGAAGCTTATCTGCAGCACCGCCGCAATCTAATTTATGACGGCAATCCGCCAATGGATTACGAGGAAGAGTTTAACGACAACCCCGATGATATTGATTTAGAGCTAGAGCTGGAGCTTGAAATGGAACTCAATTTGGACAAACCAAAAATGAACAACGCCACACCGTCAGTAAAATAACCGGGGAATTATTCAAAGAGTTAAAATATTGAACCACAGAGGACACGGAGTACACAAAGGAAAGACTATTTTTTCTCGTTCCCATGCTCCGCGTGGGAATGCATACCGAAAATCATTACTTATACCTAATACGCAAATAGCGGGGGTTAGCAAATAATTCTCTGTGTGAATAATTTCACTCAGAGTTCCATTAATTCACCATTTCCAGTTACCATTCGCCTCATGAATAATGAAATGTTTTTATCTATTGCCGCCGTACTCGGTGGCTTCGTAGTTCTGGTCTGGGGAGCAGAACGTTTTGTACACGGTGCGGCTGCGCTGGCACGAAATCTTGGTATCTCACCGCTGATTATCGGCCTGACCATTGTCGGCATCGGTACCTCAGCACCGGAAATACTGGTCTCGGGCATTGCCGCCTGGCAGGGGAACCCGGCTATGGGCGTGGGCAACGCCATCGGTTCCAATATCACCAATATCGCTTTAGTGCTGGGCTTGACTGCCCTGATATTACCGCTCACGGTGAATTCGCAAACCCTGAAACGCGAATATCCGGTGATGTTTCTGATTATGATCATCGCCCTGATTCTGGTGCTCGATGGACAACTCACCCGCATCGACGGGCTGATTCTGCTCATCGGCCTGGTCATCATGGTTCGTTGGATGATCCGGCTCGGGCTTAAAGAGAAAAAAGATCCGCTGGAATCAGAATACGAACACGAAATTGCACACATTAGCACCGGCAAGGCCGTTTTCTGGCTGGTTTTCGGAATGCTTCTATTGCTTGCCAGTTCCCGCATCCTGGTCTGGGGGGCAGTCAATATCGCTCAGGCACTGGGCGTGAGTGATCTAATCATCGGTCTAACCATTGTCGCCATCGGTACCAGCATGCCCGAACTGGCGGCTTCGATCATGAGCGCATTAAAAAAAGAACACGACATTGCCATCGGTAACGTAATCGGTTCCAATATGTTTAACCTGCTAGCCGTATTGGGACTACCCGGCCTGATTGCACCCCATGCGCTGGATCCGGAACTGCTGACCCGTGACTTCCCCTGGATGTTCGGACTGAGCATTGCCCTGCTCGTTTTTGCGTATGGCTTTCGCGGTCAAGGTCGCATTAACCGGTGGGAAGGCTTATTGCTATTAGGGGGCTATTTCACTTATCTGGGTGTACTCTACTTTGATGCCACGCAAAGCTTAAACCACACCTGATAGTATTGAACTTAAATAAAACGTTAATCTCTTAAGGTAAACAATTATGAGTGAACAAATGGAATTCGATGTGAAAAACGTAAAATGCGGCGGCTGTGCCAGTGCGATTGAAGATGGCCTGAAGCCTCTCGACGGGGTGACTGAGGTGGACGTGAATATTGAAAATGGCCATGTCCGTATTAATGGTAAGGCTCTGCCAGAAAAGGTGATTCTCGATAAACTCACCACCCTGGGCTATCCGGCCAAATAGTCATAGCCCATGCAGCATCATAAAATTATCGAGATGGGACAGGCGGTGATTGACACCGAGACTACCGCCATTCAGGCATTGAAGACCCGCATTGACGATCAATTCGTCCGTGCCTGCGAATACATGCTCAAGTGCAAGGGACGTATAGTAGTCACCGGCATGGGTAAGTCCGGCCACATTGGCGGCAAAATTGCCGCAACCCTGGCCAGTACCGGTTCACCCGCGTTCTTCGTGCATCCCGGCGAAGCCAGTCATGGCGATCTGGGCATGATCACTGCACAGGACGTGGTGCTGGCGCTTTCCAACTCCGGTGGCACCGATGAAATTCTCACTATCGTACCGCTGATCAAACGCCTCGGTGCGCCCTTGATTGCCCTCACCGGCAACCCCGGTTCGCGGCTAGCCAACGAAGCCGATGTGCATCTGGATGTCAGCGTCGAACGTGAAGCCTGCCCGCTGGGGCTGGCCCCGACGTCCAGCACCACCGCCACTCTGGTGATGGGCGATGCGCTGGCCATTTCCCTGCTCGAATCCCGTGGCTTTACCGCCGATGATTTTGCCCTCTCCCATCCCGGTGGACGACTGGGCAAGCGTCTGCTCCTGCACGTGGCCGATCTCATGCACTGCGGCGAAACCCTGCCGAAAGTCCGGCAGCAGGCCAGCCTTGCCGAGGCACTCATGGAAATGTCCGAAAAAGGGCTGGGCATGACCACGGTAATCGACGACCATGAACGTCTATTGGGTCTTTTCACCGACGGCGATCTGCGCCGGGTGCTGGATCACGGTAAAATTGACGTACAAACCCTAAAAATCAGCGATGTCATGATCGATAAATTTACCACCATTGAAAAAGATCAGCTGGCCGCCGAAGCCCTGCAACTGATGGACAGCAAACGCATCAATGCCCTGCCGGTGGTTAATGAAGACGGACGGCTGATCGGGGCACTGAATATGCATGATCTGTTAAGAGCCGGTGTAGTGTGAAGGCTAGTGGCTAGCAATTAAGCTTAGAATAGCATTTGCCAAAACCCAATAATGAAACCTAAATATATGAATATAAACTGGACTCCTAGCCATTAGCTACTTGCAACTAACTCATGAAAGATATTCTCGAAAAAGCGAAACAAATCAAACTGGTGGTCTTCGATGTCGATGGCGTGCTCACTGACGGCAGTCTGTTCGTCGGTGACGATGGTCAGGAATACAAGGCTTTCAATGCCCGTGATGGGCTAGGCATGAAAATGCTACAGCGTTCCGGCGTGGAAATCGGCATTATTACCGCCCGCAGCTCTCATGTGGTGGAACATCGCATGCATAACCTGGGCATCAAATATGTCTATCAGGACAAGCTGGATAAACTGCCAGCGTTTGAAGAATTAGTTGCAAAACTGGGGCTAAGCTTTGAGCAAACCGCCTATGTCGGTGATGATGTGGTTGATCTTCCCGTACTCAAGCGTGCAGGGCTGGCTATTGCGGTACAGGATGCCCATCCTATAGCCAAACAACATGCTCACTGGCAGACCCCGAAAAATGGGGGCCGGGGGGCCGCGCGTGATGTCTGTGACCTGCTCATGGAAGCGCAAAACACCCTGGATACCCAGGTTCAATATTTTCTAAAATGAGCCGCCTGCACTATTTTCTTACCTTGCTCTTTGTGGTCATACTCACAGCCTTTGCCAACTGGCTGTTAAATGCCATTGAGCATAAAACCATTGAAGAAAAAACCGCCTTACGCCACGAACCCGATTATTTTGTGGAAGGCCTCAACACCACCGTGTTCAACGCCGATGGCAGCTTGCACTACCGTCTGCAAGCCCGGCGACTGGATCATTATCCTGACGATGAAACCCTGCAACTGACCAGTCCAGTTGTAAAAATGTTCAGCGAAAAACAAGCCCCCTGGGTCATGGTTGCTGATGAAGGCATCGTTTATGACGATGGTCAGCGTATCCACCTGAACGGCGCGGTAGATATCACGCAGACCAATAGTGCTAATGACAGCATGCAATTAGTGACCCGGGATTTACGTATCGACACACTGCGAGATTATGCGCAAACCGATGCCGCGGTAAAATTAACCCGTGGCTATCACCAAACCACCGGCACCGGCATGCGCGCTGAGCTGCGCCTCGGACGGCTGGAATTACTGGCGGATACACGAGGACGCTATGACGTATCACATCCTTAAACTGGGGCAGCTGCTGTTGCCATTACTCCTGTTTGCCATCATTTCGGCAAAACCAGTGGCGGCCCTGACTGCCGATCGGGAACAGCCCATCCATATCAATGCCGATCGCATGGTGGCAGAAGAAGCCAGTGGTTACAGTCACTATCTGGGTAATGTGCACATTACCCAGGGCAGCCTTGTGGTCGATGCGGATGAGGTCTACATCTATATCGTTGAGGGCGAGCTGGACAAGCTCATTATCCTCGGCGAACCGGCAAAGCTGCAGCAGTTACCCGACAACAGTACCGAGCTGGTTTATTCCCGTGCAAAGCGTATGGAATATTTTGCCAGCACCGATCGGCTTTTCCTGATCAAAGAAGCCGAAGTCTGGCAGGGAGCCAATCGCTTTTCCGGTGAGCATATCGAATATGACACCCGCAACAGCCGGGTTTCCGCCAATTCGCAGGGCCAGGACTCCGGCCGCATTCGTGCCGTCATTACCCCGAAGAAAGCCGTCAACAAAACAAAGGCCGTAGACACACTACCTGGCAAAGAAGAAGAAAATAACGAAGCACCGGATAATGATACGCAGGCGGACACAATACCGTGAATGAAGTCAGCGGCTCAGCCCCCAGTGAACTCAGCGCCCGCCATCTGGCCAAACGATATAAGGGCCGGGATGTGGTGCATGATGTATCCATCAATATAAAGAGCGGTGAAGTGGTCGGCCTGCTCGGCCCCAATGGCGCAGGCAAGACCACCTCGTTCTACATGATCGTAGGGCTGGTGGCCGCCGACAAAGGCAATATTTATCTTGACGGCAAGGACATTACCCCTCTGCCCCTGCATCTGCGTGCCCGTAATGGCATCGGCTACCTGCCCCAGGAAGCTTCGATTTTTCGTAAACTCTCAGTGGCCGATAATATTCTCGCTATTCTACAAACCCGTTCGGAGTTGAGTAGTTTTCAACAGGAACAACAACTGGAAGAGCTGCTGGAGGAATTGCACATCACTCACATTCGCCACAACATCGGTATCAGTCTCTCCGGTGGTGAACGACGGCGCGTTGAAATTGCCCGCGCACTGGCCACCGAGCCCCGCTTTATTTTACTCGACGAGCCATTTGCCGGCGTCGATCCTATTTCAGTGCTGGATATTCAGAGCATTATCAAACACCTGACTGAGCGTGGCATCGGCGTGCTGATCACCGATCACAATGTACGTGAAACCCTGGGCATTTGTGAACGGGCCTACATCATGAATGCCGGTGAGGTCATTGCCACTGGCGATCCGGATACCCTGCTTGCAGACAGCCAGGTCAGAAAGGTCTACCTGGGTGAACACTTCCGTCTGTAACGATCTATTTATTGTTCTTAATCAAGTCCTGCCCTGCTCCTGCCGGTTAACCTGAGTATAAATCTCATTACGAACCATACAGACACCGCAATAATTAAACATCGCAGTTAGACTATAGCTTTTCAAAATATGAGTTTAATAATTTTGAGGTATCACGAATAAAAGTATCAGTACCCTGATTTAAACCGCTAACAAATTTTTCAGTTTTGTCAATTCACAAGTTATGAAAAAACTATGCCAAATTCCCTGCACTGTAATTTGAAATAAGCTAAAATTAAGTTAGCCAGTAACAACTACCTGCCGGCTGAGATCCCAAACACAAAATATGAAACAAGCTTTACAACTCCGACTCGGTCAACACCTGACCATGACTCCTCAGTTGCAGCAAGCAATCCGCCTGCTACAACTTTCCACTCTTGAACTTCAAACTGAAATTCAGGATGCGCTGGATTCCAATCTGATGCTGGAAGTGGAAGACGAACACAACAACGCTAGCACAGATAAAAATGAGGCTCCGGGTGTCACTGACACAGAAATACCTGCCAGCACTCAGGAAACGGAAGCCGCCGAAATCAAAGGCCCGGATGAAAACTCCGCCATTCCTGATGAGCTGCCAACTGACTCCAACTGGGATGATATTTACGATTCCATTACCCCACCTTCCTCGGCCAGCAGCGCGGTTGAACACGACTTTGAGATTGCCAGCAATGCCGAAGAATCCCTGCAGGAGCATTTGCACTGGCAAATGGAGCTGACCCCCTTTTCCGAGACGGATCTGGTCATTGCCGAAGTCATAATAGACAGCATCAGTGATGATGGTTATCTCGGCACCTCAATCGAAGAGCTGCATCAGGCACTGGCTAACGATATTGAGGAAATTGAACTCGATGAGATCGAAGCTGTCCTTCATCGTATACAGAACTTTGATCCCCCTGGGGTGGGCGCACGGAATTTACGCGAAAGCCTGATCCTGCAGTTAAAACAGCTGCCCCTGGACTCCGAATGGCTACAGCTGGCCATCAAGTTAGTTAGTGAACACTTTGAGCTGCTCGCAAGCCGTGACTATGTTCTGCTCGCACGGCGCATGAAAATTAATGAAGCTGCACTGAAAGAAATTATTCAATTAATTCAGACATTAAACCCGCGTCCCGGCAGCCAGATCACCTCCAGCCAGCCAGAATATATTGTCCCAGATGTTTTCGTAAGAAAAGTCAAAGGCCAATGGCAGGTAGAATTAAACGCGGAAACCGCACCAAAGTTGCGTGTCAACCCGCACTACGCTAGCCTGATAAAGAAGGTTAACAACAGTAATGACAACACCTATTTGAAAAACCACCTGCAGGAAGCACGCTGGTTTATTAAAAGCCTGATGAGCCGGAACGAAACCCTGCTCAAAGTTTCACGCTGTATCGTGGAGCGTCAGGCCGACTTTCTTGAACACGGAGAAGAAGCCATGAAAGCCCTGGTATTACATGACATTGCGGAAAAGGTTGAAATGCACGAATCCACTATTTCCCGTGTCACCACCCGGAAATACATGCATACCCCGCGTGGCATTTTCGAACTGAAATACTTCTTTTCCAGCCATGTTTCCACCGCTAGTGGCGGTGAATGTTCCGCCACAGCAATCCGCGCCCTGATCAAAAAGCTGGTTGCCGCCGAGCTGCCTAACAAGCCGCTAAGCGACAGTAAAATTGCCAATATCCTTTCTGATCAGGGTATCATGGTCGCTCGCCGTACCGTTGCAAAATATCGGGAAGCATTGGCCATTCCACCCTCAAATGAACGTAAGCGCCTCGCATAAATATCCAGGAGGAAGACTATGCAATTAAATATAACAGGTCATCACCTCGACGTTACTGATTCACTTCATAACTATGTAGTCAGCAAACTCGAACGGGTTGAACGACATTTTGATCATGTTACCAACGTCCATGTTATATTGAGTGTAGAAAAACTCAGACAAAAAGCGGAAGCCACCATCCATGTTAGTGGTGGTAATCTTTTTGCTGATGCTGAACATGAAGATCTGTATGCTGCCATCGACTCGATGACCGACAAACTAGATCGGCAAATTAAAAAGCATAAGGAAAAAATTACCAATCATCACCGCGGTAATGGCAGCTCAAAGTGGCAGCCCGTTCCGGAAGAAGAGTAAAATCAGACGCCCCGGATATTCATCTTGAATTTCCGGGGCATTGTTTAATAACCAAATATTCCAAGAATAAGAGAATCAGGCATGCAACTCAGTGACCTGTTAAGCAAAGATCGTATTGCCTGCAATGTCAACGCCCATAGTAAAAAACGGGCGCTCGAAATCCTTAGCCAACTGCTGGCTCGGGAACAGCAATACGCCACCGCCGAGAACATTTTTGACAGCCTGCTGTCACGCGAACGGCTGGGCAGTACCGGAATTGGTTATGGTGTTGCCATTCCCCATGGCAGGGTTAAAAATACCCGGCAAGCCAGTGCCGCCTTTATTCAACTCGCTGAAGGTATTGATTTTGATGCCATCGACAAAAAACCTGTTGATCTCATGTTCGCCCTGCTGGTGCCTGAAGAATCAACTGATGAACACCTGGAAATTTTATCCGAATTAGCTACTCTATTTAGTGAACAACATTTCCGAGACAAGGTACGCCAGGCCGGAAGTATCGATAAAATACACTTGCTCATTAAGGGGCAACAGCCAACACCCGCCTGATCATGGTCAGCAAACTTACCGTCCAGGATGTTTTTGACAGTCACCAGCAGCCACTGGAGCTAAGCTGGCTGTCACAAATACATCAAACCAGACAAAGCATTCTCGATGAAACACGACCGATGCACCCCGGCCCGGCTCCTAATCTGGTCGGTTATTTAAATCTCATTCGCCCGAACCGGATTCAAGTCCTCGGGGCAACAGAAACTCGCTACCTCTCCGATCTGGAGGCTGATATTTGCGAAGACACGCTGCGCCAGTTGTTTAATGCCCGACCCGCACTAATTATTTTCGCCTGTTCGACCCAGCCACGGGATGCACTACGCCACTGGGCCACTAACACCTTTACGCCAATGCTTGGCTCCCCCCTCACCACTCGCCGGGTTATCGAGGTACTGGATTTTCACCTCAATAGCACGCTGTCCAAAAAACAGATCATCCACGGCGTATTTATGGAAGTTCTAGGGCTGGGTATTTTGCTGGTTGGTCCCAGTGGAGTCGGAAAAAGTGAGCTAGCACTGGAATTATTAACCCGTGGCCACCGTCTTATTGCTGATGATGCTCCTGAATTTTTTCAGGCAACGCCCGATACCGTGCATGGACGTTGCCCGGATCTGCTGGAAGATTTTATTGAGGTTCGCGGCCTCGGTATACTTAACGTGCGCGCCATGTTCGGGGATAATGCCATTCTCAGTGATAAACGCCTGAGTCTGATTATCCGACTGGAACACACTGACACGCAATTCAGCTCGCCCCTGGAACGTTTGGACTGCACCCAACGGCATATCAGAGTGCTGGACATGGATATTCCTGAAGTTGTTCTGCCGCTTGGGCCTGGACGAGATTTGGCCATTATCATCGAAACGGCCGTACGTAATCATGCGCTGCATTTGCGCGGTTACAATTCAGCTCAGGATTTTATTAAACGACAGAAAGAATTAATTAATAAGACATCATCATGAAACTGATCATCATCAGCGGTCTGTCCGGTTCAGGCAAGTCCATCGCCCTCAATGTGCTCGAAGATCTGCACTACTACTGCATCGACAACCTGCCCGCCGCCATGCTACCTGCGCTGGCAGATCAATTACTCTCATCCGGAAATATGGACCGTGAGCATATTGCCGTAGGCATCGATGCCCGCAACACCCCGGCTGATCTGGCTGATTTTTCTAATATCCTCAAGGATCTTCAATCCCGACAACTGGAAATCGAGATTTTCTTTCTCGAAGCCGATACCCCGACCCTGATCAAACGCTTCAGCGAAACCCGCCGGCGGCATCCTCTGAGCAGCGACGAAGTCCCACTCAGCGAAGCCATTGCTCAAGAACGCAGCCTGCTCCAGCCTATTGCTGGTGAAGCAGATTTGCACATGGACACCAGCCGTACCAATATTCATCAGCTGCGTGAGCTGATTCATTCACGGGTCAACAAAGACGATCACAGCCAGCTTTCCCTGCTATTTGAATCTTTTGGTTTTAAACAGGGTATTCCTGTGGATGCCGATTTTGTCTTTGACG
The DNA here is from genome assembly GCA_964575555.1 of uncultured Thiohalophilus sp. Classification (GTDB taxonomy): domain Bacteria; phylum Pseudomonadota; class Gammaproteobacteria; order UBA6429; family Thiohalophilaceae; genus JAADGZ01. The sequence goes on along the minus strand of CAZNRP010000021.1, from coordinate 1,598 downwards.
TGCGTTGTATTCCCAACCCGCACTGGGAGCCACGCTTACGCAGCCTCACCGGGCGTGATCCGGCGGTGGCCGAGTTTCTGGAACTCCATGATGACGCGGTCAAAATGTTTGACGATATCCGTCATTTTCTGGAAAGCTGGATACCTCGCTTTGAAGCCGATAATCGTAGCTACATGACGGTCGCCATCGGTTGCACCGGTGGTCAGCACCGTTCGGTTTACATGGTTGAAAAGCTCACCGCCTGGTTTAAACAACAGCGCCCCGGCATCCTGCACCGACATAGAGAACTGTCATGAGGATACAGCGATGAGCGTTGGCCTGTTAATCCTGACACACAGTAATATCGGCCAGACGCTGTATGACACCGCAATCGCCGTTATCGGCAGTGCTACCCTGACAACCCGGGTACTGGTCGCCTCCATGGACTGTGATACGGATGAGATGCGCCAGCTGGTTCAGGTTAATCTGCAAAAGCTCAATACCGGTCAGGGCGTTCTCATTCTTACTGATATGTACGGAGCCACCCCCAGTAATATAGTTGCCGAATTTCTTAATCCGGATCGTATACTGGTGTCGGGAATTAATTTACCGATGCTGGTGCGGATAATGAATTACCCCAATCTTGAATTAAGCAAACTGGCTGAAAAAGCCATCAGCGGTGGTCAGGAAGGAATCCTCGCCGTATCCACAAAAAACATAAAAGAAACATGCTGAAAAAAGAAATTTTAATCTGCAATAAACTCGGCCTTCATGCCCGCGCCGCCGCCAAACTGGTGACCCTCGCTTCAGAGTTTAATTCTGAAATTTTTCTTCATGCCAAAGGTAGAGAAGTGAACGGTAAAAGCATCATGGGGGTCATGATGCTGGCAGCCAGCAAGGGAAGCGAACTCGTACTCTGCGCAAAAGGAGATGATGAGCAGGAAGCGATCAACGCCATCGAGCAGCTGGTCAATAATCGCTTTGATGAAGAAAGTTGATCTCCCTGCCGCAAACGGACGGGGTAGTTTATTTGCACTTCAAACTTGAATTCAGGCTCCCAGTAGCGATGTTGTCAGCGGTCAGGTTTAAGGTGTTTTTCCGTCAATAATCGAGTCAGAGAGCAATTGTTTCTAATATTTAGAGAATATTTCTCTCTGACCCTGTTTTCCCTTTATGTTAATAGGGTGGCCGATTATTGCTGAGGCATAGGTCTACCAGGTCATCGAGGCGTGCGGTTCCGGCGCACATCACGGTGTCTGCGCCACCCCAGTAAATTTTTACGCCGCCGTTGTCATCTGCGACCGCACCGCAGGAAAAGACGACGTTGTGTACATAGCCCGTGATTTCCCAGGGATCCTCCGGGGCCAGCACCCATTCATCCGAGACGCCGATAATCTTCGCCGGGTTGGCAAGATCGTGCAGCGCCACGCCGAGGCGATAGACCGCCCCGTCCATGGTCTCGAATACTCCATGGTAAATGCTGAGCCAGCCGCGCTCGGTGCGGATCGGTGTTGCGCCGGGACCGATTTTCGATTCGTCCCAGTGATATTGCACCGGTTTCATTACCACCTCGGAATCACCCCAGTGCACCAGATCCGGCGACCATGACAGCCACACGG